>CAWDPB010000091.1:0-33740 GCA_963804075.1 uncultured Acidobacteriaceae bacterium | reverse complement strand
GCGGCGTCATGGGAACGCTCTCGTTCGGCTGCCGGACCAGGCCGGCCTTCGCCGACGACGAGTTGGCGTTGATGAAGGCCGTCGCCGACCACGTGGCCATCGCCATGCAGCGCCATCCGTCTTTTGGAAACCTCAAGGAAACACGCCCGCGCCGCCGAGGCCGCCAACGCGGCCAAGGGCCAGTTCTGGCGAACATGAGCCACGAACTGCGCATGCCCATGAACGCCATCCTGGGCATGATCGACGTGGCCCTGCCCAAGGCGACCACCCGGTCGTCCGGGACTGCCTGGAAACGGTCAAGGAATCGGCCGACCTGCTCTTGACGCTGCTGAACGACTTGTTGGACTCGGCCAAGATCGAGTCGGGCACGCTGCAGCTGGAATCGGCCCCCTTCAGCCTGCGTCGGATGCTGGACCAGTTTACGCGCATGCTTGCCGTGCGGGCAAACGAGAAGGGCCTGACCTTCTCCTGCCGCGATGTCCCGAGGAGACGCCCGAAGCGGTGGTGGGCGACCGCATCGCTTGCAGCAGATCCTGCTGAACCTGGCCGGCAACGCCATCAAGTTCACCGAGCAGGGCAAGGTGGAAGTCAGGGGGGCCGGCAGGGATAAAGGGCCTGGAATCGGGAAGTGAAGATCGGGCTGATCGGAAGATGTAGGGCCGACCCGGTTCCCAGTGTCCCATTTCCAAGCTCTGCTCCCCAATCGGTAATTCCTGCCCCTGTCCCTTCGGCCTTGCTGACATTTTCTGTCCGCGACACCGGCATTGGCATCCCGCCCCGGCCAGCCTGAAGAGCCTCTTCAAACCGTTTGCCCAGGCCGATGCCTCCATGTCGCGGCGGTTCGGGGGCACGGGCCTGGGGCTTTCTATTTCCAAGAGCCTGGTGGAGATGATGGGCGGCCAGATCGGGGTTGAAAGCGAAGCAGGCAAAGGCAGCACGTTTCACTTTAGCCTGCGGCTGCACGCGCGCGCGTCCCCGAACAGCGACTCGGCCATCGCTTCCACCACGCGAGTCTTGCCGGAACCTGTCGGTCCCAGGAACAGGAGATTGCCTACCGGACGGCCCGGCGCATTCATGCCCGCCAGAAACATCTGATAGATTTCGGCGACCTTTTCGAGCGCCTGATCCTGGCCCACGATTTTGCGGCTCAAGCTTGCCTCAAACTCTCGGGCATCGCTGCTGCGGCGGCTCGGGTCGAGCACGGTTGCAAGGTTCGTTCTCATCAGTTCAGGCCCCTGTTTCCTTTCCGGGAAAAGCATGTCTTTTGGGAAACTGCTCATTTTTGTCACCCGGGACGGAACGCCCTGTTTCGCCGCCCCTACACCCCTCTTTGTGCAAGCCATTCGCCAACCTCTGGCGACGCCCTATTCCCCTGTTTCTCATCGTTTTAGATGCGTCTAGCTGGCATCTCGACAAAGGGCCTCGATACTCCAGGTTTCCCCAAGAGCAATTCTTTGCAGCCTGCGGCGGGGAACTTCCACCCTGCCCAGTTGTCCATCTGCACATGTCCTCTAAGCCACTCTCGCTTGGGCCCACGGTAACTGGCGGGCTTGGTTACCCCCGGCCACAATCGACAAGGACTTCATTCCGGAGAATATCCGTGCCCAGATTCTCGCTTCTCAGTGCTGCCGCCTTCCTGTCCCGGCTGGCTTTAGCCGCTCTTAGCTTTGTTTCTCCCACCGCTCTTGGCGAGAATCCGCACGCCGCGAAGGTGATCCAGGCCAAAACCACCACCGCCAGGCAATCCCAGCCGCCCGCTCCCTTGGTCGTGCCCCCGGGAGACAATTTGTACCAGGCGCAGCGCGGAGACAGTATCCCCTCGGTCGCCCGCAAATTTCTAAGGAAGACGAAGTATCTGACTTCCCTCGAACTGGCGGAAGCCATCCGATCCTCGAATGGCAATCGGCAGGGCGTTTTCCTCAAACCCGGAGAACAAATTCTCATCCCCGGAATTCTCGAATCGCCTATTGTAGAGAAGCCGGTGCCAGTTGCAAGAGATTTTGAAGTCCGGGCGGTTTACTTGACCGGTGTCATGGCCGGCAGTGATCACGGCGCGCGCATTATCCGACATTGGCGTGAAGTCGGGGGCAACGCGGTTGTCTTCGATATCAAGGATAGCGACGGCATCGTCAACATCGCCTTCGATCACCCGCTTGCTGCTGGTCAGCGCCACTACATTTCCGACCTGCCTAAGTTCATTCGCTTTCTCCATTCCCAGAACATGCACGCCATCGCCCGCATCGCCATCTTCCGCGATGAGCACCTGGTCACCACTCATCCCGAACTGGCCGTCAAGTCGCGTCAAACCGGCCAGCCCTGGCGCGAGAACGGCAAGCTGGTCTGGACCGATCCCTCCAACTACAAAGGCGCAGGATTACGACATCGCTCTTGCCAAGTTCGTGGCCGAATCCGGAGTCGACGAAGTTCAGTTCGACTATGTGCGTTTCCCCGCGGAAGGCGACCAGAAGGATGCCGAATTCGCTTTCCAGGCGGATCCCGGTCCCGTGGCGGCGGGGCTTCGTCCCGACCAGGGGCGAGGCATCGTCCAGTCGGGGCATGGCCCAGCCTTCGACACGATCAGCACAATCGCCGATGCAGCGCTCCGACGTGATTGCAGACTTCCTAAAACGCGCTTACGCCCAAATCCACCCCACCGGGGTGCTGCTGTCGTTGGACGTGTTCGGCGTGATGGCCTGGCAGCGGCCGGTTGACCTTGCCCATACCGGACAGGACATCGTGGCCATGGCCAAGCACTGCGACGTGCTCTCGCCCATGATCTATCCCTCGCACTTTTTCGGCATGGATGGCTACGACAAACCGGGCGACGCGCCGGAGCACTTCATCGGCGAATCCATGGACCGTTTCAAGCTGATCACCAAGGACAGCGGTGTGGTCATTCGTCCCTGGCTGCAGGCCTTTGCCTGGCGAACGAAGACCTATTCTCCCAAGTATGTTGAAGTGCAGGTCGAGGTCGCCAAACAAAAGGGAGGTGTTGGTTTTCTCTTCTGGAATGCCAATAACGATTACTCCAAGCCCTATGCCGCCATGCCCGAAATGCGCGCGCGCCAAAGGCGAGTACTTCCGCGGCGACGAAATAGGCGGGAAGCCGAAGGCGGGCGTTGCGGGTATTGCTCCATCAACGGCGGCCATTTCCTCTGCTTCTGCGGTCGGCCTTCCCAGCGCAACACCAGGAAACCCCGGCAACGCGAACCCATAGCGGGCCCGAGCCGGCCCGCCGTACACCCACTGATCGGCTAGCGCGCTCCATCTCAATGTCTGCGGAACAATATCGCCGTTTTGGGTCATTGCTCTCGCTGTGCCCCACGTTATAATTCACAAGGAAGTTGCTCTTCCCCTGCTGAGCCGTTCGGCTTTCTGTAGCATTGACGGCAAGCATTGGCCGGGGAGAGCGAGCGATGCGGTATTCCGCCCGGCCCTGGCGCAGACCGCATTGGCCGTTCTTGGATGGAAGCCGCTTCCACTGCATCCCGAAACACACTAAGGAGCCTTCATGCCCATTCAGAAGACGGAAAACGTCTGGCACAACGGGAAGTTCATTGCGTGGGACGATGCCAAGATCCACGTGATGTCGCACGTGGTGCACTACGGCTCATCGGTATTTGAAGGCATTCGCTGCTACGCTCCGCCTGCCGGACCGGCGATTTTCCGCGCTACTGAGCACATTCAACGGCTCCTTGATTCCGCGCGCATCTATCGCACCGAGATTCCTTTCACTCGCGACGAAGTGATTGCCGCCATGCTTGAGTTAGTCAAACGAAATGGCGTTTGGCCTTGCTATGTTCGTCCCGTGATCCTGCGCGGCTATGGCGATGTGGGCGTGAATCCGCTCAAACTGCCGGTGGAAGTCTACATTTGCAATTACCCGTGGGGAAAATATTTGGGGGCCGACGCGAGCGAGGGAGTGGATGTGTGCATCTCCTCCTGGACTCGAATTGCTCCCAACACGCTACCCACGATGGCCAAGGCCGGCGCAAATTACATGAACTCGCAGCTCATTAAGATGGAAGCGATCGTCAACGGCTATGCCGAGGGGATTGCGCTCGACGTGAACGGCAGCGTGAGTGAAGGTTCGGGCGAGAACCTTTTTGTGGTGCGTGGCGGCGTTTTGCGGACGGCGGCGCTCGGTAATTCCGTGCTGCCCGGCATTACGCGCGATTCCGTGCTGCAGATTGCTCGCGACCTCGGCATTCCTGTCGCTGAACAGCCGATTCCGCGCGAATCGCTTTACATCGCCGATGAAGCGTTCCTCAGCGGCACCGCAGCCGAAATTACGCCCATTCGGTCGGTCGATAAGATTTTGGTGGGCAACGGGAAGATTGGCGCCATAACCAAGTCAATCCAGGATGAGTTCTACGGGATCGTGCACGGCAAGAAGGCGGACCGCTACGGCTGGCTGACGCCAGTGCCGGTCACTTCCAAACAGCCTGTGGCTGTGTAATTGAACGGCGGCAGGAGACAACCCAATCAGGGTTGAGGGTGCAACAAGAGTATTTGAGCTCTTCTTGCGCTGGCTGGTTGCGCGTGCCGTGGTTTCCGCTTGGTAATTATCCCTGAAATCCGGTAGCCTTTCGCATTATCCTGTCGTATGGCACTCTCTGCCGACGACAGACTTATTCTTGTTCGAGTAAAAATCGAGCGGGCCAAGAAGCATCTCCGTAATCTCGAACTCAGCCTCCTGGATTTTGGGAGAAAGCAAGTGTACGTGATTCTGTCCAAGGGTGATCCGCAGGCTCATGGCCAAAGCATCCAGAATATGCACGGGCTTCCCGTGGAGCCGTTCGATGCGCTTGCCGCCGCTGGCGACGTGATCCACAACCTGCGAACTGCTCTTGACCATTTGTGTGGGCAGCTCGTTCTTGCTGCTGGCAGCCAGCCTACATCTGGCGTAACCGGGTTCCCGATTGCGAAGGATGAAGCTGCTTACCGCGATTTGATCAAGCGGGGAAAAGTAAAGGGTATGCGGGATGCGGCTATAGAACGAATCGAGAGGCTCAAGCCGTACAAAGGCGGGAACGATCCGCTCTGGCGAATCCATGAGCTTGATAACATCGACAAGCACCGCACCCTCTTGACCACTCACCATGACTGTCTTTTCACCGCTGATTGGATGCACGACCCTTGGCCGTTCCTGCTCAAGGCAAGCGACCCACATTTCGCAGGGTTTGATGAACAGGTGGAGCAGAATGTGGATTTCGACGTTCAGAAAGCGATCAGCGAGGCGAAGGCTCCGCAGAGTGAGGCGCTGCTTCCATCGCTGCATCAATTAATCAAAATTCGTGGATGATTTGGTTCTGACCTTTAAGCCTGACCTCGGGCCGATTCTTTGACACACTTTCATCAGTCTTGCTTTTCGCCTTTCTTTCGACTACAATACAGGCCGCCACTACGGCAACGTCTGACTATCCCCAATTCGAAGGAGAAACTTCATGCCCGCTCCCAGCCACGCGCCAACTCCCGAATTCGTTTCCATCTATTGCGCCATGATGCTCGACGGCGTTGCCCGTGAAATGGAAACCACCAAGAAAGTGATCGCTGCCATTCCCAACGACAAACGCGACCACAAGCCCGATCCGCACGCCCGCACTGCCTGGGAACTGGCCTGGCACCTCGCGAACACCGATGTTCAATTTCTCGATGCCATCGCCGACATGAAGTTCGCCATGGACGAACCGGCCCGCGCCAATAAACCCGCCAACATTGCGGAACTCGTTGCCTGGTATGACCGCGAGATGAAACGTGGAATCGAGCGCGTCCGCGCCATGTCTCCTGTACAGTTAGCCACGCCAGTCGATTTTCTGGGAGTGTTCAATCTGCCGGCGGCGTTTTATCTCGGCTTCCTGAACAACCACAGCATTCACCATCGTGGCGAACTGGCCACCTATCTGCGGCCCATGGGATCGAAGGTTCCGCAGATCTACGGCGGCAGCTACGACGAGCCGTTCCAGATGCCGGGATCGAAAACCAGCGCCGCCTGATTGCGTATCGCGGGCTGTGTGGTGCGGACACTCTTGTCCGCGCGAAGCGTTTGCAGATAAGCCGCCTCACGCAGCGACCATGCTGCCGAGGCGGCTTTTTCCTATCGCCCGGCCCAGAGGATTTCTACGGGATATTTTTCAATCATGCGGTCAGCGGTCACCAGGATCATCTCCTCCAGCTTGGCTTGAGCGATGAGCAAGCGGTCAAATGGATCACGGTGGTGGACTGGGAGCCCAAACACGGCCAGGGCATGCGCATGAGAAATCGGCAACGGCCGCAGCCCCTGGTCGGCCATGCGGCGCGGAACATAGGATCCAGGAGGCTCCGGCAGTTTGAGTTTACCCGCCGCCGCTTTGATTGCGACCTCCCAGGATGTTGCCGACGAGAGAAAAACCTCATTCGAGAGGTCGGTGATTTCTGTCAGCGCCTTGCGTCTGATTCTCTCCGGTTCCCAGACGCTCCAGAGCCAGACCACCGTATCCAGCAGATACCTCACGCCTTTTTCCTGCCTTTCCTCCGATGAGAATTGGCGTCGGGACGCGGCGCGTGTTTTGGCGAGAAGTTGATCTCCGGCATTTCGGCATAAATTGCGGCCTCGAATTCGGGGAGTGGAGCGTCGAAGTCGTCGGCGATCCAAATCTTGCCTTCATCCATGCCCATTGGCCGCGATCCGCCAGCAGGCTTGACCGCAATCAGCTTTGCTACCGGCACCCCGGCCCGCGCAATCGTGATCTCCTCGCCCTCGGCCACCCGCCGCAGCAGCCGGGAGAGCTGTGTCTTTGCCTCATGTACATTGACTTCCATGAAGCGAGGTTAGCTAAGTCACTGGACTAAGTCAACAGAATCCGTGCACATCCACCCGCGTCCACGGGCGACCAAAGCTGGTAGCCGGCTAAAAGCCAATAGCCGAAGTCGCGTTACCTCCGTCATCTCGCCGCCGCCGCCGCTTCCGGTCATGATAGCCACAGTGGCTGGAATCCCGTCCGCATGAATATTGACGACTTACTGCGAATTTCGACGGAGCGGCGCGCCTCCGACTTGCACCTGAAGGTTGGCAACTACCCGCACCTGCGCATTGATGGCGATCTGTTTCCCCTCACCGACCAGCCGCGCGTTTCCGCCGAGGACATGCTGAATATGGCTTTCAGCATGATGTCCGCTCGCCAGAAACAGAAATTCAAAGAGACCACGGAAATCGATATGGCCTACGGTGTGGCGGGCCTGGGACGCTTCCGTGTCAACGTGTTTCAGCAGCGCGGCAACGTCGGCCTCGTACTCCGCGTGATTCCCACCAAGATTCGGGCGCTCGATGAACTGTATCTGCCCAAGGTGGTCGAGCAGATTTGCGACATGCCGCGCGGCCTTGTACTCGTGACGGGCGTCACAGGATCCGGTAAGTCCACCACCCTCGCTGCCATGGTGGATCGCATCAACTCCACTCGCGCCGAGCACATCATCACGATCGAAGACCCGATCGAATTTCTGCACCGCGACAAAAAGGGCTACGTCAACCAGCGCGAAGTTGAAGTCGATACACCGTCGTTTTCGGCGGCGCTGCGCTCCAGCTTGCGTCAGGACCCGGATGTCATTCTCGTCGGCGAAATGCGCGACCTGGAAACTATCGGCACCGCGCTCCATGCGGCGGAAACCGGCCATATGGTTTTCTCCACGTTACACACGCTGGATGCGGTCGAAAGCATCAACCGCATCATCGCCATCTTCCCGCCGCCCGAGCAGAAGCAGATCCGGCTGCAATTGGCGGCCGTGCTGCGCGCCATCATCAGCCAGCGCCTTGTCCGGCGCTCCGATGCCGAAGGCCGTGTCCCCGCCGTCGAAGTGATGGTGAATACGCCCTATATTCGCGAGTGCATCCTGGTGCCGGAAAAAACGCGCGCCATCCGCGAGGCGATTTCCGCAGGCACTTCGCAGTACGGCATGCAGACATTCGATCAGTCGCTCTGGGACCTATTCCAGGCCGGTCTGGTGAACTACGAAACTGCGCTCGAAAACGCGTCGAACGCCGACGAATTCAAACTGCGCATGCAGGGAATTGCCTCAACTGCCGATATATCGCGGCAATCGATGCAATCGGCCGGTTTCGGAAGGTGAGAACAAGTTTGTCCTACTGAATCTGGTTGTTCATTGAATGTTGTTCCTCCAGTTGATGGGCGCGCTTCGGCGCGCCCTTTTTTTCGCTGGACCAATCCTCTGGCAAAGCCGCTTTCTATAAGGCCTTCGACATCCGTACCAAGTGCACGGGAATTTTAGGTGTCGCCTGGTCTGTCGAGAAGGGAAGAGTGCCGTTCTCGGCGTACCCGAAGCGCCTGTAATAGCCGGGTAGCTCCTGCCGCACATTGACGAACGTGAGATCCATAACCTTGCAGCCGGCAGCCCGGCAGTGGTCTTCCGCGGCCGCAATCAGCTTGCGACCCAGGCCGGTGCGCTGCCGGCTCGGATCGACTGCGAGCAACCCCAGGTAACCACGTTCGTCCCGCAATTCTGTGTACACGCAGCCCAGCAGCAGATCGCCCGCCACGAGCAGCAGGAATTTTCCTTTCTGAAGGAGTGCAGCTATCTTCTCGGGATCTGTCCGGTCCGCATCGATAAAGAAGCGTTCCGAACGGAAGGCGGTGTTGACGAGGGTGGCGATCCGATGGGCGTCAGACGATTCGGCGGGACGTATATCGAGGGAATCCATCAAGCGTGGATTCTACCGCATGGTGCGAAGCGTTTCTTAGCCGCGCTATGGAGGTGCTAGTTTGGCTTGCGGTAGCGGTTATCCGCCAGATAGCGCAACATAATGGCGTCGGTCGCGCTCTGGAATTGTTGTTCGATTTCAGCGGTGCGCGCGGTAGCCTCCTGGCGCACTGTTTGCCGGAACTTTTCCCCCATCTCAGAGTCGCTGGTTACAACCTGCATGTAGAACCACAGGAAGTGCCGCATCTGATCGAGCGCGGACTTGAGTTCATTGATCAACTCCATCTGAGTTGGCTCTGCCAAGGACTCCAGCAGTTCCGGGTCGGTGGGTGCTTGCATGGCGGCACAGTTCAGCTCGCTCTGGATGACTCGCAGGTCTTCCGTGATTCGCATGATGCGCATCCGTATTTCTTCCATGCTTGCCCAGTTTTCCTGATCCATGGGGGCTCCGTTCTCATTCCCACTTATCGGCCCTGCTGGATCAAGATCACACCTTTCGCCGGAAGCTGAAAGATTCCCCGTGTCCATGAGCTTCAGTAATTGAAGTTACCTTGGGTCCAAAAGGCGCGCTGGACGGGCATTGTCAGGCGTTTGGCGCGGCAGTTTAGAGCCGGAACGGCGCTGCGGGTTCCCCTTCTGCGTAATCGCCTTCCCAACGTGCTACGACCACGGTGGCCAGGCAGTTCCCCAACACATTGATCGCGGTGCGTGCCATATCCATCAGGGGATCGATTCCTAGAAGAATAAATACTGGTTCGGCCGGCAGGCCAAACGATCCCACCGTCCCGAGCAGAATCACGATAGCAGCACGCGAAACTCCGGCCACACCTTTGCTGGTCAGCATGAGGGTAACCAAGAGTAGTAACTGACGTGCGAGGGTAAGGTGCACGCCCGCGGCTTGCGCCACGAAGATCGCTGCCAGGGATAAGTACAAGGTACTCCCGTCGAGGTTGAAGCTGTAGCCCGTCGGCATGACGAAGGCCACCACCTGCCTCGGCACTCCAAGGCCTTCCATGGCCTCCATGGCGCGCGGCAAAGCCGCTTCGGAACTCGATGTACCGAATGCGATCGAAACCGGCTCGGCAACCGCGGCAATGAATTTTTTCAGCGGCACCCGCGCTAACAACGCCACTGGCAGGAGCACGCAAAGTATGAAAACTGCGAGCGCCGCATAAAGTGTCCCAAGCAGTTTGGCCAAATTCAGCAAGACCCCAATGCCGGTGCTGCCCACGGTGTAGGCAATCGCCGCGCCCACGCCGAACGGAGCGAGATACATCACCAGATTCGTGAATTTAAACATCGTCGCCGCCAGGCTATCGGTCAACGCCAGCAAGGGTCGGCGGCGCTCCTCGGGCACCATTGCGAGGGCCATGCCGAACAAAATGCTAAAGACGACAACTTGCAGCACCTGTCCTTCAGCGATCGACTTGGCAATGTTCTCAGGGAAAATATGAAGGATGGTCTCCGCTGCGGTCAACTTCTGCACCGGCAGGATTTCGCCGCTGGGTGCTGGCAGCCGCACGCCGGCGCCAGCGTTGCTGATATTGATTGCGGCCAGACCAATAATCAGCGCCAGAGTGGTGATGATTTCAAAGTAGACGATCGCCTTGACTCCCATGCGCCCGACCTTCTTGAGGTCCGCATGTCCGGCGATGCCACCGACAAGAGTGGCAAAGAGAAGAGGAGCAATAATCGTCTTGATCAGCCGCAGGAAGATCGCGCCAAGCGGCTGCAACTGGACGGCCATGTGGGGCCGGTCGTATCCAATAGCTGCGCCCGCAACCATCGCCACCAGAATCCAGAACGCGAGCGAACGTTTATACAAAGCGCAAATCGCCATCAAAGCAATTGCGATCCACCGCACCGTCAAAAGCAGACCCACGGGCAGCGGTGTCAACAGCATGCTGACTGCGCTGAGACTCGCACTCAGAGCGATGCCCACGATAGCCAGCAACCAAACCTTATGCTTCATCGTCGGCTAAGACCTTAACTCAACCCCTTGAGTATGAAAAGTCCGAGACACCTCGCGGGTGAGTTCGCGCCCAAATCGTCGCGCCCACTAGCATTTTGTGCTTTACTTCCTGCGGAGAAATTTTCATGCGCCGCTTCTTCTTTGCGCTCGTTCTTTCCTCGATTGCCGGATTCGCCCAGCGTGAGCCCGTACTCAAGCAAATCGACTTGCCGCACTCGTACTACTACCGGGAAATGTACCTGCCGCAACTGACAACTGGTCCCAGCGCTGTGGCTTGGTCGCCAGATTCGAAGAGTCTGGTCTATTCCATGGCCGGCTCGTTATGGCGGCAGGAACTTGGCAGCACGAGCGCCGAGCAACTGACGAGCGGGCCCGGTTACGACTATCAGCCCGATTGGTCTAGCGATGGCCGCTGGATCGTGTTTGATCGCTATGACCATGACGCTGTCGAGTTGTGGTCGCTCGATCTGCGCGACAAACAGCTGCGGCGGATGACTTCCGCGGGCGCAGTCAACCTCGAGCCGCGCTTTTCTCCCGATGGCAAACGCCTGGCCTTCGTCTCAACTTCTTACAAAGGTCACTTTCACATTTTCGTCGCGAACTTCGCCGACGGTTCCCTCCGCAACGTTGAGCAGCTCACACCCGAGCACATCGGCGATTTGCCCCGCTACTACTACAGCAAAGTCGATCACGAAATTAGCCCTGTTTGGTCGAGGGATGGCGCGGAGATCCTGTTCATTTCCAATCGAGGCCACATCCACGGCACCGGCGGATTCTGGCGCGTGAAGGCCGATCCCGGCCATAAAAATGAGGCCCGTGAGATTCATTACGAAGAAACAAATTGGAAGGCGCGCCCCGACTTTTCTCCCGACGGCAAGCGCATGGTCTATGCATCCTATCTGGGGCAGTCGTGGCATCAGCTTTGGGTAATGCCTGCCGATGGCGGCGATGCGTTCCCGATTTCCTACGGCGATTACGACAACACAAACCCTCGCTGGTCTCCCGATGGGACGGAGATCGCATTCATTTCGAATCGAGGCGGCAACACGTCGCTGTGGATTCAGACCATTCCCGGCGGCGCACAATCTGAAGTGGTGGCGCGTGATCGCAAGTACCTGAAGCCGATGGGTCGGATTTCACTGAAGGTATTGGACACATTGGGAAAGCCGCTAGCCGCGCGCGTTTTTGTGACTGCGGCCGACGGCCGCGTCTATGCCCCCGACGAGGCCTGGATGTATGCCGACGACAGCTTCACGCGCTCCGAGCGCCCATTCGAGGCTCACTATTTCGACACCAACGGCGCTTCGGAAATCATCGTGCCCGCAGGCGAAGTAGCAGTCGACGTCATGCGCGGCTTCGAGAACCACTTCGAGCGAAACAAAGTAAATGTAAAGGCGGGTGAAACCACCCAGCTCGAAGTTAGAATCGCTGCGCTGCTCTCGCCACCAGAGGCTTCTACTCGCTGGGTCAGCGGCGACGTTCACGTTCACATGAACTATGCCGGAACCTACCGCAACACGCCGCAGCATCTCATTGAGCAAGCGGAGGCGGAAGGTGTGGCGATTGTCGAGAACCTGATCGTCAACAAGGAGCAGCGCATCCCCGATATCTCCTATTTCTCTCCAAAACTCGATCCGGCTTCCACCAACGACCACTTACTCCTTCACGGACAGGAATTTCATACGAGTTACTGGGGCCATCTCGGCCTTCTGAACTTGACGAATCACTTCCTGCTTCCTGGATATGCGGCGTATCCCAACACAGCCGCCGCCAGCCTATATCCCACCAATGCCGACGTGGCCGATATGGCGCACGCGCAGGGAGCGCTTGTAGGCTACGTTCATCCCTTCGACACGTTCCCCGATCCGGCTAAGGATGAATCTCTTTCGAACGAACTTCCCGCCGACGTGGCACTCGGCAAAGTCGACTACATCGAGGTCGTCGGCTTCTCCGATCACAAATCGACCGCCGAAGTCTGGTACAAACTCCTCAACTGCGGATTCCATCTGCCCACCGCCGCCGGTACCGATTTCATGGGCAACTACGCGTCGTTGCGTGGCGCTATCGGACTCAATCGTGTCTATGCCGAGGTTCCCGTTACGTCGCCGAAAGAGCCCCTGAAGATCGAGCCCTGGCTCGCGTCGATCAAAGCCGGCCGCACCTTTGCGACCAACGGCCCTCTGCTAAAGTTTTCTCTCGGAGGTCAGCCCATCGGCGGCGAAATGAAGCTGGAGAAGAAGTCGCAGCAGAATAAGTCACGAGAGGTCCACTTTTCAGCCGAAATGTTTTCCATCGTTCCCATTGAACATCTCCAAGTCGTCTGCAACGGCAAAATCGCGCGCGAACTACGGCTCGATCCCGATCGCACTTCTGCTCAAGTCGATGGCTCCATCCCCATCGACTCAAGCGGTTGGTGCGTCCTTCGCGCCTTCAGTGACAAGGCGGAGCATCCGATCCTTGATATCTACCCCTACGCGACGACAAGCCCGATCTATATAACCGTGGAAGGCTCTCCGCTTCACAGCCCCGCTGACGCTGCCTATTTCGTCGCGTGGATGGACCGCCTGACCGCAGCCGTGCAAACCAACACGTCGTGGAACACGGAAGCCGAGAAGAGGTCGGTGCTCAACATGCTCGAAGAGGCGCGGAAAAGGTACGAGGTGCTGGCGAAGTAAATCTCCGCGGTATTGGTCGAAGCATTGTGAATGAATTGACTATAACGAGCCGTCGCCCACGTTCTAAGCTCCGTTCTTCTCCATCGTTAGCAATTTCTCCTTGCGCTCTACTCCCCACCGATAGCCGCCTAGGTCGCCATCTTCGCGCACCACACGGTGGCAGGGAATCGCCACCGCCACCGGATTCGTCGCGCACGCCCGAGCCACTGCGCGCGATGCCTTCGGCATACCGATCTTCTTGGCCACCGCGGAATAAGAGCGCGTTTCTCCACGCGGAATTTTCTGCAAACACTCCCATACGCGCCGCTGAAACGCCGTGGCGCGAATATCCAATGGCAGCGAAGGATGTGCTTCCTGCCCGTCGATCAGGCGGCCAAGACTTGCTGTCCACTCCGCCAGCGCCGCGTCGTCGCGTTTGCGGACCGCGAAAGGAAACTCCCGCATCAATCCCTGCTGCAACGCGCTCTCGGAATCGGCAAACTGGATCGCGCAAATTCCCTTGTCGGTCGCCGCAATCAGCATTCGCCCCAGCGGCGACGGCGCGATCGTATAGCGCACCAGCGCAGCTACTGCGCCCCGGCGATATTTTTCCGGCGTCATGCCCATTTGCGAGGCTGTGCGCTCATAGAGCCGGCTGCTGGAGCCGTATCCGGCAGCATACAGAGATGACGTTACGTTGTGTCCCGCCTGGAGATTCTGCTTCACCTGGCGCAGCCGGCAGGCATCGATGTAAGCCTTCGGCGAAACACCCAGCACGGTCTTGAACGTCCGCTGCAAATGAAATGGGCTGCGCCGAAATACACGCGCCAGCCCGCCGAGCGTGAGCCGGTCTTCTATGTGCTGCTCGATGTGGCGGCAAATCGCGCGTACCAGCGCCGACTGCGGATTGCCATCCACTGCCTTGGGACGGCAGCGCAGGCAGGCGCGATATCCAGCCTGCTCCGCCGCCATGGCGTGATCGAAGAAACGCACGTTTTCACGCCGCGGACGCCGCGCCGGACATGACGGACGGCAGAAAACGCCTGTACTCGAAACGGCAAACACAAACGCACCGTCGAGCGAGCTGTCGCGTGCAAGGACAGCTTCCCAGCGGCGGGCTTCGTTCGGATTTGCGGGAACGGATTTCATGTCGCCGGTTGGTTCGATGATCTCATCTTCTGCGAGTATCGCATTGGTAGTCATGCCGATAACATAGGCCGGGCGCTCCGCGCGGACTATCCGAATGTTGCGGTCAAAGCAAGTTCTCAGTTTGCACAAGTTCTTGCCTATGCCACTATGTGGGTGCCAGCGATTGCGATACCTTACTCGTTGGCACAGAAGATTATGGCCCAGGAGAAACCAAATCGTTCGGCGACGGTCGATACGATCTCGGCGGTTTGGACTGCCCGCGAAATCCCGCTCTCCGCGCGCCATCCCGCGCCCGAATGGTTGAACGCGCCGCCGATTGCATTCTGTGCCGATTGGCGGGGCCTCAACCCCGATCCCGCGCGCCAGACCGAAGTCCGCGCTCTATGGACTCCGGGCAGTCTGTATCTGCGCTTCGAGTGCCGCTATCGCGAACTGTTCCTCTTTGACGATTCCGATCCCAACGGCCGTCGCGACCATCTCTGGGACCGCGACGTGGCTGAGGCCTTTCTCCAGCCCGACCCGTCGCATACTCGGCATTACCGCGAGTTCGAAGTCAGTCCCAACGGCATGTGGATCGATCTGGACATTTTCCCTGGAGGGTTAAGCGATCTCAAAAGCGGCCTGCAGCGCTCCGTCTGGCTTGACCGCGAGCGTCACTACTGGGCTGCCGAACTCGCGATCCCCATGCTCGCGCTCACCCCCAACTTTGACCCAGCTGCCACCTGGCGCGTCAATTTCTACCGCGTGGAAGGCACGGAAGAGCCACGCTTCTATTCCGCGTGGCGGCCTACCGGAACTCCTCAGCCTAACTTCCACGTGCCGGAAGCGTTTGGCAAAATGCATTTTGTGGAGTGACGATGAGCCCTGCCTGTTGAACCGCCAACCGGCCAGGCTTTAGCAGGTCACCGCCAAATTGCACGAAAACGGTGTACCATCGCACCCACAGATGTCATGACGAGATTCGAAACACGGCTGCGAACGCAATATTCTCCACAGGAGCAAACATGAAAATGAATGGCAAGATCGCCGCATTATTAGCTATCTTAGTCGCGCTGGCCGCACTGGCCGCCATGCCAGCGGACGCGCAGGTCCTAGCCGCGGACCAACTGAAGAAAGCCGTTCCCACATCGTTTTTCTTTTCCGGCCAGGTCGCGACGGTGCAGATGCGCAATTCTGGCGGCTTCAAGAACGCCGCTGGCAAACTCACAGTCGCCGGCCTGGTGGATACGACCGGATATGCGACGGCCATCGCTGAAAAGTATCAAGGCTTCCTGATCACCGAGACCAAGCTGGCGTTCGAGGGCGGGGCGATCGAGCCTGGAGCGTTCGGTTTCGGTTTCAAGGACGGCAAATTTATCGTGATGAACGTGGCGGGTACAGACGTCTTGTCAATCGCCAGCCACAAAGACGATCAAGTGAAACATCCGGTTCCATTGAAGTTTGAGAAAACCGACGCTGGATACAAACTTTGGGCCGGGCGGAATTACGTGGAAATGAAGGCCGACTAGCCGCCTGAGAAATCGCCCATTGGTTTGCCGAAACCAGGTCTTGGCAGGCTGCGGAGAAGGCCGGTGCATTTGATTTCGGGTGGCGCAGCGGTTCACCGCTGCGACCAGCGTTGCGTTTTCAATGGCGGCTTCAGCCGCTGCGGGACGATCTGGCCATGCGAACGATTTTGTCAGCAGCCCGTCAGTGTATGAGTGGAAGATTCGCCCCCGGCGTCAATACGATGCCGGCCCGGTTGCGCAATTCCGTGAGCAGCGCGTTGGCCGCGTTCAGATAGGTTTTATTCGGATCCGAGGGGTCGGCCCACACGGCGTCGTAAACGATCCTGGCCGCTTCTTTGGGATCCATTCGCAAAGCCGCCTCCACCCGTTCCGCTTGCTGAAGTGCTGCGCTGTAGCAGCTGTGACACACGGCGGCAGGTTCCACGCTCCCCGTGTGGTTCTGATCGAGCGCACAGCGAAACGTTGCCGGAGCGACGGGCGGATGCGACGCGTAGATCTCGGACTTAAGGTTGCGCAGCCTCTCGCGTTCTTCCGCCAGCAACCGCGCGTCCTCGGACTGTGGCTGCGGCAGTGGCGCCGCCGGTGCCGTCTGTGCAACCGCCGCCCGTGCGACCGCTCTCGCCGATACCCGGTCTTTGGACTGGCAGATGGGGCAAGTGTGCATGTCCGCGGGATAATAGGAACGGCAAGTCGCGCACGGCATCCCATACCCCGTGAGTTTCGTTTCCTTGGCCGTATTCGCCTTCAATCCCGCAGGCGTCGCCGGACTGTTTCTCTCGTTCAAGACTGCCTGGTCTGCAACCCGCTCCAGCGCTTGCTTGGCCCCTGTAGCTTCCATATTGTTTTTCCGTTCTTGCGGCCTGCACGAACCGCACCATTTGACTGCATTCTAGGTAAGCACCACATCGAACGCGACTGACGGCAGTGCATGCCCCGGCGTAACTTCCACGCGCGCCTGTCGTGCCTCATGCCGTTACTTCGAAGTCGTGATCATGCGCGCCGCTTCCTGCATCCGCGCACGGTACAGGTTCTCCTTCGGATCCATTCGCGACGCAATCTCCAACTCGCCCAGCGCTTCCTCGTAGCGGTCGAGCGCCATCAGACATGCCGCCAGCGCATAGTGATTCTTTGCGCTCCGCTCCAGCCGCAAAGCGGTCCGAAACTCCCCTTCCGCCTCGCCCAGTTGCTGGGTGTTCACCAGAGCTGTTCCAAGGTAATGATGAGCCAGCGGCGAGTCGGGATCGAGTTCCACCGCCTTCCGCAGTTCGGCAACCGCCTCACGGTCTTTCCCGCTCAACAGCAGAGCTTGTCCCAGTACGCGGTGCTCTGTGGCGCCGGCGGGATTCACCGCAATCGCCTCCTGCAATTCCAGGATCGCGGCCGGATAATCGTGCTTCGACATATATGCACGCGCCAGGCAGTTGTGCCCGCCATCCCAGCCCGGATTCGTCTTGAGCAGCGATTTGAACTCTGCAACCGCGTCGTCAAAATCTTCCTTATCGCAAAGCGCATTGCCGAGGTTGTTGTGGATGCTGGGCTCGTCGGGTTGCAGCCGGAGCGCGGCCCTATATTCGGCAACCGATTCGTCGAGCTTGCCCATGTCGTGCAGCACGACTCCCAGATTGCTATGGGCTTGCCAGAAATCCGGACGCAGCTTCAGCGCATGGCTATAAGCCACCGCTGCCTGCCGCAGCCGCCCCTGTTCGCGCTCGGTTAGTCCTATATCGAAATACACATCCGCGTTCTCCGGCTCCCGCTCCAGCGATTTCTCGAAGGCGTTCAGCGCGGCATCGTAGTGACTGTCAAGGTAGAGCGCCAGGCCAAGATAGCGATAAGCTTCCGCATTTGCCGGGTCCATGCTGAGCGCCGTGCGCGCCTCGGCGAGCGCATCGTCCGATTCGTTGGTCCTATAAAACAGAAACGAAAGTTGGTTGTGGGTTTCCGGGAAGCCGGGCTCCAGGCGCACCGACTCCGTGAACGCCTCCAGCGCGTCGTCATACCGCTCCAGGCTGCGCAAGACTGTTCCCAGCACAAAAAGCAGGCGGGCATTCTCCGGGTCTTTTCGCAGCAACGCTCGAACTCTGTCTTCGGCGCTATCCAGGTTCTTACTCTGAACCAGAGCGGCAACCCGAGCCATCTGGCTCGTGCCATCGCAAGTCGCACATGCTGGCGCTTGCAGGGCAACGGTCGATTTCCGCTGAGTGACCCCCGGCCAGCCGGTGTTCGCGCCAAGTTTTTCGATCAAGCTCGCATCCGCCCCTGCGTTTTGCAGTGCGCGAACACAGGCGGACGTCAAATGACATTTCGGGTGAGTTGTTCCCTTGTCGGCGCTCTCCAGGTTCATGCCCGCGAGGCGCTGGATGCGCGCGCTCGAAAGGCCTCCTGCCAGCCACAAGAAAACGTCATCCAGGGATGAACCCGCGGGGGCTTGTTGGGCCTGTGAAACGCCCGCAATGAGCAGAAAAGACAGACCGGCCAGCCAACTGCGTCTCAAAAACCCTCCACCTTTGCGCAAACGACTGCCGGCAAAGAAGCTACGGCGTCGTTCTGGCGCGAAAAACGCGCCTTAGGCCAAAATAGTCCGCTGGCGATACCGCCGGTAGGTCACGGAAGTAATGAATGGACACGTCCAACAGGCCAGTGGGCAGCGTGTCCCGGCTCGTAGTGTGTCGAATAAAACTGAAGAAAACTGGCGATACCGCCCCATGTCCTCCGTGGATCTCTGTCTCCCCCGTGGCTGTGGCTTTTCGGGTGAACTGGTCCCCGCAATCTCTCAGCCCTGCGCCGACAATTGCGATACACTGTCCTTACCAGTAAATGCTGCCCGCCGATGGACAGCCTGCGGAGGTTTTATGGAAGGCTTGTTCCAACCCATGCACCTGCTCATCATCTTCTTCATTGCCCTGTTGTTTTTCGGTCCCAAGAAGCTGCCGGAGTTGGGCAAGGGGATTGGCGAGGGCTTCCGCGCGTTGAAAGACGGCATGAAAGAGGGAACAGCTCCGAAGTCCGACGCGCCGACGGAAGCGAAATCGGAAGCCAAGCCCGACGACAAAGCTTAACCGCCCGGGCTCTTTGACGGGCAGCGTGACAATTCCGTCACTCTGTCGATATAATCGCTCCTACCCTAACTAGTTGAGTGGCAGTAGATAGGTCGTGTCCGTATTTCGGGCGATCATGGGATCCTGTTGCCCCGCCCGTTGAAGGTTGATAGTCCATTTTTGCGATTTCAAATCATTCAGGAGGATGTTCTGTGAGTAGGAAACTTGTTGTGTGTCTTTTTTTGTTGCTGGCAATTCCCGCCCTGGCCGACCAGGTCGTCCTAAAAAATGGGGATAAGCTAACCGGTACGGTCGTCAAATCCGACGGCAAAACGCTCGTGCTCAAGACCGACTACGCGGGCGATCTAACCATTAAATTCGATGCCATCCAGTCCCTGACCTCGGCCGGCGATCTCAACGTCACCGCCGGAGGCAAGACCGCGGTTGGCCCCGTAACTACCACGGGTGACAAGCTTGTGGTCGCGGCCAAGACCGGTGCATCGGTCGAGGCGCCCATCGCATCCGTCACATTGCTGCGCAGCCCCGCCGAAGAAGCCGCTTATCAGAAGAGTCTGCATCCTGGCTTTGCCGAAGGATGGGCTGGCGGCGCGAACCTCGGCTTTGCTCTGACCGCCGGGAACAGCGAGACCAAGAACCTAAACATCGGCCTCAACGCCACCCGCACCGGCTTTCACGACAAGCTGATCCTCTACGAAACGACGACTTACGCCACCACCAGTAAGCTCGCCCTCCAACCCTTGTCTCCCTCGCAAACCACCGCGAACTCGAATGCCGGTGGAATCCGTTATGATCGCGACTTTGCGCCGCGCGTCTTTGGATTCGGCAGTGCCGACTTCTTCAATAACTCACTGCAAAATCTCGACCTCCGCTACATTCTCGGAGGCGGTATCGGCTACCACGCGGTCAAGACCCCCAACACGACTCTTGATCTGCTGGCCGGCATCAACTACACGCACGAAAGCTTCTCGGACCTGATGGAAACGAATGCGGCCCCGCCACCGGTTACGATCTTCTATAACCACTCCGATAGCTCAGCCGCTTTGACCGTGGGCGACAACCTTACCCATAAGCTCGGAAAGAATAGCGTCTTCACCCAGAGCTTCGTCCTCTACCCGAGCTTCAGTCAGGTCAATATCGCGTTCCCGGACGCGACAACGCCCGATAATGTGCGCATCCTGCGCGGGGCGTTCAACCTCGGCTTCGTCACCAAGATCCACAAGTGGCTGGGCTGGCAAGTAACGCTCGCGGATGTATTTGACAACCATCCGCTGGCATCAAATCCTCCCATCGAAAGGAACGACATCACGTTGGCGACTGGTCTGAATTTCTCGTTCTCGCACTAAATTCAGCGGGAGCCAACAGACAGTGTGCGGGGACGGGCATTTGCCCGTCCCCGTTTTTTTAGTCGCAAGTGCCCGCAGCATTCCAGCCAAGAGAAGGCTTGAATGGGCCATTCTCTCGCTGTGCTTCTATTTCGCGTTTTCTCCCGATGTTCGCCTTTGACATGCTGTGCCGCCATTGTCCTACTCGGTGGTCTTCGATCAAGGGGACCTAGTCTGGCGGACTTGTCTCGTTGTCCCGTGGGTTGTCGAAGAACAAGCGCCGTCCCGATCGAATGGACAACGTCTTGAAAGATCACAGGCACCCACATTGTCTCGGGCACTCGGCCTGCCGCGTTTTGCTAGAAAGGGTGAATCGCGGCGAACCTTGAGCGAACCGATTTCTCCATTCGAATCGAAACTTATGTATAATCCGCCGATGCAAGGGATACTCTGGAGCACAATTGCGCTCGGCTCGCTGTTGCTCATCTCGGCCGGCTCCATAGGAGGACAGGAAGTGAAATCTCCGCAACCTGAAAAGTCGAAGCCGCCCGTCAAAGTGGAGCAGCGGGGGCGCATCGTTGGAATCGGCGGTGTCTTCTTCAAATCCGCCGATCGCGATCAGATGCGCGAATGGTATTCGAAGCATCTTGGACTCGCTGACAAAGGCCAAGGCGTGATGCTTCCGTGGCGCGAACACGACGACCCGCAAAAGGAACACGTTACAGTTTGGACTGTTTTTCCGAACTCCACTAAGTATTTCGATCCCAGCCCCGCGCCGTTCATGATCAACTACATCGTGGACGATATGGATGCTTTGCTCGACCGCTTAAAGCAAGAGGGAGTAAAGATTGACGCCAAACGAATGGATGAATCCTACGGCCGCTTTGCCTGGATCTATGACCTGGATGGGAATAAGATTGAGCTCTGGCAGCCGCTGCCCGCAAAGCCCTAAGGGCCTTCCAAGTGCACTTACTCGTTCGGTTTTCTGTAGATATGGTCACGCTTTACAGCGTGGTTTCCCGGGAAACGAATCACGCCGCGGGATTTGCGGATTCGGTTTTTGTTATTTCGCGGGCCCAGCGCATAGCTTCGTTGTAGGCGCTGTTGATGGCGTATAGCGATAGATTGAGTTTCTTCCCAATGCCCGTAACCTTCTCCCAGTCGCCGCCCTCGCGAGCCAGAACGAGGTTGTAAATAGGAGAAAGCGCGGTTTCTTCGCCCACCTTAGCTCCAAGGAGCTGGTTCTTAGTCTCGGTATCCAGAGATAGCTTTTCAACTACGACGCCGATCGGAACCTCCAGAATCGCATCCATCAGCGATAACATGCCGAGCAGGAACAGGTCCGAATCGGATTGTTTTATCTTGGGGCCGATCAATTCGCAAAACCGTGCGCGCACCAGCGACGACAAAACCAGGTCCGAAGGTTTGCCGCGTCCCATCGCCAGGGTTGTCGCCATTCGTATCCACCGGACGAGTTCTTTCTCTCCCAGGAGATTTACCGCATGCCGAACGGATGAAACCTGGGTCGACAGACCCAGCAGCGGGGAATTGAGATAGCAAAGCAGGCGGAAACACAGGGCCGGCTCGCGCTTGATGAGGTCCTCGATCTCAAGAAAGTCCTTTTCCGGCTTCGATATCGCCTTCAGCAGGAGCAGGTACGTTGCCTGGTTTGCGGGGATCTGGCGGGCTCGCATCCGTTCCGGATGACGGAAAAAATAGCCCTGAAATAGCCCAAAGCCGCTTTTCTTTGCTTTGGCAAGATCCTGACGGGTCTCGACTTTCTGGGCAAGCATGCGGCGCTGATCGCTGCCATAACGAATCGCAAGTTCAGCGCTCTGCTCCGGCAGAACATTGTTGCTATCGATCTTGATGAAGTCTGCGTAAGGTACCAGATTTTCTCTGGCATCGCCCCAGACGAAGTTATCCAGAGCCATCGAGTATCCGCGCGATTTCAGCTGTTCGCAAGCCCGGACAACGTCGTCATCGGTGGGAATGCTCTCCCGTAGCTCGATCACCACCCGGCCTGGGGGCAGCAGCATGAAACATTCTTCCAACAGCATGCGGTGGGAGAAGTCGACGAACGCAAGCCGGCCGTCGCATAGAACGTCGAGCCCAATTACATTCAGCGTGTCGATAGTACTGCCACTAGTGTTTTCCGCGACGGCGGCCGAGCGGCCGTCGCCCGAAGGTTCGCGGACCAGCAGCTCATAACCGAACACGCGCTCGTCGGTCGTCAGGATTGGCTGCCTGGCAATACAGGCCTCTGGACCGACGGCGGTAACTGTCGCTTGTGTACCCATAGTGGGATCGTTCCTCTATCGACAACGTCGCATTTGAACTTTAGCGGCGAAAAGTACGGGGGTGTAACAGCAAAAGTACCGAAACCCATACTTTCGTAACGTCCAATGAGTGCTTGTGATGGCACGGGCTTCGACGGGAGAACGCGATTCCCGTGTTCATTAAGCCGTCTGCTTGCCTTCAATTCGCTGTTGGAAAATGCAAAATTCTTCCGAAGAGCCTGCACGGGCGAACATGGCCCTACGGAAATTACGATGGTCACGGTCCCACCGCTGTTTTTACTGAAGTCACACGCCCCTCTAATTCATAATTCATTAGCACTTAATTTTCTAACTCTGCGCCTTTCTAGTACCCAACTGGCTTTCAGAAGACTCTCCCCCGGGTTGGCAGGGATTTCGCAGAAATTCTGACCTTTGGATAAAAGAGAAATGGAATCTGGGACCCCAAGAACGGTGAAGCCGCTAGGACCATCGTGTTATTCGACGCGCCTTCTGGTTGCTGACGACGACGTGCCGCTCTCAAACTTCCTCCGCCGAGGGCTTCAAACCGAAACTAATGGAGTGGATGTTGCCAATGACGGAGAGGCCGCGCTCCAGGCGCTCTCTCAAAACCGCTATAGCCTCTTGATCCTTGACTTGAATCTCCCAAAACGCGACGGGATGTCCATCTTGGAGGAGATTCGGCCTAAGTCCCCGATGATGCCGATCATGGTCCTGACCGCGCGCAGCCGGCTCGAGGACAAGATTATGGCGCTGGACGCGGGGGCGGACGATTGCATGATTAAACCGTTCTCCTTCCAGGAACTGCTGGCCAGAACGCGGGCGCTCATGCGCAGGAATGTCGGTGCAGGCTCCCGCACAACCTTACAGGTGGGCGATCTGTCGTTGAATCGCTCGGAACTTCGCGCCGAAAGGTGTGGAAAGCGGCTGGACTTGACTGCCAAGGAATTTGGGCTTCTCGAATATCTCATGCTGAACTCTCCCGAGCCCGTAACGCGGGAAATGATCATGGAGAATGTCTGGAAAGAGACATATGACGGAAGCACGAATTTGATCAACGTCTACATCAAGTATGTGCGGGACAAAGTGGACAAGGAATTTCCCACAAAGCTACTGCGCACGATTCGTGGAGTTGGGTACGTACTATGCGACAAATAAGAAAGGTGAGCAGTCCAATGGATTCTTACCGCACTGTAACAACACACAACGCGGCCGCAATTGAAGATCCTTCGCGAATGCTGCATCAAATCGCCCAGCCGCTCGCCACGGTCCAGGGCATTCTTGAACTGACTTTGACCGAGGCCATGAGCGCCGACGAAAAGAAAGCCTGGCTGCAACAGGCAATGGAACAGCTCTTGCGGGCGACATCGGGCTTCGATCAGCTTCGCCAGGTTGTGGAAACACAAAAATCCGGGGACTTATCCAGGGGAACGAGGAACGTTCAGCATGTCTAGTTCGGCAATGCCCGCTTCGCAGGTTGGCTGTGAAGAGACATCCAGTAAGCCGTCCGGAGTTCTGATTGTCAGTTCCAATCAAGAGCTACGGCGAAGCCTGGTTGCGAGACTTGAAATGGGTCAAGGGAGTCTTCTGGAAGCGGCCAGCGGCGCCGAGGCTCTCCAGTTCATCGACACAAAACAGATCGCACTGATTTTGCTGGACCCCGGCCTTCCCGACCTGAAGGTCGACGATTTCAGGAGCATCATCGAAACGGATTATCCAAGCGTTACCATCATTCCGATTAATCCACGCACAGGTCAGCCGATCGTCGCCTCCCCGTCGCCCGATTCAATTTGCTTTGAGATGATACGCAAGATTGAACGCGGATCGATGTTCAGCCCGCCGCCCATAGCGGCGAGCAGTGAGTCCGAAGATACAACACCAAACCAGGAAGCGCTGCCCGGGTTCATCGGGAAGGCGCCGGTCGTGCAACGTGTGGTCAATATGGTCCGCCAGGTCGCTCAACGCGACACGTCTGTTCTGATCACGGGTGAAAGCGGGACTGGTAAAGACGTCGTCGCTCGTGCGCTCCATCAGATTAGTTTGCGCCGGCTCAAGCCCTTCGTGGTCGTCAACTGTGCGGCCATTCCGGAAGCCCTTCTGGAAGCGGAGCTATTTGGCTACGTCAAGGGGGCGTTCACCGGAGCCGTGCAATCGAAAATCGGACGCATTCATGCGGCCCAAGGGGGAACCCTTTTTCTGGATGAAATCGGCGATCTTGCGCTTGGCCTGCAGTCGAAGCTGTTGCGATTCCTGGAACAGGGCGAAGTACAACGTTTGGGAAGCAACGACATGTTTCGCGTGGATGTGCGTGTTGTCGCGGCCACCAACGCTCCTTTACGAGCTTTGGTGCAGCAGCGCGCGTTCCGTGAAGATCTCTTTTATCGCCTTTCGGTCTTTCCCATCGACTTGCCGCCTTTGCGCGATCGCATGGAAGATCTCGACGCTCTGACCAATAGCTTTCTGGCGAAGTTTTGTCCGCATCATGTCACGCTCACTCCCGAGGCCACGGCACTGCTGCAACAGCATTCCTGGCCTGGTAATGTGCGCGAACTGAGAAACGTGATTGAGCGCGCGAGCATTCTGATGGGGACGGGACGGGACATCAGCCCAGAGCACATTCTGATTTAGCTCAGGGCTGCCTTCTACTGCAGGTAATTCAGAAGGCTGGTTGGTATCACTTTGGCCAGCGCCGCCAGCGCCGCGTCGTGCGTAGCCGTCGCCTGCGACAGATCAGTGGCGGCGGTGGCCATATCGGCACCAACAAGGCTGGTATCCTGCGACTTGAGATTCACTTCTTCCTGCTGCAAGAAGGATTGATTCGAATTCAACTGATCGGTGGCGCTTCCATAAAACTCGCGCTGCTGGGAGACATAGTTTAGCGCTGTGTTCACGGACGAGGTCGCACTTTCGATGGCGCTCGCGTTTCCGCCGTTAAGCGCCGTCACCAGTTGCTGTAAGGATTGCATTACATTGCCGCCGCTGCCGAGGAAGATCTGGGAACCCGGCACATTGGTTTGAATGCTTCGTCCATCTGAAATTTCCACACTGTTGATGCCGGAATTCCCGTTGTAAGTCACACCCGAAGCCTGCGACGAGTTCAGCACGAACGGGGGCGTGGTGGTCGCCGTTCCAGCGAATATGTAACTTCCCTGATACGACGTGTTCGCATCCTGCACAATCTGACTTTGAATTCCCTGTACTTGTACTGCGAGCGCCTGCTGGTTGGCGAGGGTCAAGGTTCCATCAGTACCCTGAGTTCCGAGAGAAATCGCCTGGTTCAGAGAAGTCACGACCGAACTGAGGGTGGAATCTGCGGTCTGAAACAGACCGTCGAGGTTTGACGTGTTTTGCTGGTACTGATCGTTTTGGGCTTGTGATGCCTGATTCTCGATGTCGGCGGCGAAAGCGACGGGATCGTCCGAAGGCATGTTCACGCGCCGGCCGGTGGCGAGCTCGTCCATTGCATTCTGCACCTGGTCCTGCGCTTGCCAGACGTCGTTGAGGATATCCGGAGCGAAATTTGGATTGAGTCGCATATTGTTTTATGGCGCCGTCGGCGCCGATTCCCCCATTTGAAGTGTGGCCTGTGTCAAGGCATCGACCGTGGTAACCACGCGGGCGGCTGCCTCGTATGCGCGCTGATAGCTCATGAGATTGGTAGTCTCTTCGTCGATTGAGACGCCTGAAATGGCTCCGAGTTGGTCGTTCAACTGGTTGAGCGTCGAAGTGCCCGCGGTGGCATTCGCCTCAGCTTGCGACGTCAGATTACCAACCTGCGATACGAGATTTGCGTAGGTATCGCCGGGACTGGCGCCGCCTGGCAATGAGTTGGTTTGGACGGCCAGCAAGTTTGCAACGTTGCCATTGCTGCCTTGAGTGCCATCCGAACTGGCCGCGATCAATGAGGGATCGCTCATGGAGACCGACAAACTGGCGGCCGCGCCGTTTCCAGGTATCACCGAAAATATCGCCTGCCCCTTGTTCCCGTTGAGGTCGTAGCCGGAACTCTGCGCGGAATTAATGCTCGTGGCAAATTGGCTGGCGAGATTATTCAGCTGAGTCAGAGTACTTGGGATATCGGTGTCACGGACCTGAATGGCTCCTCCCAGAGAACCGCCGCTGATTGTGCTGGTGACGTCCTGACCCTGCGACATAACGGTCACATTTCCCGATGAATTGGTGCCCGTTTGGAGCGCAAAGCTCTGGCTGCCGACTACCAAAGGCGTGCCATTGCCGGTAGTAATAGTCAGCCCGTCGGGGCTCTGAGTTTCCGATACATTGGTCAACTGGGACAATTGGTTGATCGCCTGATTCTCCTGGTCTTCGACAACACCCGGGTCCTTCCCCTCTTTCTGCAAAACTGCGACTTGCCCGTTGAGCTGCGCAATTTGCTGAGTAAGGTTGTTAATCTGGCTGACCGACTGGCTAACCGATTGGTTCAGCCCTGAACTGACCGAGTTCAGATTGGCCGCTGCCTCATTGAAGTCGCTGGCGACGTTTTGCGCGTGCATTAAGAACCGCCTGGCGGTCTGGGATGCTGTCTGGGCTGGTCGATAGCTCGCCGAGACTGCTAAAGAATGTCGATAGATCGGCTCCGATGCCCACCGTAGAACTGGAGAACTGACCCTGCACCTGTTGCAGGGCGTTTGATTGCGTCTGCGAACTATTTTGTTGTGCGGTCTCCTGGGCAATCTGAAGGCTCAGTACCTGATCGCGGATACTCTGAATTTGTTGCAGCTCGACGCCAGTCCCATAGGAGATGCCGCCTTCTTCTTGCGGTGTGTATTCAGTCAAATCCGCAACTTCCCGGCTGTAGCCCGGCGTGCTGGCATTGGCGATATTGTTGGTGGTCACGTCCAGTGCGCCTTGGTTAGCCTGCAGCGCCTGTTCCGCGATCCATAAAGAAGCTGAAAGAGAGGACATTGTGCTACGCCTCGCAAGACAAAGTGTGTTTTGCCCCGGGCGTTGGCATCCTTGCTGTAGCGCTGCCCGTGGTTTTTGTACAAATTCAGGATTAATCCGATGGACTTTTGAGAACGGCTTATAACCCCCCGGTAGACTCGATTCAATTTGGCAAGCGCGAAATGGGCTTGCCGAATCTTCTCCCAAACCGATGCTTCCGCAGGAAGATTGGATGACGCCCGGTAGGACGCGCAAGCCGCCTGAAACCTGGTCCCTTTGCGATCCAAGTCCCGGCAAATCGCTTCCTGCGCGGAGAGGCGGGCGGCAAAGTCCGCCATGTCATTGCGCTCAATCGCAGAAATCGCCGACGAAATTTCGTGGGACAGGGCTTGCACCAGAGCAAGATGTTCCATCGCTTCACGGGCTTCGACTGTCCTAGGATCCGCCATCGTTTTATCTAATCCAATCTGACTCAGTCGCTCAGCATTGCCTCGGCAGTTTTCTGAGGATCAACTTTGTAATCTCCGTTGGCGATCGCCTGCCGCAGGCTGTCGACTTTGTTTTGTCTGACTTCCGGCAGTTGAAGCGCCTGAGCCGTCAGCGTGCCCAGGCTGACTGTATCTCCCGAAAACTTGTCGGTTTGCGACGCGCCGGACTGGCCCGAAGACCGTTGCGTTGATGTTCGCTCCGTCGAGATCTCCGACGCGTCCGTGGTTTTCAGTCCAATTCTCATAATCACATCCTGACACCCAAGTTATGGTGCCGGCTTCTAATCGGCACTTGGGGCCAACAACTTTAGGGGGATCATCCCTTTGTTCGTGTCCGTTTGTTGCTCTCTCTAACTATCTTATAATGTTCAGCTTATGGCTGGCTGTCTGGCCCGCCGCTTCCTGGCCGGATGTCCCGGCCTCCTTATTCTTACCAGTTTCTACCGCCGCTTCCAGGCGCTTGCTGATCATCGCGGCAATGCCAAAACCCCCGCCCCGGCTCAAGCCTTGCGCCAGCGACTGACAGGCAATACTCATGAACTGATCGCGACTGGAATCGTCTTGCTGATCGGGATCAGTTCCAGGCACGGTCGCAAACGACTTTTCGGCCTGCTCGAGCCAGTGCCCCACCAGCAGACTTTCAAAGTTCCGCGCTGCTTTATCTATTTTCTTGGGATCTTGCGCCTGCGCGGCCCGAAGCGTTTGCACAGCTTCCGAACTGCGCGCAGAGCTAAGGTCCTGGCTGTTCGCCGGCAGCGAAGTCAGAGAGTTCGGCACAGTTACAACACCTCCAATTCAGCTTGCAAACCACCCGCCGCTTTGATTGCCTGGATAATCGCGACAATATCGCGCGCGGTGGCGCCCATCGTGTGGAGACCGTTAATCAGCTCTTCAACACTGGCTCCTTCTTTTAACTCAATCGAACGCGCCGGGCCTTCCCTGGTTTTTATCGAGGTGTCCGGCACGACTTCCGTTCTTCCCTGCGAAAGAGGTTCAGGCTGAGAAACAGTGAATTTTGTAGTGACCTCGACTGTCAGATCTCCGTGCAGCACTGAGACTGGGGAAAGCTTCACATCTCCACCCATTACGATCGTCCCGGTGCGCTCGTTCATGACAACTCTGGCAGGCGGATGAATTGAGATGGAGAGATTCTGTACTTTCGCGATGAGCGCGGGCACCGGCGAAGCGCCCATCTGAGGAACACTGACGTCGACTCGGCGGCTATTGACCGCGGTTGCCGTACCATTTCCAAATTCGCGATTGATGGCTGCGGCGATATCGCGGCTCACAGTGAAGTCCTGCTCGCGGAGATTCAGCGACACGACCTTCATCTGGTCTAGATCGATCGAGGAGTCGCGTTCGACAATGCCTCCGCTCGGTACGCGGCCTACTGTAACGTGGTTTACTTCTTTGCTGTTGCCAGCTCCGCCGACTGTATAGCCGCCTAGAGTAAGCGGCCCTTGAGCTTCAGCATAGACCTGGCCATCCGCTGCGTGGAGCGAGGTAAGTAGGAGCACGCCGCCCTCGAGACTCTTCGCATCGCCGATGGAAGAAACAGTAACGTCCAGTGTTGTGCCCGGCCGTGCAAACGGAGGAAGCGACGACGTAACCATTACGGCGGCGATATTCCGCACCTGAATGGTGGCTGCCGAAACCTGGACTCCCAAGCGTTGCAGCATGTTCGCCAGCGTCTGCGTTGTAAACAATGTCTGTTGGCTGTCGCCAGTCCTCTTGAGACCGACAACAACGCCATATCCGATAAGCGGGTTGTCTCGAATTCCTTCGATGGTCGAAATGTCGCGAATCAGAACCTGGCGGGTCTCTTCCGCGGCTGAATCCGGCACAATTACGACCAGCAGAACCAAGACAACAGCCAGTCCAAGCCGACGCCACAGCCTTCGATTGCTCCGCGAGATTTGCGTCGCGCCTAAAAGCTGAAGAGCCATTGCAATCCTCGAATTACAGCATTCGGCCGGTGGATGGCGTCGGTCACCACGCCCTTGCCCTTGAGTTCAATTTCGAGATCGGCGAGCGAAGTGGAAGTTGCCGTGTTATTCGGTCCAACATCTCCTGGGCGCAAGACACCTCGCACGACCATCGTCTCGTGCTGGCTATTGATAAGAACCTGCCGTTCCGCTTCGACTATTAGCGATCCGCTCGGCAGAAGTCCGATCACGCGTGCGGTCAGGGTCGTGGTCACGTTCGATCCAGCGGAAGTCTCGCCTGTACCTTTGAGCTGGGTTGAGGAGTTCGCTCCAAACAACGGGTTGACCAAGGATGTACTCGTTCCCCCAGGCAAACTTGTAATGGCGGAGCTCGTCTGATACGCCCTTGAAGTGTTGACATCGCCGGTCGATTGGGCAGTTGTGTTTTCGTACACGACAAGAGTGACCACGTCGCCAACTCTGCGCGCTTTGTAGTCGGAGCTGATGTCGATAAACGCCGCATTTGGACTGTATAGACTGCCTAGCGAGCCCGCTGTCATTGCCATGGACACTTGCTCCTGAACCCGTGCCATATACTCTTTGCGCATTTGCTCGGAGCTCAGTTTCTTCGGCTTCGCGCCGGCATTCGGTGCTGCGATGAGGCCAACACATAGCAGTAAAGCGATCGTCCATTGATGTTGGCGGCTTGTGTGCATGATCCCTTTCACGATTCTCAAAGCGCGCTTCTGACCAAGGTGCCGTTTACAACTTCTGCCGTGTAGATCCGCCTTCTGTCGGGGCTAGCGACCCGGATCGTTTGACCGGGCATACCGCCTTCCAGGCAAATTACCGACAAGGTGATTCGAGAATCCGTTCTGTCGATAATGAGCGTGACAGGCTGGCCCCGCGCAACAAGCGGTCGTTCTTTCGGTTTCCCAAGGAGGTTCTTCAACTGGGGATTGTTCGCTCCGCGCAGTCCATCTTTTGACGCATCGATCAGGACGTAAAACGGAAGGCATTCGCGCGGATCCTTGCATGCCACTTTCGCCAGGAGCTTGCCACTGGGCGCGGCGACGACTTTCGCAACCCTAAGCGTCGCGCCGGCCCGAACCGTAACATTCGAGAGCAACTGCACTTGTTCGGGAGCTATCTCCGTTCCGGCGGAGCGAACTGTCTCGGCGACGAGTTCCCGCGAAATCGGCACTCGTGCATGCGTCTGCGCGTTGGCATAAGACAGAATGCACACGCACAGTAACGCCAGCAACACGACCTGATTGACACGTCCGAACATACGGCCCGTCCTATCTAACGGATAAGATTCGCCAGATCCTGTAACATCTGATCCGCGGAAGTAACGACTCGAGAGTTTGATTCGTAAGACCGCTGGGCCACGATCATGTCCACGAACTGCTGAACGATATCCACGTTCGATTGCTCCAGCATGCCTTGCTGGAGAGTGCCCATGCCTTCGGCAGAACCAGGAGCTCCAATAATCGCGTCACCCGAAGCGGTTGTGGGAAGATAAAGATTGTTCCCAACGCTGTTGAGTCCACCCGGGTTGGGAAACATCGCGAGTTGGATGCTTCCGACTTGCTGAGCGGCTGTCTGCCCCGACTCCGTTACAGACACGGTGCCGTCGGATCCAACGGTGACTGTAGTCGCATTCGCAGGGATCGTAACATTCGGTTGCAGCGCATTCCCGTTCGCGGTGACGATATTGCCCTGCGCATCCAGGTGGAAAGAACCGGACCGCGTGTAAGCGATCTGGCCGTCGGGAAGCGTAACTTGAAAGAAACCCAGCCCTTGAATCGCCATGTCAAGTGGATTGCCCGTGGAGGAGAGATTGCCCTGCGTCTGTAGAACTTCCGAGGCGGCAGGCATCGTTCCGAGTCCAACCTGCAGCCCGGCCGCGATGGTTGTCTGCTGGGTTGCCGCCGCGCCTGGCATGATCACATTCTGGTACACCAGATCGGAGAACTGCAGGCGGCGCGCGTAAAAACCAGCGGTACTCGAGTTCGACAGGTTATTGGCAATATTGTCGAGATTCAGTTGCTGAGCGGACATCCCGCTGGCGGCTGTGTATAGGGCACGAAGCATAGTTAGACTCCTCAAAAAGAGCTACGATATTTTCGGCAATTCCTGTGTTGCAATCTGATTCATTTCGGAGTGAAACAGATACAAGGCTCGCTGCATCAATTCCGCATAACGCTGTACCGTAACCAACTGGACTGCGCTTGAGACTTCATTTACGTTTGATGATTCCAGACTGCCCTGTTGAATACTCGCCTGTGAGGCGGTCGTCTTGGTATTTTCCGGAGTTGAGTAGTAGGACTGGCCGAGCGCAGTAAATTGGGTTCCCGCCGGAAAATCAACCATCTTGAGCTTGCCGGCTAACACTCCGTTGACAGAAATCGTGCCGTCCGCGCTCACAGAGACTGGCGCCCCAACGATTTGAATCGGGCCATTGTCCCCCATGACGGGGTCGCCCGCAGCCGTCATCAATTGCCCCTGGGGAGACACATGGAAATTGCCGTTTCGGGTGAATATGTTGCTAGTGCCGGTCTTTACAACGAAGAACCCCGATCCTTGTATCGCGAAGTCGAGATCGTTGCCGGTATGAGCGATGTTTCCCTGAGACAGGTCGACGTCCGCATCGCCGAGAACCGCATAATTGTTGACAGCTCGATTCAGCGCGGAGGGTTGCAGAATTGAGGAACTGGCCAAGAGGGAGCGGAATACTCCATGTTGCCCCCGAAACCCTGGAGTGCTGACGTTGGCCAGATTATTGGCAACCAGATCCAAGGCCTGATTGCGCGCCAGCAGGGCAGTACACGCTGCGTAGAAGCCGCTGTCCATGAGTCCTCTCCATGAAGACTAAGCACGGCAACGGCCACGTCGGCAGCTGGCTCAAGCTGTTTTAAGTGATTGATAAATGGGTAGGGTTTAGCAGGAAATGAGATATAGATTAGGCCCCCGGCCGCGCAGGAGGCAACGTAGCTGAGGTTCTCTAACTGACAAGCCTTAGCCCTACTCGTAAGTGCTATTACGACTCAGAACACTCCACGCGCGAAGTTACCCGCCAGCCCGTGAATGCGGCGGGCCTGCCCGTCGGCGGCCTCGACCAGTTCCAGTAAAGGCAGCGACTCAGAAGCGGCGTGCACTTCGTCTCCGTAAACAACGTCCTCCAACAGCCGCGGCAGACGCCATGTTTTGGCTAGAAGCCGTGCGGTCTCGCGGGGGGCAAGATCCGCGCCGTTCCAGTCTTTTTGCATCATCGCAGGCAATTCACCAATGCGGAAGAGCAACCCGGCCACGTAGGCCGCCTCAGGATCGACATTGGTCGATCGATAGGCCAGTTCTTCGGCGATTAAGCCGGTGAGTCTCGCTTGTCCCCAGAAGTGCTCGTACTGCCGAGTGCCAGCCCCTTCGCGCATGTGCGCCGGCAGCGATTGAACTGTAGCCGCCAAGTGCCTAAGTCTGTCGATTCCGGCATGAACAACATTGCCGGTAACGCTTGTCTCGATCTCCCGATCGCCGCCGTTTTCGCGGCATACAATTTTCAGCAATTCGATCGTCAGGCCGACATCGTTCCGAACTACATCCGCGACAGCTTGAAGATTCACCACCGGGCTGGCTAAGAGAACCTGTAGCAGTAAGATGGCATCATCCATTGCGGGAAGCATGCCGAGAACAGAAACGGCGGCCACTCGAGGGGAGCCTTGGCCCCAGCCCGGCAGCAGGTCGGTCTGGCCATGAACCAGATGGATTGT
>CAWDPB010000090.1:0-26730 GCA_963804075.1 uncultured Acidobacteriaceae bacterium | reverse complement strand
TATGTTATGTTGGGCGCGCTTCTCGACAGTTCAGTATTGCTAATGAAAATAGTTTGGCGGGAAGGGCGGTTTGGCTGCCAACGGAGGTGGGCATGAAGGCTGGAAAACGCTGACATGCTGAAATGGGATTTGTGGGAAGAATGGGAAGATTGGCTGCCTTCGCCCGGTTTTGCTCCAGAGTTGCCCTCCGGTGTCAGAAACCGGCATTCGCCGAATTAATGCGCATGGGCTGCGCCGCAGGCGTGCTGCCAGGCGTGGAGGACTTGCGCGATGATTTCGTCAAGGCCCGGGCCGTGCTTGACTTGGGCGAAGACAAACGGGCCTTTGCCGCGCATTTTGCGGGCGTCGCGCTCCATTACCGCCAAGTCGGCGCCGACCGCCGAAGCAAGGTCGGTTTTGTTGATGACCAGAAGTCCGACTGGGTGATGCCGGGGCCGCCTTTGCGGGGGATTTTATCCCCGCCGGCAACGTCAATAACATAGATGGTGTAGTCCGCCAGTTCGCGGCTGAAATAGGCGGCCAGATTGTCACCGCCGGATTCGAGGAGGAGGATGTCCGGATGAAATTTCCGGTGGAGGTCTTCCAGGGCGAGGAGGTTGGCGGAAATGTCCTCGCGGATCGCGGCGTGCGGGCAGCCGCCGGTCTCGACGGCTCGGATCCGCTCCGGCTGAGCGCTTGGTGGCGGATGAGAAATTCGCCGTCTTCCTTGGTGAAAATATCGTTGGTCACCGCGGCGAGGCTCACGCGGTGGCGCAATCGTTGGCAAAGGCGAGCATCAGGGCGGTCTTGCCGCTGCCCACCGGGCCCCCGACGCCCACGGTAAAGGCGCGCTGGTGGAAATCGCGCCGAAGCGGTTGTTCGCGGTCGAGGAACGCGCCCGGATGGACGGGGTGTGGATTTGGTATTGGTATTGGATTTTGCGCGGGCGGCCGGAGCGGTCTCCGCATTTGTTGAAGCAGAAGACGGTGCGCGAATATGGCGAGCGATTTGGGTTGAAGACGCTGGTCGAAACGGGGACTTACTACGGCGAGATGGTCGCGGCGATGAAGCGGCGGTTTAGAGCAGCATTTACTCGATTGAGTTTGTACCGGAACTGGCGGAACGGGCGCAGCGGAAGTTCGCGGGTGAATCGCATATCAAGACTTTTGCGGTGACAGCCAAGTGGTTATGCCTGAAGTGTTATCGCTACTTAACGCGCCGGCACTGTTCTGGCTTGATGCCGGGTATTACGGATGGGGTCGGCAAACAGGGCGACCGTCCAACGGCTTTCGGCGGAACTGGAGATGATTTTAGAGCCATCCAGTTTGCTCACATCATTTTGCTCGACGATGCGCGCGGGCTGACTGGGCGGGATGGGGTTCCATCCGTGAGCGATGTTAAGAAGTATGTGGAATCGGCGTTCCCGCAGCGCGCCGTGAAAGTGGAGTATGACATTATGCGCATTACGCGGCGGGAATAGTGCGGTTACATGGGTTCTTCGCTGCGCTCAGGATGACACTTCAACTAGAGCGCGAACTTGCGGAACGCCACATTCACGAGCGCGCACAAAATAGAAAAAGGGGCCGCTCATCGCGGCCCCGGAGTCAAAGAGCAAACTAGAATACGTCGCGCACAGTTTTGGTAGCCAGTGATACGGAACTGTTTGCCGCCTGGCCTACTGCATAGGCAAAAGTCGCAGATTGATTGGGAAGGCTGATCTGCTGCGACGCGAGCACGGCGATATCGCCCGCGAGTACCTGGACGAGATACGTGCCAGCCGGTACAGTAACCTCCTGCTGCTTACCGGGAGCTGCCGTTAAAGTAAATGTTTTAGGTTTCTTTACACCGACTTGGGTAAGCGTGGCTTGCAGTGTGGGCGCATCCGCGGCTTGCGCGAAATCAAACCGGGCGTTTCCCGGCGTGACTGACGTCAAGTCGTCCGTGAACGTCAGCAGGGTAGGTTGGCCGCCGCTGAGTGCCGCTACCACGGATATGCTGTTTCCGGCAGCGATCTTCACGGAAGAGTTGATGACCGGGGCGTTCGAACAGCCCCGCCAGGCTGTTGGCTTCACTTATCTGAATGTCATAGGTTCCAGGGGCAAAGGTGAGCGGGCCGCTCGTGCTGTCGAATGCCAATCCTCGGGTCAGGCAGTTCCCATCAACCAAGATGTCAACCGGAAAGCCAGGATTGACATTGTCGGCGATGTCGCGGCCCGGGATGCCGTGAATGAGGTAGAGGTACGCGTTATCGGCGGCGAAGCTGGTTGCCCCTAAGGCAAGGCACAGGGCGGCAAGTTGCAAGACGAAGTGGGTGCGAAGTTTCATAAATTTCCTTTCACTTGGGGAAGGTGTGGCGCTAATTCTGGACGAACAACGCTGGAGCGTGGCTTCAGCGCGGTTCGCAATGTGCTTCCCGGCGTCTTAAGCGGGAAGCTAGCTAGAACGTGTTTCAAAAATAAGTTCCTGGGTCTGAAGGCGAAGTCCTCAGGGGCTAAAGCCCAACTTAATCCAAGCGACTTACGCGGCCCCTTCGGCAAGCTCAGGGCAGGCTCTGAAGGGCCGCTCTTCCACGGTTGTACCGGCGTTCCTGATTTTTTCAGCCGCCTGTGAAGCCGTGCCTTGCCTAAAACCTATTTTTGAAACACGCTCTAGCTACTTTTGAGTCAAACCCTCTTCGCGATGCGAAGTTTTGTAACTTCAGAAAAAAAGAATCGCGCGGCGGATTGGTCGTATGAACTGGAGAGCGCGGCTTTCCCCAGGTCAGCGCCCCAAAAACCGGGCGCGAACCTGGGGCACCCCGAGGAACAAATTCCTCTCCGTTATTTCGCGGGACGCCCTACGCGCGTTGTCATTCCGGCTTACGGGATGAGTCAATTGTCGCGTGGTTTCGGGCCAACTCCCAGGCTTTAGCATATTTCCATGAGACATAAACCGCGTGATAGAGATGCAATAGCAGGCCCTCGCGGCCATCGAGAAAACCCAGGCGGAAGAAGTAATTGTAGAGGAACGTCGCCGCCGGGCGCACGACGATGTTGAATGCGCTGAAGCGGATTTGGCCTTTGGCGGCGACCATTTCGGCTCCGAGCGAGGAGTAGCGGTTCATGTGGTCGATGTAGTCGGCGAGGGTGGGGTAGGAGTGGTGGATGAGCGCGCCGTTAAGCTGCCCCGATGTTCCTTCGCTGAGATGCGCGTCTTCATGAACCGCGCGGGATTCGAATCGAGCTTTGCCTCTCCGAAAGAGACGCAGCTTGGGATCGGGCCAGAAACCGCCGTGTCTGATCCAGCGGCCGAGAAATTCATTTCTGCGTGGGATGCGGTAGCCGGTTCGAGCCAAGTCGAGGTTCTGAAGTCCCTTTGATCCCTGCTCCATGGTCAAGCACCAGTCGCGGGCCTTCTCTGCCGGATTGATTTTGCTGAGAGCGCCGTGGTGCGCGATCTCGGCCGCGAGGTCTGACTCCACTTCTTCATCCGCGTCCAGGCTCAGAATCCAATCGCCGGTGGCTTTGTCGATTGCCGAATTTTTCTGGGCGGCGAAGCCTTTCCACTCTTCTATAAAGACCTTTGCGCCATGGGATTTGGCTATCTCCACGGTGCGGTCGGTTGAGCCGGAGTCGACGACGATGATCTCACCTTTGCCGTCAGCGACGAGCGGCTGCACGCTCGCCAGCGTGCGCGCGATGTTCGCTTCTTCGTTGTGCGTGATGATGACGACGGAGAGAATCACGGTGGAAGGATACAAGCAGGCTGTATTGCGCCGCCAGTGGCGAGGGCTGGTCAGCCCGCAAGTGTGCGCGGGAGAATTGGGGTCGTCCCTCCGGGACTTTTGTTGCTCTTCCCACTTAGCCCCGCGCTGAAGCGCGGGGCTAAGGTAGCTCGCCCCTACGGGGCTGGATACTCACACTCTCGCGTTTCATTCCACTGCGACGCGTGAAAACGAGTTCTCACGCACACACTGAAAGCGCTAAAAGCGCGAATCTACTCTAGGCAAGAGGTGCCGGCACGAGCGGAATACGTTGCGAAAAAAGTGTCTTCCGGGCGTCAGTCTCACCTCAGAGGCTAAAGCCGGCACTGAAAAGGCCAGTCATCGCAGCGGTGAACCGCTGCGCCACCCAAAATCAACCGCCAGAATGACTTTTTCCGCAACCTCTGGAACTCGTGCCTTTCCAGTTTGTGCCCAATTCCAGAGTGTTCCCGCAGCTTGTGAAGCCGCAGCCTTTCAAAACGCTTCTTTCATCCCGCTTATTGTTGCGGCTGCGCCGGCGAGCTTGCTGGAAGCTGATCCGCCGGGCGCGACGCCACGTGCGGAGCGTTGGGAGCATGCGTAACCTGTCCGCTGATGGCGTCGGCGATTTCGATATTGGCGTGATCGAGCAAAAGGCCGGTGGCGCGGTCGAGTTCAAGCTGAGCTTTCTCGTAGGCCGCTTTGGCGGAGACGAGAGTGACCTCAGCCGAGGTCAAGCCCGATTGATACTGGAGCACGGCGGTGGAAGTGGAAGCGCCGAGCGCGTACTTCTTTTGCTCGGCATCGAGCGACTGGCGCGCCAGATCACCCGCAGCCTGGGCGGAAGCGACACTGGCTCGGTTCTGCTGCACTCCAAACTGCGCGTTGCGGACTTCGATGCGCACCTGGTTTTCGATTTGCTGGATGCGGAGCTGGGCCTGACGGTATTCGAACTCGGAGCGCACCTGGGTTGCCTGCGCGGCGCGGTTGCGGATGGGGATGTTGATCGTGATGCCTGCGCCCTTGTCGGGAGCTGTGGAATTAATGAGCTGGTTCAAGGTGCTGCCGTAACTTGTGGTCGGAGCAATGCGGGATGATCTTGGTCTGCCCGGGATTTGGCCCGGCACAAAAATCCGGGACCGAGTTCGGGTTCCCGCAGACGTTAGAAGGGTTTTGCGAACCGCCGAGGCCCGCTCCGCCATAGTAGGCAAACACGTCCACGGTGGGAAGCAAAGCACTTCGGATTGCCTTGTTGCTGATGTCTGTGTTGGAGAGGTTGATGCGCGCCTCCGCTAAGTCCGGGCGATGGCTGAGGGCAGCGTTCACCAATTCTTCTGTCGGAGTGACTGGCTCTTCGGCGGGAACTTCCATCGTCGACGTAGGGATCACTTCCGCATCGGCAAGCCTTGGGTCGACGAGCGTGCGGCTAAGCGCGTTCTTCATGAGCAGTTGCTCCAATTGAAGATTTGTCAGGGCAAGGGTCAACGTCTGCTGATCGGTGGCCACGGTGCTCTGCGCACGAACCACTTCGATGGGCGCCAAGGGTTCCAATCTCAACCTGCTTCTTAGTGTCAGAGAAGGTCTTTTGCGCGAAGGCGAGGTTCTCTTGCTGCACCTTCACGTTCTCGTAGGCATAGACGAGATCCCAATACATATTCTCGATCTGGTCAACAGTGGTGATGGTTTGCAGGCGGAACGCCACATCCGAAATTCTGCGGTCGTTCTTCGCAATCTGAATGAACCGTGTATTGGGTGCGAGTCCGAACCCCTGCAACAGGTGCTGAGTAAGTTTGAAATTGAAACTGGAGTTGAGTTGCGGGCTGAGTGGATTGAAAGGGGCGTCCGCAATCGTTTGCCGTTGGTTGTTAAATCCCACCGCCAGATTAGTGCCCCACTGGAATCCCTGCTGATACAAGAAATTCCCGGTGGTGGTGTTGATCGCAGAAGAAGGACTGAAAGTACTAGATGGAAGGATACTGTTGTGGTCGACCTGAAATGTGCCGGTCAGGATGGGATCGAAGCTGGTGATAAGCGAGCCGCTAGCCGAGTGTGCGATACGACGAGGCCGCCGGCACCCGCTCCGGCGCCACCGGAGGCGACGGATGTTCCTCCCTGCGCCGGAACCGACTTGTCGCGCCTAAACCGCCGACGCCGCCGCCGGGCGTGTTCTGCACGACGCCGCTATTGACGCCGAGAATGGCAGGCTCCCGCCTTGGCGCGCCAGATGTCGGTATCGGCGATGTTCAGGTTGTAGCGGGCAATGGCGATGTCGAGATTGTTTTCGAGCGCAAGCGCGATGGCATCATTCATGGAGATGCATAACTTGCCGTCGCTGCATCAATTGGTCAATGCGCGGCGTGTTATTCGAGATTGACCGGCGCCACCGTGCGGCGGGGAGTGTAGGGCGCAATCGGACGTTCGGAAAATGCCGCCGCGGCTTGGAGTATTCCGTACATTGAACGGCTGCGGGGCCGTCGGGGCGAGCCGGGTGCGGGGAATCTGGCTCGGGCCCTAACCCGCAGGACCATGAAAATGGCAGCCCAGAAAGAGGACAGCTAAGGACGCTGAAAGCAGGGCACATACGTAGAATCGCATTTACGTATCATCTCCATTATTCTTTAGGTATCAGGGCTGATGGCAACGGACCGGCCAATTTTTCCCGGCTAAGTTGGTTACGTAGAACGGGCAACTTTAGTTTCATGACGCGCGACGCCCAATGGAACAGTGACTAATCTTTTACATGGGGTAATGCAATAGTATAGCCGACGGCGGACCTCCGTGAGAAGTCCGAAAGAGTTCAGGAATGCACTCGATTTCATCGCGCATGTCTGGGAAGCGGTTCCCTTCCCTTTGTTTTAAGTCGCTTCAGTATGACGTCTCCGCGCGTTGCGGGCTCGGGAATAATCGCTCTGCGCAATCTTAAATTGATCCTTTCCTATGACGGGTTCGACTTCGCCGGCTGGCAGGTCCAGCCGGGGCGACGCGACCGTCCAGGGTCTGCTCGCCTCGGCCATTGGACGGCTGAGCGGGGAAAATGTTTTGCCGCAAGGCTCGGGCCGCACCGATGCCGGCGTGCATGCGTTGGCGCAGGTCGCGACATTTCCGACCGACTCGACCATCCCCGTGGGGAATTGGATTATCGGCGTTAAATGACATTTTGCCGGCTTCGATTCGGGTGCTCGAAGTGAGGAGGCAGCCGGCCGGATTTTCACGCGCGCAAGTCGGCACGGGCAAAAACCTATCGCTACAGCATGTATCGCGGGGCGATTTGTCCGCCGTTTTTGGCGCGCTATGTGTGGCATTATCCGTATCCGATGGATGAAGCGGCAATGACGGAGGCCGCGGGGCTGATCGTAGGCGAGCACGATTTCACTTCGTTTGCGGCGGTTGACCCGGAGCGGGTGGAGCGGATGGCGGGCGGCGAGGGGGCGGATGGTACGTTGGATAAAGGCAGCGATTCGCCAATGGGTGTCGCGGCGGGCGGCGAGGGGCGACCGACTGAGGGGCGGCCTACGAATATCCGTGAGATTTTTTCTTCCGCATGGACGGGGGATGGCGAGGAGTTCATTTACACGGTCCGCGGCAATGGGTTCCTTCATCATATGGTGCGCAATCTTGTAGGGACGTTTGTCCAGGTGGGAAAAGCGAGCGTGAGTTTGCTCGATTTCGAGCACATTCTCGCGGCGCGGGAACGCTCGGCGGCGGGGCCGACCGCTCCGGCGTCGGGATTGTTTCTGGTGGGAGTGGAGTATTGACGGCGTAACAGGCTACGGAAAGAGCTTTTCTCCAGTCGTCAGTCTCATCTCGGCGGCTAAAGAGGCTGCGGAAAAATTCGTTTCGCGTGCTGGCAGTCCCTCAGCGGCTGGAAGCCGCTGTTGATTTTGGGCCACTTGCGGCACGAGTGGAACTCGTGCCCTTCCCCAACCCGGCTCGAAATCGAATTTTTCCGCACCCTGTAAAGCCGGTACTGAAAAAATGTCAATTATCGCAGCGGTGAACCGCTGCGCCACCCAAAACCAACCGTGAATCGTCGCCGCTCGGAGGCACAGGGCTTTAGCCTGCCACTCTGTTCGTTACTTTACTATCGCCGCTGGCATGCTCGTTCCGCCGCGCGTACACTGCTTGCGAGATGGCGACCGACGTACAATTTCCGGTCTCGCGGATCGTGTCCGTCAATCCTGCGACGGGCGAAGTGCTCGGCGAACTGGAAAGCGCGGGGCTGGCGGAGGTACACGCGGCGGTGGCCGCTGCTCACGCGGCGCAACCGGAGTGGAACTCCTTGGGAGTGCGCAAACGCCTGGGCGTGCTGCGCGACTTTCAACAACTTCTTCTCGGGCGCAAAACCGAAATCGCGCACAGGATCACACAAGAAGCGGGCAAGCCTCAGGTGGAAGCGCTGGTCACAGAGGTACTGGTCGTGCTCGACGCCGCGCGCTTTCTGATCGAGAATGCTTTCGCGCTTCTCCGCGACGAGCCATTGCCGCACGGGAACGTGGCGCTGAAAACAAAATCCGGCCGCATTTTGCACGAGCCGTATGGCGTGATCGGAATCATTTCGCCATGGAATTATCCGTTTTCGATTCCTGCAACCGAAGCGATGACGGCGCTGGTCGCGGGCAACGCCGTGGTTTTGAAACCATCGGAACTGACGCCGCTGATTGCTTTCGAGCTTCAGGAGTTGCTGCGCGAGGCGGGCGTTCCCCGGAACATTTTTCAGGTACTCCCGGGCGATGGCGCAACCGGCGCGGCGCTGGTGAAGAGCGGTATTGACAAGCTGGTATTTACAGGAAGCGTCGCCACCGGCCGGCGCATCGCACAAATAGCGGGGGAGCGACTGCTGCCGGTGGTGCTCGAACTTGGCGGGAAAGGATCCGATGCTGGTGCTCGACGATGCCGACGTAGACGCGGCATCGAGCGGCGCGGTGTGGGGAGCTTTCATGAACGCGGGCCAGACCTGCCTTTCGGTCGAGCGCTGCTACGTGCATCGCAGGTTGTATGCGGCGTTCGTCGAGGCTTGCGCCGAGAAGGCTCGCAAACTGCGCGTGGGAAATGGGGCCGATCCGGCCGTCGATGTTGGTCCGATGATTCACGAGCGGCAGGTGCGGATCGTGGAAGCGCACGTGGAAGATGCACGACAGCGAGGCGCTCGCGTGGTGGCTGGCGGCGGACGCTTACGGGAAATCGGACCGACGTTTTTTGCTCCCACCGTGCTTGCCGATGCCGATCACACCATGCGCATCATGCGCGAAGAAACGTTCGGGCCGGTGCTGCCAATTGCTCCGTTTGACGATGAGGACGAGGCGGTGCGTCTGGCCAACGATTCCGATTACGGCTTGGCGGCGAGCGTCTGGACGAGCGACGCGAACGCAGCGAAGATCTGCGAGAGAGATCCACGCCGGGACGGTGATGGTGAACGATGTTGTCTCGTGCTTCAGCATCAGCGAAGCTCCGCACGGCGGAGTGAAAGAAAGCGGCATGGGGCGAACGCACGGGCGGTGGGGCGTGGAAGAAATGGCTCGTGTGAAGTATGTGGATTCGGACCTGCTGCCGCGCATGAAGAAGATCTGGTGGTTTGAGTATGGGCGCGAGTTTGGAGCCGAGATGAGCAGCTTTCTCGATCTGCTGTATGCGCCCGCGCTTCGTGAGAAAATGAAAGCCGCAGTCCGCTCCGCTGGAGCGCTGTGGAGAAGAAAATTGTGATGAAGCTATGAGCTACGAGCTTTTGAGCTATGAGCAAACAGCCTAGAATTTCTGCCGTTCGTAGCTCAGGGCTCATAGCTCATAGCCATACCTGTTGAGATCGCAAGTAATAAGGACAAGATATGACTTCCGACCGCACCCTACTTCGCCATACGCTGGCCACGATTGCTTATCGTGGAGGCAAGACCATTCGCAACGCGCCCGCGAGTTTTGCCGAGTATGGCGCGCCGGATTCCTCGCGCACGCCCGCCAATATTCTTGCTCACATGGGCGATCTCATGGACTGGGCGCTTTCGATGGCCGATGGAAGCCGCAAGTGGCACGACTCGACTCCGCTGGCGTGGGAACAGGAAGGCGAGCGCTTTTTCGCGTCGCTGAAAAAGTTCGACGACTACATGGCTTCGGATGCGCAGCTACAGGCTCCAGTTGAGAAGCTGTTTCAAGGCCCAATTGCCGATGCGCTCACGCATGTGGGACAACTGGCCATGCTGCGGCGGTTGGCGGGGTGTCCGATCCAGGGCGAGAATTATTTTGCGGCTGAGATCACGGTGGGGCGGGTGGGCGCGGATCAGGCTGCGCCGCGGAAACCGTTCGGATAAACATGACGTTGTTACTTCGATACCCATCCTTATGATGGCTGAAACCAAGACGCGGATCACAGACCCCGAGGGCAACCGCGTCGAACTTTGGCAACCACTGGTCGAAACGACGTAAGAGTGTTGAATTCTACCTGCTCCTACTGCGGGAGCAGCGTACGGTCGATGCGGCGTCAGGCTTCGTCTGGAGAAACAAATCTCGCGTTTTGCAGTCCATTGTCACAACGCCGCTTGGTCTTCCCTGCACCGGTGAGTAAAATAAGGCGTACGAAAACCTACGTTTTTTGATGGAGACATCCGTGGCTTCCAGTGAGACGTCAGCCGTCGCGTTAACCGAGGTTCCGCAGCTTCCCAACCATAAAGTCAAAATGAAGAAGGGCGGGCAGCGCGCCTGCAACGAGAAGGACGAGAAGGGAAAATTCTGCGGCGGGCATTTGAAGCGTTGGTTTTATAGCACCGACGTGCTGGAACGCGAATGTGGCTGCGTGGAAAAGGCGTGGGGCTCGAATAAAGAAGTGTATCGTTGCGAGTTTTGCAAGACGCTCTATCTGCCCAACCCGGAAGATGCGTCCGGCGTGAACGTTGGCGGCGTGGGGCAGCTTTCGGTGTTTGGCATCACGATACAGCCGAAAGAAGAAAAGAAAGCGTAGCTGCAGGTAGTGGTGCAGTTTGAAAAGGAAGCGAGCCAAACGCGCGATTATTGCGTCGCAAAGAACGCGACGCACCGCGCGGCACGCCCAGATCCCTCGCTGCGCAAGAACCGCTTGCTCGGGATGACAATCAAACAGCATCACTACCTAGTTACATTTGGATTCGAAGTGGGCCGTCGCAGGCCGTGTGGGGCGCTGGCGATGGGGTTAGCGGGCGGGGACGCCCGCGCACACTTATGAACACTTCCGAGCTTATCTACGACTGGAATCGGCTGTATCCGCGGTCGATGCATCCGCCGGGACCTGTGTTTTTGACGGATGAAACCCTGCGCGATGGACTGCAATCGCCTTCCGTCCGCGATCCTTCGATTGAGCAGAAAATAGAAATTCTTCACCTGATGGAAGGGCTTGGGATCAGTTCACTCGATCTGGGGCTGCCCGGCGCTGGGCCGCGCGCGGTCGAACATGTAACCGCGTTGGCGCGCGAGATTGTCGCGCACAAGATGAAGATTCGCCCCTATTGCGCCGCGCGCACACACGAAAACGACATTCGACCGATTGCCGAGATCACGCAGAAAACGGGGCTGCCCATTGAAGTGGCAGCGTTTCTAGGATCAAGCCCCATCCGCCGGTACACGGAGGGTTGGAGCCACGATTTCCTTCTTCAGACCACGGAGAAGGCTGTCAAATACGCGGTTTCGCAGGGGCTTGAAGTCATGTACGTGACCGAGGACACGACGCGCTGCGATCCTGAAACGGTGAAGGAGTTGAACGCGACGGCGATTCGCTGCGGCGCGCACGCGATTGTGCTGTGCGATACCGCCGGCCACGCCACGCCCATGGGCACGGTGGCGCTGGTCAAATTTGTGATCGAGGAAGTGATCAAGCCCTCTGGAGAAAAGATTCGCCTTGACTGGCATGGACACTGCGACCGCGGGCTGGCTACCGCCAACGCAATGGCGGCGATCATTGCGGGCGCCAATTCCATACACGCCACCGCACTGGGCCTTGGTGAGCGCGTGGGCAACACGCAGATGGATCAGATGCTCGTGAACCTGAAGTTGATGGGCATTGAGCCTTGGCTTCAGCAGGACCTGACCAAGCTCAAGCGCTATTGCGAGGCGGTTTCACAAGCGACAGGCGTGCCGATTCCAGCGAATTATCCGGTGGTGGGCGAGGACGCGTTCCGCACGGCGACGGGCGTCCATGCGGCGGCCGTCATCAAGGCTTACCGCAAGAACGATGTCGAGCTAGCCAACACTGTTTATTCCGGAGTTCCCTCGCATGTATTCGGGCTGGAGCAAGTGATCGATATCGGGCCGATGAGCGGGAAATCGAATGTGCATTTCTGGCTGGAGCGGCATGGGCTCGCGGCGGACGACGAAGTCGTCGAGCGCATTTATCACCGCGCCAAGACGAGCGACCACACGCTGACCGAAGCGGAGATCCTGGAATGCGTGGCTACGCCGCGGACGGCGTAGCTTGTATCTGCGGACCTCCATAAGTTACGGCAAAAGAACTTCCCACCTAGGAATAAGCCAGCGGCGACCTCAGCGACTAAAGCCAACACTGAAACAAGCCACTTATCGCAGCGCTGAAAGCGCTGCGCCACCCAAAATCGATCCTTCGCTCCGCTCAAGGTGACAGCAACGTGACCGGATCGAAACCTTAGGACATTGCGGCAACTGTCGCCGCACTCGCCTTTTCTGCTTCCAGCACGCTCGCCAGGCCATGAATCACCGCCGCGATTCGCACCGCAGCCACAATCGTTTCCTCGTGAACGCCCTTCTCGCGCAGAGTCTTCTCGTGCGAATCCACACATGCGCCACAGCCGTTGACCGCCGACACCGCCGTACACCAGAGTTCAAAGTCGACGGGATCGACTCCGTGCGAGCGCAGGATGTTCATGCGCAGGCGCGCCGGGATGGTCTTGTATTTTTCATTGCTGGTGAGATGGAGAAAGCGATAGTAGACGTTATTCATGCCCATGATGGCGGCCGCGCCTTTCGCGGCTTCCAGCGATTGCTGGGAAAGATGGCCGGCGGCATCGGAAAACGCGGCACGGGTGATTTCGTCGTTGCGCGCGGCGATGGCGCTCGCCACCACGGTTCCCCAGGTTTGCTGCTCGGTCAATTCGGTCTGCGTGAGCAGGCTCGAGAGATTGAGCTTCAGATCGCGCGCATAGGCAGGGGCGGTTTCCAGCAGGTCATTTAATGTCATAAGTATCCTCGACGGTGCTTCGTCGTTAGTCGTTGGTCGTTAGTCGTTGGCTCTTTGCTATTCGTCGTTTGCCGTCGCCGCTTAGATCGCCTGCGACCGTTCGCCGTCGTATGGTTAGCACGCAGCTCTCTCCAAAGCTAACAACCAACGACGAACGGCCAAGCGACCAGTTTGTTATCCGACCACCAGCGTTGGCTCGCCCTTGTGCCAGTTGCAGGGGCAAAGCTCGTCGCTCTGGAGGGCATCCAGCACGCGCAGAACTTCCTCTGGATTGCGTCCCACCGATCCATCGGTGACATAAACAAAACGGATCACGCCCTCAGGATCAACGACAAAGGTAGCGCGCTGGGCAACGCCGCTGGCGGGATCGAGAATGCCGAGCTGCTCGCACAGATCGCGCTTGACGTCGGCCAGCATGGGGAACGGCAGGTTCTTCAGATCTTCATGGTGCGTACGCCAGGCGTGATGCACCCACTCGGAATCGGTGCTTCCGCCCAGAATCTGCGCGTCGCGGTCGGCGAACTGCTTGTTCAGTTTGCCAAAGCCCACGATTTCCGTTGGGCATACGAAGGTAAAGTCTTTAGGCCAGAAAAAATAAACTTTCCACTTCCCTGCGTAGTCGGTATCGGTGATGGTTTTGAAAGCTTTCTTTGGGTCTTTTTCAATGCTTACCGTGGCGGTCACGGAAAAGTTGGGAAATTTTTCTCCAATGCCAAGCATGATTATTTTCCTCTCTATTATTTGGTTCGTTTGACTGCAATTTTCTTTTGGGAGCCGCGGCCGTGCCGTGCGCACGCGTTGCAGGTTCCCAGGATATCGACCGCCACGCGCTGCACGCGAAATCCCTGCGGCAGCTTGTGGCGGAAGCGAATCGGCTCAAGTTCTTCTTGCTTTAAATCGACGATTGATTTGCACCGAATGCACACCAAATGATGGTGAGGCACAGGATTGTTCTCCACGCGCAGCGAGCCGTTGTGCAGGCTCACCTGCCCGAGCAGCCCGGTGTCGATGAAGACACGGAGATTCTTGTAGACCGTGGCCAGCGAAATGCCGGGGATCTTTTTCCTTACCCGCGCATAGATCGCCTCTGGACTGGAATGCCCCGGCGGAGCAGTGGCCGTCTCGAAGATGACCTGCCGCTGGTGTGTCGCGGCCAGCCCATGACGGTGAAATAGCTTGCGGACTTCAGTGTGCTGCACCATAGAAAACAATAACTATTATTATCCAATAGATGTTGGAGAATAGCAAAGAGATCCAGGAATAATTTGCTTCACGGATTTACGGGGGTGCCGCTCAGTTTGCAGCGCCGGCGTGTTCGGGGACACGGCTAAGCACCGAGAGCCCTTTTTCCAGGTCGGCGATCAGGTCGTCCGCATTCTCAATTCCGACGGATAAGCGAATCAATTGTTCGGTCACGCCCATTTTCTGGCGAAGATCGGGCGCGATCATGGCGTGCGAGGTGAGCACAGGGATCGACACCAGCGATTCGACTCCACCCAGACTGGGGGCCAGCGTAAACAGACTGAGAGCTTCGGTTACGCGGCAAGCGTCGGCGCCGGTGCCAACGACCTCGAAACTGAGCACGCCGCCAGCGCCTGCAAGCTGCTTCTTGGCCAGTTCGTACTCGGGATGCGTCTTGAGCATCGGGTAATGTACGCGCGCAACCTTTGGGATGCTTGCTGAGGAACTCGGCGATACGCAACGCGCTCTGGTTCTGGCGCTCCACGCGCACGGCCAGAGTCTTGATTCCGCGCAAGAGCAGGAACGCAGCATGAGGATCCATGCAGCAACCGAGAGTGGTGCGCAAATGATGAATCTCATCGATCAGGTCACGGCGACCGGTCGCGATTCCGCAGATGATGTCGGCGTGACCGCCGAAATACTTGGTACCCGAGTGCAGGACCAGATCGATGCCCCACTCGGCGGGCCGGCAATTGATGGGCGTGGCGAAAGTGGAGTCGATGGTGGTGATCAGGTTGTGCTTGCGGGCGAGGGCGGAAATTTTTTCGAGATCGACAACGCGAATCATGGGATTCGTCGGCGACTCGACGTGGATGAGTTTTGTATTCGGTCGAATCGCGCGCTCGTGCTGCTCAATATCGTTGGTATCGACGAAGGTGGTCTCCACGCCCAATCTCGGCAGCCAGCGCGAGAGAAATTTCGTCGCACCGCCGTAGATATCGCGCTGGGCCACGATGTGATCTCCGGCTTTTACCAGCGCGAGGATTGACGTGGTGATCGCGGCCATGCCGGAGGAAAAGAGCAGAGCGGCCTCCGTTCCTTCCAGTTCCGCGATGGCGTTTTCAGCAACCGTGTTGGTGGGATTGCCATAGCGCGTGTAGAAGTGGTCGGTCGGGGTGGCGCGCAGCTGCTCCTCGTTATCGACCACTTCGAATGTGGAGGTTTGATAGATGGGCGCGATCATCGGGCCGTTCTTCTTGTGCAGGCTGGTGCCGCCGCGGACGGCTTCGGTTTCCTGCCGGAACTGGTGTTTCTTCATCGTCAAAACCTCCTCTAGAAGAGCTTATTACTCGCCTTCTTTCTCATTGTCGCAGGAACTGCCTTTCTCCGCTCATCATGTTGCCGGGATGATTTCAGATAGTTCTCCCCCAGCGCGAGGTCGTCGCGCAACGCTCACACGGGCTAAACATCTTGCCTCCTTCTACGTCCAATGGACAAATCAGGCTCGCCGCTCATGCCGTATCATGAACCAGACGGGCGTTATTCGCCGCCCTCACCGGACCCCACCTTGTCGACGACACAAACCGCCGAAACTGTATCCCGGCTGCACTGCATTGGCTGCGGCGATAGCCCCGAATCTACCGCTCCCGACTTTCGCTGCATCGAGTGCGGCGACCTGCTGGAATTTGTCTTTTCCGGATGGAGCTTCGATCCCGCATCGCTCAAGTCGCTTTGGCTGAGTCGACGCACTTCGCTCGGTAAACCATCGCCCGGCAATGCCTCCGCCGGCGAATTTGCTCGCAATCAGCTTGACCAGAGCGGCGTTTGGCGATTTCGCGAGATGCTGCCGCACATTCCGCCAGAGCACGCTATCACGATGGGCGAAGGCAATACTCCGCTGTATCATCTTGCCCGGTGCGCGCGTACAACTGGCGTCGAGAATCTCTATGCCAAGCACCAGGGCATGAATCCGACGGCTTCGTTCAAAGATACCGGCATGACCTTTGCCGCCTCGTCGGCACATAAGGGCGGGTTTCGATGGGTCGCCTGCGCTTCGACTGGCAACACTTCAGCTTCGATGGCGGCCTATGCGGCGCGTGGCAATATGCGCAGCCTGGTACTGATTCCAGATGGGAAAATTTCCTGGGGCAAGCTCTCGCAATCGCTGGACTATGGCGCGCTGACCTGCCAGCTGCGCACAGACTTCGACGGCTGCGTGCGCATCCTCAACGAATTGGTGCGGCAGAAGCCGGTTTACCTGCTTAATTCAGTGAATCCCTATCGCATCGAAGGCCAGAAAACGGCTGCGATTGAGCTGCTGGAACAGCTCGGCTGGGAAGCCGCCCGACCACATCATTGTGCCGGGAGGCAATCTCGGAAACAGTTCGGCCATCGGGAAAGCTCTGCTCGAAATGCTGGAGCTGAAGCTGATTTCGCGGCTGCCGAAGCTTTCGATTATTCAGGCCGAGGGCGCGAATCCGTTTTACCGCAGCGTGCGGGAATTTGGCGGATCGAAGCTCGAGCCGATGACCGCCGACACTTTGGCAACCGCGATTCGCATTGGCAATCCGGCATCGTGGAAGAAGGCGCTGCGTGTGCTGCGAGCGACCGGAGGCGAAGTCGAGCAGGTGAGCGAAGTGGAAATCGCCGAGGCTAAAGCTGAAATCGGCGCGGACGGCATTGGCTGTGAGCCGGCATCCGCCGTCACGCTCGCCGGACTGAAAAAGCTGCGCGCCCGCGGCTTTGTCAAACCCGGCGAAATGGTTGTCCTGATCCTGACCGGCCACATGCTTAAGGATCCCGATTTCACCATCAAGTTCCACAGAGGGGACTTATTTGAAGGAACGCCTGACGAACGGCACGCAATACGGGCCAAATCGCTCCAACGGGCTCCGGTGGTGCTGGATGCAGATCTGGGGGCGGTGATTGGGGCGTTGGACGGGGCTGAGGGGCACTAGAAATGCCCTTTTGGTGTACTTCGCGGAATTTCCCTCAATTAGCAGTTTCGCATCCTCTGCCTCCAGGACTTCCGCCTCAGCAATCAATGCATCCGCCTCAAGCAAGAGGGCATCAGCTCTGGCCTAGTGAGCCAGCACGGTCACGCAGCCGAACCGCTTTGGGCACATCTTGCGGGTCTTTGGGGTTTCTCCATCCCGTCATGTACCGAGAATGGCACGCAGTAATCCGGATGGCAAGGGCTAGACTGGGACGCATGAAACTGGGGCTGGATTTACCGCTCCGAGACTAACCCATAGCATTTCGGCGCGCATTCGTGTATAAGACACAATTTCGGTGTCCTTATCGGCTGGAAGTGGCCCTAGCGCCACAGTATTGACATTATACCTATTATTTTCAATAGTTTCGATATGAATAGGGCTGGCTGATCGACGCTCGAACATATTAAGGAATTATGCCTTCGCGTCCTGCATCCTCGGATCGCTCGTTGCGCCTTGCGCTTCCGGCGACGTCCGCAAACCTGGGCCCGGCCTTTGACGCCGGCGCTCTCGCTCTCAACTTTCATCTGCGCGTGCGTGCCGAGCGCGCGCCCGATTTCTTTATCACCGCCGAAGGCCGCGACGCGCACATCTGCTCGCGCGCCGAGAACCATCTCATCGTCACCACCTACGGCGAAGTGCTGGAATCGGAGAACCGCAAGATTGCCCCGCTCCGGCTCCATCTGGAAAACGAAATTCCCATCGGCAAAGGCTGCGGATCGTCGGCGGCCGCTCGCCTAGCAGGCATTGCGCTGGCCGTGCATTTCGGCCATTTGCGCTGGAAAGACGACCGCATTGTCGGCGAGGCCTCCATGCGCGAGCACCATCCCGATAACGCTTCGGCCTGCTGGATGGGCGCGCTGACGGTGGCTCGCATGGCAAACCAGGTGCAGGCGCAGGTGGTTGAGGTGAAGCCGAAAGGAAAGTGGCCGCTGCTGCTGGCCGTGCCTGAAAGTCCGCTTTCCACCGACCAGGCGCGCCGCGCGCTGCCCTACCAGTATTCGCGCGCCGACGCGGTGACGAATATCCAGAACTCCATGCTGCTGCTTTCGGCGTTTGCCAATGGCCGGCCCGACCTTCTACCAGCCGCCTTGGAAGACCGTATTCATCAGCCGTATCGTGCGCCGCTTTGTCCTCTGCTGCCCGCGCTCAAGGAATTGACGGGAGAGTCCGGCATCTTCGGCGCAGCGTTGAGCGGAGCGGGGCCGTCGGTGCTGGTATTCCTAGACCCCAAGGTTCCGGCGAAGCGAGTGAAGCAGCGAATCGCGGCTCACCTGGCCAAACGCCGGCTGGCTGCCGAATTGCTGCTGACGGAAATTGCGATGCATGGCGGCCGAGACGGCGTGGATTGGAAAAAGCACCACGGCGGAAGAAGATAGGGCGCCGAAAAGATAAGCGTCCCCGAGCCCCACGTCAATGAATCGGCCCCGAGTTGAGGATCGCTTGCGGCGGAATCTGTTCAGCCCTCAACATTCCTATATTGGTTAGCAGGAAAAATGTATTCCGAGCTTCGTTCCGAAACTTCCACTCGCAGTTATCGAAGGTCGCGTTGTCCACTTCGTAAGCGCCCCCGGAATAGAAGATCGTGCATTCGCGCAACACGCAGTTGACGAACCAGCACTCCTCCAACTGGAACACTTTCTTGGTGAAGGTCTGGCCTTCGTATTTTGTGACAGCCACTTAAGATTCCCCCATTTCCTGAAACACCGCTCCGAGCGCGCCCGGTTTCATCGCATGAAGCGTATCGTCCACCGACTCGCTATTGCCGGCTCGCCGGCGGAACGATTCCGTTCATCCGCAAGTACTCCACCATCTGCCCATAATGGTCGAACCCGTGCCAGGCAAACATTGTGGCCAACCCGGCTCGCGTCAGCTTGTTGTTGCTGAAAGGACTCTTCACCTCGCCGGTGGCATTCTCGGTGGTGATACTGGCAACGGCCTTGTGCGCGTAGACGAACGAATCTTTTGCAAACTTCACGATATCGGCCTTTGACTTAATGCTGTCCGGCCCGATTTTCGCCGCCCAGTTCCACCGGCGGCTTTTCTTCGAGAATGGCCGCGCCCACCATGTAGTTCACTGCGGCGACGTGTTTCACTTGCTGGGCAAACGTCCGCACACCCTTGAATTCACCGTTGGCCGGCACGAAGGAGTACTTATCCTCGGGCATCGCCTCAGCCGCCGGACTGAACTCGCTTTCAATCACCTTGACTCCACTATCCAGAATCTGCGTGATCGTTTTCGGCGCGTCTTTTGCCTGCGCCGTGCACAGGCCGCAAAATGCCAATACAACTCCAGCCATCAGCAACATCTTCTTCATAGCGCCTCCTGGCAGATGAGATTAGTTACGACTTCTTGTGCCGCTCGTGATCGCCATGCTGATGCCGCCACTTCCAGTATCTTCCTGCTCGTCGGAAGGAAGCCTGCGAAAATCGCGGCTCGGATCGCGGTGAGTCTCGCGTGCCCATTGCTCGTAAAACACCGCCTCATGATCATTCCACGGGTGATAGTCGTTGTAGTACGCGTCGTAAACCTTGTAGTGACGATGCCCGCAAGCCGCGGTCAACATCGACAAAGCCAAAGCGCCAGCCACACAGAGAGCGCGAATCTTCCCCCGATTCATGTTCATGGTCGTCTCCCGAGAGATTGCAACGATGTCAGTTGCAAATGTTAATTGAAAATCGAGTGGGGCATCACTGTGGACTGTCGCCGGTCGTTGGGCGGCGGTCGCTCGGAGGACACATGAGAGCCGTGATTCAAGTGTGGCGCGGGCGCTCTCGCGTGCGGCAGTTGTCTTTCAGTTGGCGAGCGCCGCGTAAGAGTTGCCGAACACTGCACACAGCACTGAACGCCAGAACCTGCTTCTTCAATCGGTTCAAACCTTGCTTGTCTGCTGGAAGGCGCTCGCAAACAACCAACTCACATTCAGCAGGCACACTGGCCTACATTTGCCGGGTATATTGCCGGGCCCAGATCATGGCGTCGTTGTAGGAATCGGTCACGAAGTCAGCCGGCAACTTAAGTTCTGCGATCAGGGTTGCCACCTTTGCCCAATCGCCATCCTCACGCGCCAGCATAAGTTCATAAATCGGGGAAAGTGGACTTTCCTTGTCCAATAATTGCGCCTTCGTGTCGGGATCGATGGAGATGTGGTGCAATATCACCCCCATGGGCTCTTCCAGGATGACATCCATCAACGAAAGAATGCCCATCAGGAACAGATCGGATTTGCCATGCTCCACCTTCGGCCCAATAAGTTCGCAAAAACGTCCCCGTACCAAAGACGATAGAACAAGATCGGAAGAGCTATCCTGTCCAATGACCAGAGTTACAGCCAGCCGAATCCACCGGCACAGTTCTCGCTCCCCTAACATTGTGGCCGCATGCCCTATGGATTGCACGACTGAGGAAAGGCCGAAACGCGGGGAGTTCAAGTATCGAAGCAACTGGTAGCAGAGTGAGGCTTCGTGCTTGATCAGATCTTCGACTTCGTTAAGATCCACGTCGGCTTTCGAGACGGCTTGCAGCAAGCGCAAATAAGTGGCCTGGTTTGCGGGAATCTGTCGAGCCTTCAAACGTTCAGGTCTGCGGAAAAAATAGCCCTGGAAATGGGTAAAGCCCGCCTTCCTGGCAGCAGTAAAATCCTCTTGTGTTTCGACCTTTTCCGCCACCATCTTGCAGGTCTTACCATGGATGTTTGCCAGTCTGGCGCTGTCAGCCAGGGCAACCGCTTTGAAATCCACCTTGATGAAGTCGGCAAAAGGAACGAGCGACTCTCGGGAATCGCCGGGCACGAAGTCGTCCAGAGCGATTTTGTACCCCGCGTGTTTTAGCCGCTGACACGACCACTTCACCACCTCGTCCCCAGCCACAGTCTCCAGAATCTCAACTACGATTTGCTCCTTGGGAAATAACCTTACACACTCCTTTTGCAAGATGTCGCGCGTAAAGTTAATAAACGCCGGGTGTCCATCGCCCAATACATGAGCCCTACCAACACCGAGGTACTGAGAGTTGAGCGGGTTGCACCCTCGGGATCCTGACCAAAGAAATATTCTTCCTTCCCTTCGCGAAACAGAAGTTCGTAGCCGCACACTTGTTTATCCGCCGTCAAGATGGCCTGCCGGGCTATGCAGGGAGGAAACCGCATTTCCTTTACATCGAGTTGTACTTGGGCCCGAGTAGTTGTCATAACTCCATCTCCCGGTGGGTAAAGCGGCTATCTCGGATCTTACAGTAGGGAGACCCAAGCGGTGTGGCCGGCGTCACACGCGCCCGTGACTGTCGATACAAGACTTCCGGTCGTCGTCTTAGCAGCCCGCTTTGCCTGAGATTTCGGGGAGATGGGGAGACGGGCAGCACCGAAGTTCTCGATATCGAGAACGATTTACTACCGGCTCTCCGATCATCAAGAGCGACGGTGCTCCGCAAAAAAGCTGGCGGTGCAACTCCCTCAAGCTGCACCACCAGAGGAACAGGCGGCTATGGGGAATAAACCGTACCCGTCCCTTACATCTGTTGTCATTCCTAGCCTACGATCGTCACTCGTTATGGTTCTGTTCAATATTGCTCAGTATGGAAATTCATTCAGAAACGGCGAATCCCGAACGACCAACGACTAACGACCGTCGACCGACGACGCTCGCCCAAACGGCCACTCTCCGTGCTGCCAGGCTCGTATCGCGTAGATCGCAGACCCGGCAATCAAGATCAGTGCGGCGTAGCGGACTTCTCGCAGAAAATTCTTGCGCGAAACGAGGATGAAAAGAAAACTCGCGGCGGCGACGAGCGCCGGCACCGGGTACAGCCACATGCGGAAGGGGCGTGGCAGGTCGGGACGGCGGATGCGCAAGATGATCACTCCGATGCTCTGCACCAGAAACTGCAGGACGATTCGGATCACGATGAGCGCGGCAATCAGGTCGGCAAGCCGCAAAAAGCAGAACAGCGCGGCCACCCCCGCCAGCGCCAGCAAGGAAACGTACGGGAACTGATACACGGGATGCACGCGCGCGAAGGCTCGAAAATAGTTTCCATCGAGGGCGGCGGCGTAGGGGACGCGCGAATAGCCGAGAGTCAGCGAAAACACGGAGGCGAACGCCGTCCACATCACCAGCACCGAGATTGCCGATGCCGCGCCGTGGCCATACACGCGCTCCATCATGGTGGAGACCACATAGAGCTTGCTGTTCGACGCGCCCGATTGCGCCAGTTCGCGCCACGGAATCACGCCGAGGATGCTGACGTTCATCACGATGTAGAGGCAAACGACGGCCAGGATCGACAGCAGCAGCGCCTTCGGAATTGTCTTTCCCGGATCCTTGACCTCGTCGCCGAGGAAACAGACGTTGTAGTATCCGCCGATGTCGTAGGAGGCGATCAGCATCGCTCCGCCGAGCCCGCGAAAGAAGTCGGGCGAAAACGAGAACGCGTGCGGAGGCAGATCGAACGCCTGATGCGCATTGAAGTGAGTGAGGCCGGTGAAGATGATCCAGCCGATGGTCCCCATCACGCCGAACCAAAGCACCTTGGTTAAACGCGCGATGCCGGTGATGCGGCGGTACAGCAAAAATGCGGTCAGCGCACACACACCGATGGCAACCAGTGTGGCGGGCATGGCGACCCAGGTGAGTTGCAAGGCTCCCATGAGCGGGAGGTTGAGGCTCAAGGTGTGCGTGGACCACACGCGCTCCAGACTCGGCCAAAAGAACGCTGCGTATTGCGAGAGGCCGATTGCGCCGGAGGCGATCGACAAGGGCGCGCTGAACGAGAGTTGCCAGATGAACAAAAAAGAAACCAGGCGGCCGAGTTTTTGCGGGCCGTAGATTTCTTTCAAGTAACGATACGAACCACCCGAACCAGGCAGAGCCGCGCCTAGTTCGGCCCAGACGAGTCCGTCGCAAACCGCGAGCAGCGCGCCCAGCACCCAGCCCAGCATGGCTTGCGGGCCTCCCATGGCGCTAATGATCAGCGGGATCGTGATGAACGGCCCCACGCCGATCATGTTGATCATGTTGAGCGCGGTGGCGGAGCCAAGGGTGAGGCCGCGTAGAAGATGCGGCTCGCCGTCAATTTCGCTGTTGGCTATTTGGGACACTGAATTTTCGACCGGTGGATTCCGTTCTCACATTCAAAAACGCCGTTGAGCCTGATGATTCCTAGCTAATCTCGAGAGACTGTCTCATCTCCAGCAAGAGCTTGCCGTGACAGCAGTTTTGGTTCCAGGCAGAAAAATGATAGGTAACCCAGATTCCTCTCGGAGCCTGGCTTAATCCGAGTCCGTTTACTTCGGTATCGCTCAGCTTTAGCGGGAGCGCGGCGCGCTCGCCTTTTGGGTCTAGCGAACGTGCTTTCGCTATTCTCGCCCATTCGGGGCCGGTACCAAGAAACACGAAGTGCGGTTCCAGTATCTCAATCTCAGCGAGAAGCGACTTCAGCGAGAAGTGGAAGAGGCAAAATTTCTTGTCGCACTTGCCTTCCCGCTTGTTCTGCCCTCGGCACTTCAAGTCCGCACTTGGGAGGCCCTCCTTTTCGCAGGAGTTGATTTTGTAGAGATTGCTCCAAACAAATGTCTGCACCAGCTGGGCTGGCCTGAGATCCCGCGAGGCGAAAGCACCGGTTAGCAGCAGCGGAACCGTCCAGAACGCGTGTTTGCCAGGCTCGAACGTTGCGACTTTGTGGATATATTGGTCCGTCACAGAGCTGGGATTTTTTCGATTACGTGCATTCTGCCATTCAGATAGCGGAATCTTCCAATCCTCTGCATCGGGATCATTGAAGGCACCCACGCTCTTTCCGACAAATAGAATTCGCGTCTTCGCATTCCAGTACTCTTTTCCGCACCACGGAGCGAAGGGCATCGTCCAGTCGCGAGGATCCTCAAGCTTGCGAAAGGATTGGACAAGGCCTTGTCTGTACTTGTTCCACTTTTGCTTTTGTTCAGTGCTCTTCATCTGACATTGCACCTACTGGCCTTTCCCCGAGATCATCCCGGCGTTGGCAAGTTCCCCACTCACGCCAAGAAAAGCATGGGTACACCCGGTTCTTCAAACAACTGGCGACTAACGACCGCTGACTAACGACCACTTACCAGATTTACAAACAGCCGCACCGCTCCGGGCACGCCCGCCGGCAACTGCCGGAAGAACGCGTAGCCGGTATAAATGTATGTTCCTTTTCCGTAGTGCGCCACCAGCAGGCCGCCTTTTCGCTCGGGTTCACCCGGATCGTGCGATTCGAGAAGAGGCGTGAATTGCGGATCCCACTGCGACATGAAATACAGGCCGCGCTCCTGCACCCAGCCGTCGAAATCTTTCGCGGTAATTTCGTTGGGATAGTGGAATACCTGGTTTGAGGCATCGAGGATCTTCATCTGGCGCTTCCTCGACGGAAACACGATCTCGGCCCAGCGTCGCCGGATACGGGGTGAAGTTGCCCTTATTGAAATCTCCCTCAGCTGCGCTGAGCGTGTTGTATTGCACGACCAGACGTCCGCCAGCCTCGACGAAATCGAGCAGACGCTTGTTGTTGGCGATCACATCTTTTTGCGTATCGTAGGTGCGAATGCCGAGCACGATGGTCTGGTATTGACTCAGGTCGGCTGTCGCCAACTTGTCCGCCGGGATCAGACTGACATTGATGCCGATCTGCTCAAGCACGGTGGGAATGTCATCGCCCGCACCCATGATGTATCCGAGCTTCAGATCTTTTGGTACCGTCACATCGACAATTGAGACCCGCTGCGCGGCGGGCTGATAATAGTAAGCCGCTCCAAGATCCTCGCGTGTAACGAGCGAGTATCCCTCACTGTAGCGCTGAAGCCCGGTGTTGAGCACGGCGTGAATTTCAACTCGGCCTTGCTGCAGGCTGCCCGGAATGAGGTTGAAGGAAAAGTCGCGGCGGTCGCCGCGTTTCGGCAGCGCGACCAAAAACCGCTCCGGCTCGGATTTCCAGCCGGGCGGCAGGTCAAGGCGCAACGTTCCGTCCGGAGCGCCGGTGAGGTTGGAACTCACGCCGACCTTCACGGTGATTTTTGTACCATCGTGAACAGGAAGAATGTGCTCGCCGGGTTCAACAGTCAAGGAGAACGCGGGCGCAACGGCCAGCGGCATTTTGTAGTGAGTCCCGCTCTCCTCGGTAAACGGTACAATACCGTTGCCGAATTTGCTGGTCAGCCCCCTTTTTCGCCTCGCCGGTTTCGGATGACATCGGGTGTGGGCGAATGCGAGTTAACGCGCTCAAGCACCTGATAATTTACGCGCACCCGCAGCGGCGGAGGAGGCAGCGGAAGTGTGCGGTAGCGCTCATCGTCGACTGTGTTGAGCGCGTCGGTCTCGGGGTTGTCGCGATGCCAGTAAGGACGAGTGAAAGGGGCGTCGGACGGAACCTTGAGTGCGAAGTTCGCGTAATAGTCCTTGCCAGGAGCAACGGTCGTCCGCGCCGTGTCGGCCTTTTGAATCCAATCCTCTCCACCTTCCAGGTCGGCGCCATCGACGGTCAGCCAGTGATTCGATCCATTGTGCAGCCGCGCCATCACCTGAAATGTTTGTCCGGGAGAAACAACCGTGAGCGCATCGCGGAATGGCGGAGGCGCGTTGCCGACGCCACTCACAGCACCGACGGTGGCTTCCAATCGCACGCCCAAGGCAATGTTTGCGGCTCGTTGCGCTTCCTGGTCCTTAGCCTGAAGTGTCACGAGCAAATTCTTTTTCTCCGCGGCAGGCAGGTCGCCGGACTGCAGTTTACCGATCGAGCATCCAGGCGCTCAACGACCTTTGTCATAGGCTCGGCAGCGTCAACGGGATCGGAATCCATCCTTTCTGCAGCGCGTTGAATTTCCGAGTTAATCGATTGCAGTTCTCCACGAAGCCACGGCACCTTCTTTTCTTCGCCACCTAAGCGCGACGCTAGTCCTGAGAGCGTTGTATCGATTCCGTCGAAGAAGCTCTGCTCGTGTCCGTCTTTGTCTTTCTGCGAATCGACAACCGACTTCAATAAGCCGTACATCGGATTGCAGCAGCTTTTTATATTGCGCGCGGGCGTGCTCGGCCCACGGCCCACGGCTATCCAGCTTGAGGTAGGCGCGCCAGTGCCGCAGGGCGAGGCGAGGCTGCCGGGGAGCGCTCGTAGGCAGAGCGCCAGATTGTAGTGAGAGTCCGCGTAGGTGGGGGCCAGATTCAGCGCAGACTTGTAGGCGGCAATGGCTTCCTCCACGCGCTGCGTTTCGTCCAGCACATTGCCCAAGTCGAAGTAGGCCAGGGCATAGCGCGGTTGGCTTCGATGGCCTTGCGGTAATGCGTCTCCGCCTGTTCGTAATCCGACTGGTTGTAATAGAGCGTGCCAGGATTGATATGGGCGGGCGCGTAGTCCGGGATCGAGTTTGAGTACCTTCTGGTAGCTGGCAATGGCCTCGGAGGCGCTCAACGGGTCCTCTTCGAGCGATACGCCTTTGGCAAACAGATCGACCAGGGTTTCAGCGGCCGCGAAGGGACGGACTGCAGCCTTGGCTTCCACCACTTGGGTTGAAGCCCGAAGTCCATCACAAATCGTCCGTCAGTAGGGTCTAAAGCTTTGCCTTCGGCGCGGAAGGCGACCGCGAGCCGATGGAGAACGATCCGGCTTCCAGCAGCGGATTCTTCATGCCTGCCACGCGCGACTGCATGGCCTGCAGCGAGGCAAGAATGGTTGTGCT
>CAWDPB010000089.1:0-24785 GCA_963804075.1 uncultured Acidobacteriaceae bacterium | reverse complement strand
TTAACTTCGGATACAATCTAAACCCACCGGTCTTTCCCAGCTATACCAATCTGACGATCAACGCCATAAACGGGGTTGAGACCGGGCAGTTTGGCTACCAGCGGGCCGGACACTTCAATTTTTCATTTAATGTTGGGCAATCTTTTTAGAGCATGTTTCATCAATTGGGTTTGGGAAGGGCACGGTTTCAGCCCTGCCGTAAGCGCCCTGCAAAAGGTTCGGGGCTTCGGCCCCTTAGGGAGCGCACGCCGGATCGAAAGACATTTTTGAAACGCGATCGAATTTGGGAAGTTCGAAGATGATGAAGCTGTGGCGACAATGCGCACTGGTTGCATTAAGCATGGCGCTGGCCGGTGTGTCGGTGGCGGGGCCGATCGTGGACCGCGTGGTCGCGAATGTCAACGGGCATGTGCTTCTGCAAAGCGATTGGGAAGAGGAAGTCGCCTTTGAATCATTGATGAGCGGACGCGCAACGGATTCCTATACAGCCCCAGAAAACAAAGCGGCGCTCGACCGCCTCATCGATCGGGAACTATTGCGCGAGCAGGTGCGGCCAGCGCAAACCGCTTCACCATCCGATGTCGCGGGCCGCATCGCCGAAGTCCGCAAGCTGCAGCCGGAATGGGCGACCGAAGAAGGCTGGCATGCGGCATTGGAACGTTACGGCCTCACCCAGGCCGCCATCGAGAAGCGCTTGAGTAATGAGATTCAATTGATGAAGTTGGTGGAAGATCGCCTTCGGCCTTCGATTCAGATCGATCAAAAAGCAGTCGAAAATTACTATCAGAACCAGCTTCTCCCGGAAGTAAAGAAGGCGGGGGGAAATGCCAAACCCTTGCCGGAAATATATGGGAAAATTCGGACCCTACTCGCGGAAAAGAAAATGAACGAACTGCTCTCCGGATGGCTGGCCAATCTACGCTCCGGCAGCCTCATTCGTACGCCCGAATCCAGTGCGGGAGAAGGAAACCGTTGAGCGACCCGCCTTCGCTTCCTGTGCGCCGGCGAATCCTACGAAAACTGCTGCTGGCCTTCTGCTTGCTCAGCGCGACTGTGTTTGCGTTGCTTGCCTGGTATGTAACCACCGACTCGTTTCAACAGAAGATGCGCCGAAGGGTCGTCGCCGAACTGGAACGGGCGACCGGCGGCCGCGTTGAACTTGGGGAACTGCACACTATCCCGTTCCGCTTGCGCGTGGACGTACGCAACCTGACCGTTCATGGCAAGGAAGCTCCCGGGCAGCGGCCCTTTGTTCAAGTGGAGCGCGTCGAGGCCGAGATGAAAATCGTCTCGCTGCTGGGAACAAGCATCGGCCTTCATTCGCTAGCGCTCGAACATCCAGTTATCAACGTCATCGACTATCCCGATGGCACCACAAATGTGCCGGCACCACTTCTGAACTATTCTCCCGACCCTTGGTTTGAGCATGGACCGGTCGAGCGGCTGATCTCGCTTTCCGTGTCCCGGATTGAAGTGCAACACGGCGAGCTTTCGTGGAAGGACGGAGAGATACCGTTCAATTTCGACGCCCGCAATCTCGCGCTTCTGCTGAACTACTCCTTGCTGCGGCAGCGTTATGAAGCCCATGTAGCGGCAGCGGATATCGATACGCACTGGCAGCAATACCCCAGGTTCGTCTGGTCGGCGGACGCTTCGCTGGTGCTGGCCCGCGGGCGCGCCGACATCGGCAGCCTGACGCTCAAATCCGGCAAAACCGACTTTCACTTCTCCGGACAGCTCCAGGACTTTCACGATCCCACAGTCAGCGGCGAATACAACGGCGTGGCCGACCTCGGGGAACTCGCATCGATCATCAGGACTGCCAGAAGTGCGTAAAGGGTCGGTGCAATTCAAAGGCAAGGGAACCTGGAGCCAACGCGATTTCTCAACCGATGGAGTGATGCAGGCGAAAGATGTGGATTGGTCGAGCGCAACAGTGGCCATGCGCAACGGGCGCGCAGAAGCTGCGTTCTCGCTGACTCCAGTGCGGCTGCGGCTCTCCGCTATCAAAGCGAATTTGATGGGCGGAAATTTGTTCGGCGATGTGGATGTGACCAACTGGCAGAATTCTCTGGAACCATCTCCCAAGCCGGCACGCGGCCACGTGATTGGACGAATCGCAGTCGCAAGCCTTCAACGCGGTTCGGTTCACCTACAGGTTGCCGGATTCCCGATGGCCCCAGCGCTCGATACCTTAAGCGGCAAAAGCCTTCCACTCGATCGCCTGAATCTTGCCGGCAACGCCAGTGGAACGGTCGAAATGCTGTGGGTGGGCTCAATCCGGGATGCCGAGACGCGAATGAAGATTAACTTGTCCCCGCCCTCGCACGTCGAGCCCGTGCAGGTTGCCGTCCGTGGTGAAGTGGAAGGGGTTTATCGCGGATCGCGCGATGAACTCGATATTAGCGCGCTGCGTCTAGCGACGAACGGATCGGAGATGACCGCGTCCGGGAGCCTGGCTGCGTCTTCTCGATGCACTTCACGCTGACTTCTCACAACGTGAAGGAATGGACGCCGTTCCTCGAAGCAGCGTACGGGGCATCTCCATTGCCATTTGCAGTTCACGGCTGGGTAAATTGGACTGGCACTGCGACAGGCCATGTCTCCGCCCCGGCGATCACGGGGACTCTGGAAGTCTACGATTTTGAGACGAGCCTACCGGCTACAAAAAGCTTTCCCACTCATTCCATCCATTGGGATGCACTTTCCACTGTTGTGCAGTATTCGGGCAACAACGTTGCCGCAAGAAAGGGATCTCTAGTTCACGGCCGCACGGTCGCGCACTTTGATGGCAGCGGAGCATTTTACGGAGGAGCGCTCGCCGAAAACGCACCCTTCACTTTGCGCCTCGACGTTCTTGATGCCGACGCGACCGAGGTTGTGCAATGGGCTGGGGTAACGCGGCCGTTGTCCGGGAATCTAGATCTTTCGGTCAATCTGTCGGGCACACGCACCAGCCCGCGCGGCGACGGCCGCTTTGAAATTCACGACGCGATGGCTTATGGTGTTGGTATTCCGTCGTTCCGGGGCAATCTCAAATTGGCGGGCGATGACATCGCACTCAGCAATCTGGTTGGCCACGCTTATGGCGCCACCCTCAGCGGCAGCGCCACAGTGAACGTCGCGACGCACGCGATTCAGGTGAACGCCGATGCCCGCGACATCGGCCTGGCTCAATTCCCGCAATTGCAATCGGACCGGCTTGCTACGGACGGCGTGGCGGACTTCACGGCTCGGGTCGGCGGCACGCTGCGGGAACCGACCCTGGAAGCGCATGTTCGAGTGAAAGATCTCGCTCTCGATAAAGAGCGAGCTGGCGACTTCTATTTCGACGCGACCACGCGCGGACGGGTGCTCGATCTTAAGGACACTCTGACTTCGACCAGTCGAGCTTGAAAATTCGGGGAAATGTCGACATGAGGCGGGATTTTATCGCCGATTTGACTTTTGATTTTCAGCACCTGAATGTGGTCTCTCTGCTCGGAATTTACTTGCCCGGGAAAATCATGGGTCATGCTCCTGTCGAAGGAACCGTCCAAATTCGCGGATCTCTGCGCATCCACGGGAGCTCATGGCAAGCGGTGGGCTGAGGTCGTTCAGTGCGGAGGTCGAGGGTGTACAGGTTGCGGCGGTCGACCCGATTCGTTTCGAGGTCGCCGACCAAACCGTGCTTATCGAGCAATTTCATCTGGCTGGCAGCGGAACCGATTTTACCGCGCATGGGCGCGCGCATTTGACTGGCGCACAGGACTTGGATCTGCAACTGAACGGCTCCGTCAATATGGCGCTGCTGCAGTCGCTGAATCCGAATATTCTGGCCCGGGGTTCGTTCGACGTGAATGTCGCGGCTAGCGGCAGTCTTGCCCAGCCAACATTGCAGGGCCGGCATTGACGTGAAGAACACATTTATCAGTCACAACGATTTTCCCACCGGCTTAAGCGATCTGAACGGGGTAATGCTGTTTGACCGTAATCGTATTCAGATTGAAAAACTGACCGGAACTACGGGCGGAGGTACGGTGGAGTTGAGCGGGTCCGCCAGTTACCAGGGGGCCGGGGCATTTCTCCTCGATCTCGGTGCAACCGCACAGGGAGTGCGTCTGCGCTATCCGCCCGGCGTTAGTTCCACCGCAAATGCCGACGTCCGGCTTACCGGCACTTCGAGCGCGGCTCTTCTCACCGGCCAAGTGGTGGTGACGAAGCTGGCGGTGACTCCAGGTTTCGACTTCGGCGCATACATTGAGAGGAGCCGCCAGGCCGGCGTTTTCGCGCCCACCGAGAGCCTCGGAAGCCGTCTTCGACTTGATGTCCATGTGGTAACGACCCCCGAGTTGCAGATGCAAACTGCCATCGCGAGGCTTTCCGGAGACGCCGACCTGAGGATGCGCGGGACGGCGGATCGTCCAGTCATTACGGGACGCGCCGAAGTACTGGAAGGAGATATCTCATTTAACGGCACGAAATATCGGCTGGAACGCGGCGACGTGACTTTCTCGAATCCCGCCAAGACGCAGCCGATCCTCGACCTGCAAGCCGCAACCAGAGTGCGCGACTATGACATCACGATTCGCCTCCGCGGCGATGCGAGCGTTCCCAATGGTCTGAAGGTTACGTGGCAGTCCGAACCTAGTTTGCCGGAAGGCGACGTGATCGCTTTGGTCGCTCTCGGCCGTACGCAGGAAGAAGCGGCTGCGGCCTCGCAGGCGAACGGAGCGTTCGGCTTTGGTGGGGAGCTTCCGATCTGCTCATCAACGAGGCTCTCAACAGCACCCTCAACAGCCGCTTGCAAAAGCTGTTTGGCGCGAGCCGCATCAAGATCGACCCGCAGGGGCTGAGCAGCGAAACCAACATCGTGCGCGGACCGCAGTTGACCGTCGAGCAGCAAGTGGCCAGCAATGTTACGCTCACCTATAGCACCAACGTTTCCGTGTCTTCCCAGCAGATTATTCAAGCGGAATACAACATCACACGCAGCATCTCTATCGTGGCGCTGCGCGACCAGAATGGAGTGGTGAGTTTCGATCTGCGCATCCGCAGCCATCTGAAATAGGGGGAATCCGCTCCATTCGCTTGAACGAAATCGGCAGAAAACACGCGGCGAAGCAGAGTTCCGAATTATCCGCCTTGACATATGGCTCCAAACCAGCAACTCTATTTGTTTTTCACTTCAACCCTGAGGAAAGGGGTCTAAGGAATTATTTTGCGAGTTCGGGTTTTTTATCACGACAAGTGTTTTGACGGGGCATCGTCCTCGGCCCTGTTCTCGCGCTTCTATCGGGAACGGATCCGGGGCGATGTCGAGTTCGTTTACTCCGGCCTGCTGCATCGCGCGGGCGCGCTGTTCGACGAAAGACAATTCGACGGCGACGAAAACGCAATCGTCGATTTCAAATACTCCAGCTCGCCGAAAATCACGTGGTGGTTCGATCATCACGAGAGCGCTTTTTTGTCTCCCGCCGACGCGGCTCACTTCGAGCAGGATGAGAGCAATCGCAAGTTCTACGATCCGGCCTTCAAATCCTGCACCAGCTTTATTGCGATGATCGCCGAACAACGCTTTGGTTTTGATCCGCAGTCGGTCGCCGAACTCGTGAAATGGACCGACATTGTCGATGGCGCGATGTACGAAGACGCGAAGTCAGCCGTGGAGATGAAGGAGCCAGCCATGAAGCTGACCATGGCCATCGAAGCGTCGACCGACCGCGACTTTGTCAAGAAGCTGATTCCGCTGCTCGCCTATCATCCGTTGGGAGAAATCCTGGAGCAGCCTTTGGTGACGGCCGTTTTGCCTCCGCTCCTCGATCGGCACCAGCGTTCCATCGACATCCTGCGCCAGCGCGCCGAAGAGCGTGACGGCACGATTTTCTTCGATATCACCGACCTGGACATGGAGGGATACAACAAGTTCGTACCGTATTACCTTCACCCAGAGTCCATCTACAGCGTAGGATTGAGTAAGAGTTCGTTCCGCGTAAAGGTCTCGGTCGGATCGAACCCTTGGGCTAGGCGCGAGCCGTCCGTGAATCTGGCGAAGATTTGCGAGCGTTACGGTGGCGGCGGCCATGCGCGAGTGGGGGCCATTTCCTTTGAAGTTACGCAGAATGCCGAAGCCCGGAAAGCCGCGCAAGAGATCGTCGAGGAGTTGCGTGCCAGCGTTGCCGGCCGCATCTGATGTTCGCCGTTAGATAGAGCCGCTATGCACCCAGTCGTCCACGACTCCGAACACATCAAAGGCGTACGCACCGTTGCGACGGTTGAGTTCGTAAAAGGACTGATTGTGGTCGCCGCCGGGCTAGGCGTGTTCTCCATGCGCCACCACAGAGACCTCTGGGGAATAGCCGAGAGCTTTCTGGAGTTCTTCCACGCCAATCCGTATCACCACTACGTCGGCGTGTTCATTGCTTTGGTTTCACGGTTCAGTGACGTGCGGCTCTGGAAAATCGCCGTGGCGGCCAGTGTTTACGCGCTCATGCGCTTTGTAGAAGCCTATGGTCTCTGGTACGCGCTGCCCTGGGCGGAATGGATGGCATTCATCTCGGGAGCGGTCTACATTCCGTTTGAGATGATCGACCTGATTCGACGGCCGACGCCGATCCGCGTGGCGATTATAGTGATTAACGCGCTTGTAGTTTTATACATGCTGCACCTTCGCATACAAGCCGCGGAACGGCGCCGCCGCGCAACCCACAAGCCGGCGGAATCGACATAGCGTATCTCATTCGTTAAGCGTACAGCCGCAGTCGGCAGGAGGGACGTGCGCCTTCAAGAACTCCGCCACTCGTTTGTAGGCATCGATCTGGGTTTCGACTCGCGAGAAGCCGTGACCCTCATCCTCATAGACTTTGTATTCCGCCACGCCACCGCGCTTTTTGACTGCATCGACTACCTGCTGCGCTTCGCTCTTGGGACAGCGGGGATCGTTCCCGCCAGCCAGCAAATAGAGCGGAGCCTTGATCCGATCAACAAAATTGATGGGCGAGCGATCTTCAAAAAGCGCTTTGTTCTTGACGGGATCGCCCATGGTCGCCAGATCGGATTGCTGTAACACCGGATCCTCGTTCTGGATTTCAGTAAACCAGTTCACGAAAGGCACAATAGGCACGCCAGCAGCCCACATCTCAGGAGCTTTGGTCACTCCCATCATCGTCAGGTAGCCGCCGTAGCTGCCGCCCATCAGAATGACTTTCTTCGGGTCGACGTAGCCGGTCTGTTTGATCCAGTCGGCAGCGGCAAGCACATCCTGTAGGTCGCCTCCACCCATATCGAACAGATTGGCCTGCTGAAACTCTTTTCCGTAACCAGTCGAGCCGCGATAATTAGGTGCGATCACCAGGTAGCCTTGATTGGCCATGTACTGGATGAAGCGGCTGAACGTGTTCACGGTTTGGCTGGTGGGGCCACCATGTACGTACACGATCGCCGGGTGCTCGCCATTGCGGGGAAGATTGTAGGGAACGTAAACGAACGCGGAGATTGTCCACTTGCCATCCTTGCTTGGATAGTGGACCAGGTAAGGTTCGACCATATCCTGCGCGCGCACGCCGCCCACCAGTGAGTGCGTGAGTTGATGCGATGTGCCGTCGGCGAGAGTGTAGACCCACAGGTCGCCGGGAGCGGTTGGTCCCGTGTGCGAGTAAAGCATGCGAATGCCATCGCTGGTAAACGGATTGGCGTTCCCGGCGGGCGCATTCAGACCTTTGGGCAGATCCAGCACGCGAGCGGTCCCTAAGGCGATGTCGTAGAGGTAGATATCGACATTGCCGTCAACGTTGGCGGTATAGATGAGCGATTTGCCATCCGGCGTGAAACTGGCGCCCGAAATCTCCCACTTGTCGTCGGTGAGCCAGTGGATCTTCTTGCTCGCGATCTCCAGCAGCCCCACATTATCGTAGCCGTTGCCGGCATTGGAGGTGATGAGAAGATGCTTTCCGTCCGGTGAGATGTCATTGGCTTCGTAGATCTTGTCGCCTTCGTGAGGAGTCAGCAGCGTGCTGCCGCCGCTTTCAACATCGGCAACGAGTATGTTGGAGTTTGTGCCCTTGGCCTGCGACTGCGAATGGAAAATGAATTTGCCGTCCTTCGACCAGAAAGGCTCGAAGTTGAAGAGGTCTTTGGCGGTTCCGGTGGTGACGTGCTTCAGGTCGCGCAAAACGGTGTCGTAAATGTCAATCTCGAACACGGACGACGTCTTTGGCTTGACCAGGTAGGCGAGATAGCGGCCATCCGGCGACCAGACTGGATTCTCCTCGGCGATCTCGCGCGTGTTGGTAACGTTAACGACCTCTCCGGTCTTCGGCGACACCAGAAAAATGTCCCACTGTTCGTCGCCATCGTAGTCCGATGCGTAAGCGATCCACTTGCCAGTGGGCGACCAAGCCGGGCTGGTTTGGCGTTGATCGCTCACCGTGAGTTGCAGCGGCCAGCCTCCTTCGGAAGGCACCAGCCAAATATTATTGCGCCCGCTCAAATTGCTGACGAAGGCGACCGTCTTGCCATCGGGCGACCACGTCGAACCGCCGACCTGCCTCGTCATATACAGCTTCTCGATCGTCAGATTCTTTTCCACGCGTGCATCGGGCTTGGAGGAAATCTGCTTGGGATCTGTAATGGCTTGCGGAGCGGGCAGGTTCGCGGACAGGGCAAATGAAGTCATCAAACCGACCATAACAAGAACGGAAACAATGCGCATGAGTATCCTCAAGGAAAAGAGAAGTCTAGCAAACCGGCAAGACAACCGATGCTCATGTCACATTCATTCCACCACTACCGAGAAATCGCGTTCTTCCCATCGTGCGCTGCTTCTCCAGCGGAAGGTGAACAGGACTTGCCGTCCAGAGTCCAGCTTCTCCGTGGGCAGATCACAATGTTCGAGAGTCCAGCCGCTGTCTTTGGTGTAATCGTCGTGCCTGGATTGCCAGTTGTCGAAGCTCCAGTGGACCATCGCCGCATCCATGAGCAGGATGCGCAGTTTCTTGCCGCGCGGCATGGTGCGCGGCTTGTTGTTGAAGCGCCAGTTGAAGTATTCAGCAGGTGTGTTTCGCTCGACATAGCGTTGCACTGTTTGTGACGGCTGATCGAAAATTTTGCCCTCTACCAGTGACCGGCGTAGCTTGATGTACTCGGAGTGAGCCCAAACCAGCGGACAAGCGGACCCTGAACCTTTTCCCGCAAACAACTCCCGCTCCGGAATACTGTTGCGGTCCCAAACCTGTTCGGGAATAAGACGGCTCGTTCCCGTCGAATCCTCCATCATGCCAAGCAAAGTCTCGGCGGCATCTGCCCGTCCGGCGGCCAGCTCATAATGCGCGCGCTCGCCTGCCAGCAGCGGCCATGGGCGACCAACCCCTGTGCCATCAAATGGCGATCCATCGTCATGTTCGCCATACCCATCGCAGTTGTAGCGATACCATCCCGGACCGCTGGGCAGCTTAACGCGCAGCAGTGCGTCGACGACCTTGATGGTGTTGAGAATTCGCGGATCATCGGGACGCCGCAATCCAAAACGCACCAACGACAACGCATCCGGACTCACGATTTCTACCGCCGGGGCATTTGCACTCACAGCGCGGTTCTTGATGGGAACGAAGCCTTGCAACGGAGAGGCTGCGCCGTCGCCATCGTCCGGCGCGACGCGGACATAGTAGCCTTCGACGCCAATCTGGCGGGCGAGATCGGTGTTCTCCGCGTAAGTCCAGCGTTCAATGTTTTCATTCCAGGTGTCGGCTGTCTGGCGCAGGAATTCGGCGGGCCCGAACAGGCTCATGGACTGTGCTAGATCCGCGGCGATGAGCAAGGCCGAGATCTCCGCTCCCAGCGTGAACGGCGAATAGCCGCCATCTTCTTCCCATCTATCCTGCTGCGTGACGGGACCATTGGCGGCGATAAATGACGCCGCCTTGTGCACCATCGGCCACCAGCGCTTGCTGTCGCCGAAGCAGGGAGGAGCTTCCCGGCGCATGAGATCGATGAGCAGGATAGGGAACGCAGTCTCGTCCATCTGCAGGCCGTTCCAATAGGGACGGCCATCCAGCCACATGTTCTGCGCCCAATGTCCATCGGCCTCCTGCGTGGCTTCGAGATAATGCAGTACGCGCAGCGCGTCATCGTCGGCGCCAGCCGCCAGCAATCCGCCGGCACTTTCGACGAGGTCGCGCGGCCAAATCAGGTGATAGCCGCCGAGATCCTCGTCGCCTTTATTGAATCCCCACGGGATCGAACAAGCTGGCGATGATGCCGCCAAGGAAATCTTTGGACTCGTGCGATCGCAAAACAGCCGTTGATGGTCGGTAGAGATCTTTGGCACGAGGCTGCGCGTCGAGTTTCTTCAGCCCCTTCTGCCAATGCCGCCAGTGAGAAACATAATCCTCGCGAATTTTCTCGTAGGGAGTAAGCAGGGAAGAGATGACTTGCTGGCCAGCCTCCGCCCAGATTCCGCCGAAGCCGAGCGCCAACACCAAATCACCATTGCACGCTGCCAGGTCGATTTCGGCCATGAGCGCCAGGTTTCCGTTTTCGGCGCGGTCATATTCCCAGGTCATCTGGAAATGTTGCGATAGATCCTGCCACCCGTCGGACGTGCCCACAAATCCGACCGAACGCTTGAGCCAGGGCGCTGTCGAGCTTAATGCAAGGGCGCATGCCTCGCGCTGTGCGAAAAGCATGGGCCTGCCTTTATAGTCGTCGACCCAGCCTGTGTTACCGTATCCGAAGTTGGAGAGGTGTGGGGCCAGTAGCGCAAACAGGCGATAGTCGCCCAACGATCCCTGAAGAGGCACGAATCGGATCTTCTGGAGCACGACGCTGCGCCAAGGATCTGTCAGCACTTCTTTTTCGATCCGGTAGCGGCCACTCATGCATGTATTGCGCAATTCGTAGACTGGTACTCCCGGCTCGATGGGCGTGTTCTCGAAGGTGCAATGGCGCTTTTCCTCCGAGAAGAACGCGTGGCCGTCGGTGACAATGAGGCCAAAATCGCGCGTACAGGCTTGATCGACGCGGGGAAAATAAATCTCGTTGAGGATTCCGTGGCTAAGAGTGAACCAAACGCGGCTGTGCAGACTGAGAGATGTGCCGATGCCGGTCTTGGCGCTGGAAGTCCAGCGGGGCTCGATGCCAGGCCAGCCTGGCGCGTAACGAGTTTTATCGCTCACAGTTGGGCATCCCCAGTGTTTAGCAGTTTGCCAGAAGATGCGGATTTGTGCGTGCTGGGTTTGCGCAAAGTGGTGAAAATGCATCCAACGCAGACCATGTCCGGCATTTCTTCGGTTCACGCGAGAATTCGACCGCTTCATTGGATGCGAAAGTCGGGCGTCCTGGCTCTAGGACTATGCGCGTTATTGATGATGTCGCACGCCGCCGCCGCGGACGTGCCCTCGGCGGCATTGGATGAAGGTTTTCGAAAACTATACGATCTGAATTTTGCCGGCGCGGAAAAAGACTTCGAGGTATGGGAGAAATCGCATCCCGAGAATCCAATGGGGCCGGCCAGCGAGGCTGCGGGGATTCTGTTTTCCGAGTTCAACCGCTTGGGAGTGCTGGAGGCGCAGTTTTACGAAAGCGACTCGGTTTTTTCCAGCCGCAAAAAGTATGAAGCAAACCCGGGCGAGCGGGAGCGATTCGATCAGCGGTTGAACCGGGCGGAAGAGTTGGCGCGCGCGCGGTTGCAGCGCGATCCCCACGACCGCGACGCTCTGTTGGCCATGACGCTGGCTTCAGGATTGCGTTCCGATTTTGCCGCGCTCATCGAAAAGAGAAATCTTGCGTCGCTTCACTACACGAAAGAAGCAACCGCTTGGGCGGGTGAACTGCTGGCAGCCGATCCAACCTGCTACGACGCGCATCTGGCTAGCGGAGTGAGCCGTTACATTATCGGGTCCATGGCCGCACCCGTGCGTTGGCTGCTGAGGATGGGCGGAGTGCAGGGCGACAAGGATGGCGGGATCGCCGAATTGCAGATGACGGCGGAAAAAGGGCAGTTGCTAGCGCCGTTTGCGCGTATTCTGCTGGCCATTGCGTATGTACGCGACAAGAATACAGGCCCGGCACGGGAACTGCTGCTCGGACTGAAGCGCGAGTTCCCGGAGAATGGGCTTTTCAGCAAGGAGTTGGCGCGATTGGAAACGACACGCTAAGAAAAATCGCAATCTCTTAATGCTTGGAAAACAAAAAGCGTCATGAGAAATTCACTCCCTTGTAACATTCCTTTAACAATTCGCCGCTAGAACCGAAGGTGATCACAGGGAAAAGTTTAAAGTTTAAGGAGGAATCATCGCGTGATCTCACGCATTGCGTTGTTGCTGGCAGGTCTTGCGCTGTCGCTACCGGCGCTGGGGCAGGCGACGTTGAACGGAGCGGGCGCAACCTTCCCGTACCCGATGTATTCGAAGTGGTTCAACGAATACAACAAGCTGCATCACGACATTCAAATCAACTATCAGTCGATTGGAAGCGGTGGTGGCATCCGCCAGGTTCTGAACGGAACCGTCGATTTTGGAGCCAGCGATGGCCCAATGACCGACGAACAACTCAAGGAAGCCAAGGTCAAGATCCTGCATATTCCTACCGTCCTCGGCGCCGACGTGCCGGCCTACAACATCCCCGGTGTGAGCGGTGAAATCAAGTTCACTCCGGAGGCGTTGGCCGACATATTCCTCGGCAAGATTACGAGATGGAATGACCCGGCAATCACCAAGGTGAATCCGGGAATCAACCTACCGAATCAGCCGATAATCATTGTGCATCGTTCCGATGGCAGTGGCACCACCTACATATGGACCGACTATCTGTCGAAGGTAAGCAAGGACTGGGAGTCGAGCGTGGGCAAGGGCACTTCGGTGAAGTGGCCGGTGGGTCTGGGTGGCAAAGGCAATGAGGGCGTCGCCGGACAGATCCGCCAGTTGCCGGGCGCGATTGGCTACATCGAACTGATCTATGCAGTGGAGAATAAAATCACGTACGGATCGGTCCAGAACGCCGCCGGCAATTTTGTGAAAGCTTCGCTCGATGGAGTCACCGAAGCGGCAGCGTCGGTGAAGAGCATGCCCGCGGATTTTCGCGTTTCTATCACCAACGCTCCTGGCAAGACGGCATACCCGATTTCGAGTTTCACGTGGCTGTTGATTCCGGTACAGGCCAAGGATGCGCAAAAGGGCAAAATCCTTGCCGATTTTCTGAATTGGATGGTCACCGATGGTCAGAAGATGACGTCCCAGCTCAGCTACGCGCCCTTGCCCCAGAGCGTGGCGGAAAAGGTAAAAGCGGCAATTAAGCAGGTTCACTAGCCGCGAGTGGACTCGAACTCGGCAACAGTGTCCGACTCGCGGCCCATGCTGGATCCGGAATCATAAGGAAGTTACCCTAGTGAGCAGCCGTCACAGCTTCTTGTGGCGGTTTTCTATTTAAAGTCAATCGGTTGCTGGGTTTTGCACGTTCCGGGGCCCGATAGTGCTATGTTGTCCATGTAGTATAGTTGTATAATAGACATTATGGGAGAAGCGGTCATGCACCCGGCAAAACCTCGACGCAGCCGGCGATTTGTCTTACAGGGCTTGGCTGCCCTGGCAGAGAAATCTCGCTTTCTTGAGCGCGGCGCGCGCCGCAATGCCTTCCCACGATTTTTCCCCGTACCGAACACACTCTTTACGACCTTTAGGAGAAGGAGAGGAACGCAATTCATGAAACCGATTAGACGCTCTTTTCTAACCGCTCTGGCGGTGGCCTTGGTTACGGCCTCCGCTTGGGCGCAAACCGACGCAGCATCGAAATCTCCGGCCAAGGAACAGCCGCCAACAGCTCCGGCGCAGTCCGCCGTAACCGCCACGGATATTCAGTCGCTTAAGGATGGGCTTGCGGCTGCGCTACAGCAAATCCAGGCCCTCAAAGACGAACTGCATCGCAGGGACCAGGCTGTAGCTCAAGCACAAGCCACCGCAACCGAGGCGGCCGCAAAGGCCGATGCTGCCCAGTCCGACGTCGCTGACCTTAAAACTGTGAGCGCCACATCGGCGAACACCCCGGTACTCAAGAATGCGGTCATGTCCATACAGGAGCCCACGGCCGCCTCCAGTCCAGAGCACGAACAGGTATTTAACACCCAGATGGAAAGTCCCATCACGATCCGGTTTCGGGGCATCAACATCACGCCGGGGGGATATACGGAAGGAGCGTTTGTCCACCGCTCTCGTGCACTAGGAGCCGACCTGCCCACGCCCTTTAACAACCTGACCATGCCGGGTGCTTCGCAGAGCCAGCTTCCGGAGTTCTTCGGATCGGGGCGTCAGTCCAAGATCACGGCTTTTGTTGAAGGCCATACAGGCCATGTGGATCTGTCGAGCTACGTGTCGGCCGACTTCCTCTCGGCGGGTGTGACCTCGACTTCCACGCAAACCGATGGTTACACCCTGCGTTTGCGACAAGCATGGGGCCAGGTGAAGTTCGAGAACGGCTTTAGCTTCCTGGCCGGACAAGCTTGGAGCCTGGTGACGGAAGATGCGAAGGGTATTGCCCCGGATGATGACATGGGCAAAACCAACGATGTCCGCCCCAAGACGATCGATCCGTCGTACAACGTCGGCTTCGACTTCGCTCGCCAGTACGGCATCCGCGTTACTAAGAGCTTCGGTGACAAGGTTGCAGTTGCGTTCGCCTTGGAGAATCCGCAGGCTACGGTAAGCACGCATGGCAATGCGAACAATTACATATTCACGCAGCCTGGAGCCAGCAACAGCTACAACACAGGCGGCACTTATGGCTTCAATCCCGCGCCCGACCTAATTGCTAAGATCGCGTTCGATCCCGGCTTTGGACACTATGAAGTGTTTGGCCTGGTCAACCGGTTTACCGACCGCATATTCCCTTGCGGAGGCGTATCGTCCACAACACTGTGCGGAGGCAGCACTACCGCAGGCCCGAATGTCCTTGGCGCCTACAACGCTTCCAAAGAGGGCGGCGGTTTCGGCGCGAGCGCACGCTGGCAGTTTGCCAAGCGCGTCACCTTCGGGCTGAAAGGGTTCGGCGGCAGCGGTGTCGGGCGCTATGCTCCGGGCGGCCTCGCCGACGCTTCCATCAACCCCGACGGCTCAATTCGCCTGATCAAGAACCTGCACGGCCTCGGTACACTGGAATGGCACGGCAAGAAGCTCGATGTCTTTAGCTATGGCGGCGTTGAGTACGCAGCCCGCACGTGGGGCGTTGACAGCACTGACTTCAGCACACCCACGGAGGTTGGCTACGGAGCCCCTGGCTTTAATAACTCAGGTTGCTACACCGAAGTTGTACCCGGCACCGGACCGGCAGCCGGTAGCCTTAAGAACTGCACGGGCGATACGCGCGCGCTGATCGAGGGAACACTCGGCTTCTGGTACCGTTTCTACAGTGGGCCTCGGGGCAGATTCCAGTTCGGCTCGCAGTATTCGTATGTGACGCGCAATACGTGGTCGGGTAATGACAACGGCACGTTGCCTGCCCGATCTCCGAACGGAATTGACAACATGATCTTCACGTCGTTCCGTTACTACCTGCCGTAAGCTGAAACTTGTTTCCGCGCTCCACAAACGGCGCGGCGACAGCTTAGGGAACCCGATCTGCCGTTCCCTTCGGGTGAAGTAAACAGAGGCGCCGGCCCCAAACCGGCGCCTCTTTCTGTTGCTATACTGACTTCAGCTTGGCATAACCCACCTATGTTCGTTTACTTTTTGCGTCACGCCAATGCCGGGCAACCCCAGCTCAACGCAAAGAAAGATGAGAAACGCGCTCTCGATAAAGATGGCATTGAGCAGTGCGGATACGTCGGGCGAGGGCTGAGCGCGCTGGGTGTGCAGGCTGATGTTATTGTCTCCAGTCCGCTGAAGCGCGCCACGCAGACGGCGGCGCTGGTCGGAAATGAAATGGGTCATGAGGGCAAGCTCGTCACAGATAGTAGCCTGCGACCTGAGGCCACATTTGCCGATTTCCAAAAGCTGCTGGAAAAGCATGCGCGCTGCGAATCGATTTTGCTGGTAGGGCACAATCCGAACCTGAGCAATTTTCTGGGGCGAGTGATCGGCGGCGCCGGCGGTGAGGGGGCAATTGAGCTGAAGAAGGGAGCTGTCGCGAAAGTCGAAATGCGCCGCAACGCTGGTTCGCTGAGTTGGTGTATTACGCCGCGCATCCTGCGGACACTTCACGCTGCGGCGACGGAAAGCTCCCGGCCGAAGACCTCGCGGAAATAAGCGCCGTCTTTTTCGATCGCCCAAGCCTCCAGATCCAGGCTTTGCTTACCCCGCGGCGTAAGTTTGATGGACACGCGTCCATTGCGCGCGGAAACCGATACGTGTGCTACCGACTGGATTCGTCCCATGTGCAGCGCGCGCGCGATACGCAGAAGCATGGATGCCTTGGGTACGGCGGTCTGCTCTTGCGGGCTTAAAACGCTCATCGGGCCGTCCTCTGGAACCGGCCGCGATTTCCCGAGATAACGTGCAATAGAGCCAATAAGTCTGCGTTGTTGCGGTGTATATCCCAGAATCTCCGAGTTAGAAATGATGTAGTAAGTGTGCCGGTGGTGTCCGTTTCGGTTTACATAGTCACCCACTTCATAGAGTAAGGCGGCGGCGGAAAGCCATTCGCGATATTCGGGCGGCAATTGGTGTACGGACTTCAACGCCGAGAAAAGCAATAACGCCGAGTCGCGCACCTGCAAGGCATGGTGCAGGTCGACGCGATAGTGTTCAGCGGCGCGTTGAAGCGATTCCCAGCGCTCGGATTCGATCGCGCGACCGGATCGCGTGCTGCGGTCGGATTCGGCCGCCATTTGCGCGAGGATACCGTCTCGCAATCCCAGCGGCGAATAGCGAAATCCATTGAGATGGCAGCGTTCAAGCAGTTCCTCGTAGACGACCGCTCCCGCGCAAATGATTTCGGCACGGCGGGGACCAATCCCGGGCACTCTGCGCCGTTGATCGAGAGTCATCCGCGAAATCTGTTTTACGATTCGGCGCATCATCTCGCGCGTGACCGTATCTCCAAGCCGGCGTTTCTTGGGACGCGAAAGATGACTGGCGATCGCGGCGAGCGCCGCGGCTGTCCCTGAAGTGGCGATCACCGTTCCCACGCGCGCCGAACGAATGCGGTCCTGGATACGGACAATGCCTCGTGCAACGAATCCTTCCAGGCGTTTGAGTTCTCCCTTGCGTGGCGGGTCGTGCTTCAAAAATTCACTGGTCAGGCGCACGGCGCCAAGCGAGAGGCTCACAGTGTCGCGGATTCTCTCATCGCGGGAGAGCGTCAATTCGCAACTGCCGCCGCCAAGGTCCACGAGCAGCACGCTGCGGCTGGCAAGCCGCCCTCGCGAGACTATGCCGAGATGAATCAATCGCGCTTCTTCCAGCCCGGAAATGATCTCTACCGTCCATCCCGTGGTTGAACGCACCCACTCCAGGAAGGCGCGCGAATTGCGTGCGTCGCGGAGAGCGGCGGTTGCCACAACGCGCACGGTGTCGGCTCCGCATTCCTGCGTCGCACGATGAAACCTCCGCAACACTCGAACCGTCTCCGACATTGATTCCGGAGAAAGCAGTCCGCCGCTGAACACGCCTTCGCCGAGGCGAGTGACCTCGCGGTCCTCATGCATGGCCTTCAGCCGGCCGCTCTGTAAGCGCGAGACCTTAAGGCGAACGGAGTTAGAGCCAATGTCGATGGCGGCAAATGTGGGCATGGAAGTTAAGAATCAGTCATCTCACAATTGGGCCAGGTGGCGCAAGGGAGATGGTCGCTTGGCGGGTATCCGAGTTGCTCCTGTCTCAACCATTTCGCGGGGTCTGAGACACCGGACGCTCTGCAGGTAGTGTCTGAATTTGACTTCAAATTCAGCTACTACCGCTCTGCATTTTTAACGGTTTTGTAACAAGCTTCTGATACGCTTTGGAGGATCATGTCCAATCAAGCCCTGCACCGGCGGTTTGAGGCTCCGGAACCGGAGCAAGGCGCACGGGAGCGAGGCCCAAAGGCCGTTCTGAAAACCAACGCCACTACAGGACCGTTGTTGCCGGGCAAGGTAAGCGAAGTTCCCGATGCCGTGTTCGGCTGGACCATGCGTTTTTGCGGCTTCGCGGTGGTTGCGCTTCTCGGCCTCATCGTCAGCCAGCTTGTGATCGGGTCGCAGCTTTCCTGGCATGCTTTCGGCTGGAAGTTCTTTGCGCAAGGGGATTGGAATCCGGTCGAGGATCAATACGGCGCTTTGCCATTTGTGTTCGGCACTCTGGCTTCCTCGCTGCTCGCACTTATCATCGCGGTGCCCCTGGCAGTAGGTGTTGCGGTCTTCATCACGGAGATGTGTCCCATCCGTCTGCGGGGAATTCTTTCTTTCACGACCGAACTTCTTGCTGCTATCCCAAGCGTGATTTATGGACTCTGGGCAATCTTCGTCCTGGTTCCTCTTCTTCGCGTTTCGGTCGAACCTTTCCTCGCAAAAACGCTCGGCTGGACTGGCCTCTTCAGTGGGCCTATGTATGGGTACAGCGTGCTGGCCGCGGGCGTAATTTTGGCGATCATGATCATTCCCATCATCTCCTCCATCACACGCGAGGTTTTGACCGTTGTGCCTCAGCATCAGCGTGAGGCGGTTCTTGCTCTGGGGGCGACGCGCTGGGAAATGATCCGCATGGGTGTTCTGCGGAACGCGCGCGCTGGCATTGTGGGAGCGGTGATTCTCGGCTTGGGACGCGCGCTCGGCGAAACCATGGCCGTCACCATGGTGATTGGAAACCGCCCGGAGATTTCCAAATCGCTGTTCGACTTCGGTTACACCATGGCCAGCGTGCTGGCCAACGAGTTTACCGAAGCCACCGGCGATCTCTATGTCTCCGCGTTGATCGAAATTGGCTTGGCGCTGTTCCTGGTAACTATCATCGTTAACGCGCTCGCACGGCTCATGGTGTGGAGCGTGACCCGTGGCCAGCCCACGAAGAGTCTTGCCTGAGATGACCATGTACGGTACGAATGCAAATTCGGCAGCGTTTTCGAATGCGATGACGATCAGCTGGCGCCGCCGCGCGGCGGATCGCCTGATGACCGCCCTCTCGGTTCTAACGGTCGTCCTCGTTCTCGCCCCGCTGTTCGCAATCTTTGCCTACCTTGTTTATAAAGGCATCGGTTCCATCAATCTTGCGTTTTTGACGCAGACTCCAAAACCCGTCGGCGAGCCTGGAGGCGGCATGGCTAATGCGATTGCCGGGTCCGCCGTCATCCTCTTGATCGCCAGCCTGATGGGTGTGCCGCTGGGAATCGGTGCGGGCATTTTTCTTGCCGAATATGGGCGCAATCGCTGGGGCGACGCGGTGCGTTTTGTGTCCGATGTGCTCAATGGAGTGCCCTCGATCGTCATCGGCATCGTCGCCTACGGGCTGGTCGTCATGCGGCAGAAACATTTTTCCGCGTTTGCTGGCGGAGTCGCACTCGCCATCATGATGATCCCTACGATTGCGCGGACCACCGAACAGATGCTGCTCCTGGTTCCGCAGGCGATCCGCGAAGCCGCGTACGGATTGGGCGTTTCTCGCTGGCGCACCACACTCTCCATTACGCTGCGTACGGCGACCTCAGGAGTAATTACTGGCGTTATGCTGGCCTTCGCCCGCGTGGCCGGATGAAACCGCGCCGCTGCTGTTCACGGCGTTTGGAAACCAGTTTTGGAATTGGAGAATGGATCAGCCGACCGCCGCGCTGTCGTTGCAGATCTTTACCTACGCCATCTCGCCTTTCGATGAATGGCATCGTCAGGCATGGGCCGGTGCGCTTGTCTTGATTGTCCTGATCGTTAGCGCGGTTGCGGCCGTTCGACTTGTAGTGAGGCACGGAACTTTGGCGGGAGCTTAATTGGCATGGGAGTCGGGATCACAGTCGAGCACCTGAACGCTTTCTACGGCAAGACGCAGGCCTTGTTCGACATTAATCTTTCGGTGCGCGCGGACCACGCGACCGCCCTGATCGGCCCGTCCGGCTGCGGGAAGTCAACTTTTATTCGGTGTTTGAATCGCATGCACGAGACCATTCCCGAGGCGCGTGTTGACGGCAGGTTCACATCGGGGATATCAGCGTTTATAACGGGACCTCCGCCACTCAGTTGCGGCGCCGCGTGGGCATGGTGTTTCAAAACCGAATCCTTTTCCTACTATGTCGATCTATGACAATGTGGCCGCCGGGCTGAAATTGAACGGTTTTCGCAACCGTAAACTGCTGGAAGAGATTGTCGAGAAGTCGCTGCGCAGTTCGGCCCTCTTCGACGAAGTCAAAGATTCGCTGCACAAGAAATCCGGCGCCAGTCTCTCCGGAGGCCAGCAGCAGCGCCTCTGCATCGCGCGCGCTCTCGCGGTTCAACCGGAAGTTCTGCTCATGGATGAACCCTGCTCGGCCCTCGATCCCATCTCTACCGGCAAAATCGAAGAACTCATTTTTCAACTAAAAGAGCAATACACCATCGTGATTGTGACGCATAATATGCAACAGGCGGCTCGAGTCGCCGAGTTTACTGGCTTTTTTCTTCTCGGCAAGATGATCGAATTCGATAAGACCGAAAAAGTATTTACGAATCCGTCCGATAAACGGACGGAAGACTACGTTACCGGCAGATTCGGATAAAGAGGTTCCGCGAATGCGCACGCGCTTTCAACAACAGATGGAAGAGCTACGGGAGAAGTTGCTCCGCATGGGCGGTCTCGCGGAGTTGGCGATTGAACGGGCCACGCAGGCCTATACTGAACGCGATCTTACCCGCTGCCAGCTCGTCCTCGAAAACGAAAGTCTCATCAACGCCGCCGAGCGCGAAATCGACGAACTCGCTTTCGACATCCTCGCCACCCAACAACCGGCGGCTGTCGATTTGCGCTTCATCCTGGCCGTTACAAAAATCAACGCCGATCTCGAGCGTGTCGGCGATCAGGCTGTCAACATTGCCGAGCGCATCATGGATCTGATTGAGCTCCCGGAAGTCGAGCTGCCCGTCGATGTCCCCCGCATGGCGACCGCCGTCAGCGCCATGGTGCGCCGGTCGCTGGAATCGTTTGTCGAGGGCAAAGCCGAACTCGCCCAGGCTGTCCTTGAAATGGATCATGTGGTCGACCGCATGCGCGATGAAGCTTTCATCGTCCTCGTGCGAACCATGAACGAACAGCCGCAAGTTACTCAGCAGGCGCTGGATGCTCTCCTGGTCGCGCGCAATCTCGAACGCGTCGCCGACCACGCCACGAACATCGCTGAAGACGTCATCTTCTGGGTCCTGGGCGCCGATGTTCGCCATCACGCGCAAGCTGCCTCGGTAGCTCCTCGCCCGGAAGCCACTGGAACCTAAGTCCGGCCCGCAGTTCGCCCCACCCCACTCGCGCCTGTCATCGTGAGCGAAGTGACCGCCGCGCGAAACACGGCGGTCACGCAGTCGAAGGTCCCTACCTCATTCGGAACTCCCGCGCATCGAGATGTAATTGCCGGATGCCGACTGCGGTACACTGTTCGAGCCTGCGGTGGGGAAGATGTGTCCCAGTTTTCTTGAGTTTTTGTTGTGAACGTGTCCGCATTCCTGCGCAAGAAGAACTGACGACCGTCGACCACCAACCAGCGGCCAACCATGACCAAAAATTTTCGCGTTTTTGCAACCTGCGATATCGGAGACGCGTTCAACATTCTTCGTCAGAATGGCTACCAACTGGAGGTCTACCCCCAGCCGGAAGCGCCGCCCAAGAGCCTGATCATCGAAAAGGTAAAGTCCGGCATCGACGGTCTCATCACCACGCTGCGCGATCCGATCGACGCCGAGATCTTCGCCGCCAGCCCCGGCACGCTCAAGGTGGTGGCGCAAATCGCCGTCGGCTTCGACAACATCAACCGCGCCAACGCCAATCGCTACAAGATCCCGTTCACCCACACCGCCGACGTGCTCACCGAGGCAACCGCTGAATTTGCCTTTTTTCTGATGGGAGCTCTGGCCCGAAAAATCTGGGCCGCCGAGCATCTGACGCGAGAAAATAAGTGGGGCTACTGGCATCCCTATCTGCCGTTTCTCGGCGATGAAGTGACCGGCAAAACAGTCGCCGTCATCGGCACCGGCCGCATCGGCCTTGCCTTCATCAAGAAAGTGCGCGGGATTCGATATGAACATCCTGTGCTTTGATCCCGCCTATGAGAACCGCGACTACATCCACGCCATTCAGGAAATGAAAGACCTGCGCTTTAAGCGTGGCATCAGCCGCGAGAAGACCACGATCCGCTACACGACGCTACACGAAGCGTTAAGCACCGCCGATTACATCAGCCTCCACGTTCCGCTGCTTCGCGAGGGCGAAAGCCCTACCCCGACCTATCATCTGATTAACGAAACCACGCTGCGCACGATGAAGCCGACCGCGATGATCGTTAACACTTCGCGCGGCCCAGTGGTGGATGAGCAAGCGTTAGCCAAAGCCTTACGCGAGAACTGGATTGCCGGCGCCGCGCTTGACGTCTACGAAAAAGAACCTCTGCCGGCCGATTCGCCGCTGCGCGATCCCGCCATCGCCGACCGGTGTCGTCTGCTGCCGCACTTCGCCAGCGCCGCCCGCATCACCCGCCTGTCGTCCGATCCCGACAAAGGCATGGCTGGCCGCTGCGTCCAAGGTCTGCTCGACGTGCTGGAAGGGAACTACGGTGGCGACATCACCAGGATGCCCTATGTGGTGAACAAGGAAGCCTTCGGAAAATAAGAGTTAGTTTGCGGGGAGGGCTCTCCTGCCATCCAACCGGAGGAGGGCTCTGCGGTCGCGTCCACGCCGCTGTCCTTGTCGTGAGCCATTCCAACCTGTTACTCTCGCCCTTCGCCGGTCTTTATGAAAACTATTAAATGGATTTTCGCCTGCATTTCCTGCCTATCGTTGCTTTCGCATGCCCAGCTTAACGAGGTCACGCATCTGAAGCTCTTGCCCGCGCCCAAAGAGGTTCGCATGGCCGAAGGCAAGCTGGTCGTCAAGCCCTCGACCACGATTCTCATCGGCAACGCCGAAGACCGACTTGCTGCTGAAACGTTGCAGCAGGAAATCCACGAGCGCACCGGCATCAAGCTCGCCATTGAGAACGCCACGTCGGCTCCGAAGACCTCCGGGCACATCTCTCTCGGACGACTCACCGACCACGGGCTGCGAGCCTATCTCGAAGCGCAGGGAATCAAGACCGAGAGCGACCTTGGCGACCAGGGCTATGTGCTTCGCGCCAGCACCAGCGGTGTGATCGTTGCCGCCCGTACCGCGCAAGGACTGTTCTACGGTGTACAAACACTGCGCCAGCTGCTCCGCCCGGAAAGCTCAGAAGGCGCCAAAGAAAAATCCCTGGCCGTTCCCGCGCTCGTTATCCGCGACTGGCCAAGCATGGAGTGGCGCGGAGTTTCCGACGACATCAGCCGTGGCCCGATTCTTACCCTCGATTACCTCAAATTCCAGGTCCGCACATTAGCCGAGTACAAGGTTAATCTTCTCGGCCTCAACATGGAGAATATTTTCGACTTCCAAAGCCAACCTCTGGTCGCTCCTCAAGACGCCGCTCTCACTTCCGCCGAAATCAAAGAACTAGTGATCTACGCGGAAAAATATTTCGTCACGATCATGCCCGAGCAGCAAACCTTCGGCCACCTTCATCAGTTTCTGAAGTACGAAGTCTATTCCGACGCCGCGGAAACGCCGCACGGCCACGTCCTCACGCCCACCAATCCGCAAACCTACGATTTCATACGTAAAGTTTATGGCGAAGTCGTTCCGATGTTTCCCGGCCCGTTCTTTCATATCGGTGCCGACGAGACATTTGAGCTGGGACTAGGACAAACCAAGGCGCTCGCCGACAAACAAGGTCTTGGCCGCGTCTATCTCGATCATCTCCAAAAAGTGTTCGAGACCATGCAGCCGTATCACAAGCAGCTGATGTTCTGGGGCGATATCGCGGTGAAGTATCCCGAACTCCTCAGTATCCTGCCCAAGGACATGATCGCGGTTCCCTGGGATTACGATCCCAAGCCCAGCTATGAAAGCATTATTACTCCCTACACCAATGCCGGTCTGCGCGTGGTCGTAGCCCCCGGAGCCGGGAACTGGAGCGCCATCTGGCCCAACCTCGATGCCGCATTCGTGAACGTTCGTAACTTTGTGCGCGACGGCCAAAATCACCAGGCGCTTGGTGTCCTCAATACGATCTGGCACGACGACGGCGAAACGCTCACCGATATGACGTGGCCCGCGCTGGTGTTCGGCGCCGCGGCCGGATGGCAGCCTGGCGAGTCGAACATCGACGACTTCAAGAAAAGTTACGACTGGGCCTTCTACCGCAATGGCGATTCCACCTTCATGGATGCAATTGACAATCTCAGTCACGCGCATCCGCTCGTTGCTCCGCTTAAGCTTGCGTCGACCGATGAGCTTTTCTGGTCCAATGCTTTCAGCAGCAGCGGATCCGCATTGGCCGCGCAAGCCGCGCCGGCCATGCACGACCTCCGGTTGGGCGCGGAGCGTGCGATCCAGTCGTTGCAACTCAATCAGGCAAAGGCGCGGGTCCACAGCGAAACCGTTCCCGATATGCTCTTTGCTGCATGGAGGCTGGACACTCTGGGCATGAAAATTCAGTTCACATCTGAGATGAATTATTACTACTGGGATGCCTACCAGAATCAGTCCGATCCGGCTCGCGTGCAGCACGATCTGGAAGAGATCATGGATACCAATGGCCGCCTCGAAAGCCTCCGTGACGCGATTACGCAACTCAAGAAGCCGTATGTGCGAGCGTGGGGGCGCGAGAATCGGCCA
>CAWDPB010000088.1:0-8517 GCA_963804075.1 uncultured Acidobacteriaceae bacterium | reverse complement strand
GCCGCTGGCGGGGTGGATGCCGGAACCGGATAAGAACTTTGCACCGCGAATCGGATTTGCCTATGCGATCGGGGACCGGCGGCCAATCATGGTACGAGCGGGATTCGGAATGTTTCATGTGCGAATTCCGCAGATGTATCAGTCGGCAGTAATCAACGACAATGGCGTTACGGATCAGTTCCTATCGCTCGACAACGCGAATTACTACCAGAATCAGGTATTTCCGGCATATCCGAACGTGGCGGTAAGTTGCCCGAGGGGGCCGGTGATGTGCAAGTTACCGGCTTCATGGCAGCAGTACGCGACGAACGAAGTGGCGGCGTTCGGCCCGGGATTCAAGACGCCCGGGGCGGAGCAGGGAAGCGTGCGGTTGGAGAGGGAGTTCGCGGATGGGTTCACCGGCGAACTCTCGTATCTGTATGTGCATGGGGTGGACATGATTCGGGCACGGGACGTGAATCTGCCGCCTCCGACCTTTTACAGTTATCCAATCTACGATCCTACCGGCAGCGCATTTCAGAACGGCTTTTACAATGTGGAGTCGTTTGCGACCTGGCAAACCACGTGGAGCATAGGCTGTCCGTATCCTCCGTGTATTAATACGTTAGCGAGGCCGATTCCGCAGTTGGGAGCGATCGATCAATTTGAGAGCGCGGGATCGAGCGTCTATAACGGGCTGACAATTTCATTGCAGAAGAGAATGTCACGGGGGTTTTACTTCCGGCTGGGATACACGTGGGCGCATGCGATCGACGACGGCCAGGACGCGCTGGTAGCGGGGCAACCGTCGACGGTACAGAATTCGTATGCAGCGAACAGTGAGCGGGGACCAAGCGTAACCGACCAGCGGAACCGGCTGACTGTTGCTGCGATTGAGGAGGTGCACGGATTCGACGCGATGCATGGAGTTCTGGCCACAATGCTCAAGCAGTGGAAAATCTCTGAAGTGATGACGTATGGATCGGGGCGGCCGGCGAATGCCGCCGTGGCCGGCGACCCAAATCAGGATGGGAATGACGGAAACGATCGTCTCGCCGGCTATGGACGGAATGCATTTCTCGGTCCCGACTACGCGACGATGGATATGCGGATGAGCAGGAAGATTAAGCTGGGAGGAAGTTTGCGGCTCGAACTCAGCGGTGAAGCGTTCAATTTACTTAACCGAGACAACAAGAGATATCTCAATTCCGATAATGGGTTTTACGATTCGGCGGGGCGATTCGTTCAGTATGCACAATCACCGTCTTCGGGAGGTGTGACTTATCCAGCGTATTATCAGCAACCTGCGAGTTTCATGAAGACTTCGAATGCGTATGCGCCGCGGCAGATACAACTTTCGATGCGGCTGAAGTTTTGAAGTCAAGGGAAATTTCCTGCACATTCCACTTGACTTATAGCGATGGGCTTGCCATAACTATCTGTCCAGTCAGGGCCAGCAGGGGGGTGTAGTTCGTTTGGCTGAAGTTCGACTTCAAGAGGGAGAATCCCTCGAAAACGCACTTCGCCGGTTCAAGAGGAAAGTACAGACCGAGGACATCATCAAGGAAGTAAAACGTCACTCGTTCTATTTGAAACCGGGCGAAAGGAAGCGAGTCAAGGAAGCGCTGGCACGCAAGCGCAGCCGCAAGAAGGCTCGCAAAGAGCAAGACTAAAAAAGCACGACAGAAAGCGGAGACGGGGCCGTAGCTACAAGAGGGGGTACGGTCCCTCCCAACTCCAGGAGAAGACGCCCGATTATTGGCGGGTTGTCCGTAGTGTCCATGCGGCTCACATCGCGTGGAGGGCCGAGTCCACAGGGTTAATAGAGGGGGAGTATCTTCTCCTGCCCACGAAGTGAACCGGAATCCTTTTTCCCCCCGGGTCTCCCGTGTAGTGCAGGGATGGGGAATGGGAGCGCCTCTTGCATGGAATTCCAAGACAAAGTCTTAAAGTGCATTGATTGTGGCATGGAGTTCGTGTTCACAGCCGGCGAACAGTCGTTCTTCTACGACAAGCAATTCAAGAACGAACCTAAACGCTGCAAAGGCTGCAAGAACAAAAGAGTTGCAGTTCTGGGAAGCGGTTCGCAGCCGCATACGTTCTCGAAGACGGAGACGCGGACGAACTGCTCACAATGTGGCAAGGAAACGACGGTTCCGTTCCGTCCTACGCAAGGACGGCCGGTGCTGTGCCGCGAGTGTTTTCAGCAGGCCCGGGGCGTCGCCACCGCCTGACAGCTGTTTGCCGACAAGCTGGGTGACCTAGCCAGCTTAGGGATATTTCTGCCTGGCCGTTGGAGTTGGAGTGGGCATGCGCCCTTCATGTCCACGGCAAGCGTAAGTGCTTTGGCCTGAGGCACTGGACCAGTGACGGCACTGCGGTTTGCATAGCCGTCCAGTGCGATTATTTTCTCGATTTCCATCCCCTGCGCTGTTTTCCGAAGCGAACCGGTAAGAACGAAGCCGTGAGCTGCCAGCCGCCTTTGTCTGGCCGGAACTCGGTTAGTATAAGGATCGTGCGGTTCTACATCGAAAACTTCGGTTGTCGCGCTACGCAAGCCGACGGGGCTGCTTTGGAGCGCCAGTTTCTGGAAAAGGGACTGGAGCGCACGAATGCAGCGCGAGATGCCGAGCTTGTCGTTCTGAACACATGCACGGTGACGGAGGGCGCGGACAAAGACGCGCGGGCTTCGATCCGCCGGCTGCAGCGGACCAACCCCGGTTGCCGGATTCTGGTTACGGGATGCTACGCGCAACGCGCTCCGGAAGAGCTGGCGGCGCTGCCGGGTGTGACTTGGGTGGTGGGAAATTCGCACAAGCACAGGGCGGCGGAAATTGTTGCGGGTTCCTTATCCGCGGCTGCGACTGCCGGGTTTATTTCTATTGCACAGCTTTCAGGGACGGCGCAAGACCCACACAATAGCAAAGAACGCGATTGTGTGGGGCATCCCAGCGATCCCGTCGTGGGCGCTGAAGATCGTTTGCGCCCCCCTGAGGTCGTAGTCGGTGACATATTTGCGCATACGGAACTGATGGCCGCGCCGGTATTTGAGGCCGCGAACGAGCGCACGCGGCCCAACCTCAAAGTGCAGGACGGATGCGATAACCGGTGCTCGTTCTGCGTGATTCCCTATGTACGGGGAGCGAGCCGGTCGCTGCCTCTGGATCGCGCGCTTGCCGAAGTGCGGACGCTGGTTGCCGCAGGCTACCGCGAAGTGGTGATTTCGGGGATTAACCTGGGCCGATGGGGAAGGGATTTGAAAAGCAGTTCTCAGTCGTCAGTCGTCGGTCGTCGGTCGTTGGCCGCTGGGAAGCAAGACTCTCTCAGCGCGCCAACTCCGTCAGCCCAAGGCGCGAGCCCCGAATTACGAACGACTGACGGCCAACGACTGGTTCATCTGATTCGAGCCATTATCTCGCAAACATCGCTTGAAAAACTCCGTATCAGTTCTGTCGAGCCGATGGATTGGAGCAACGAGCTGATCGATCTGGTGGCGTCGTCTTCGCGGATCGCGAAACACGCGCACGTGCCCATGCAATCCGGAAGCGATGCTGTGCTGCGGCGCATGCACCGCAAATATCGGCCCTGGCATTATCGGGAGAAGATCCTGAAGATAAGGGAGGCGATGCCGCGCGCTGCCATCGGTGCCGATGTGATGGTCGGCTTTCCGGGCGAGAGTGAGGCGGAATTTGCCGAAACGCGGCACATGATCGAAGAATTGCCATTCACGTATCTGCACGTGTTCACATACTCGGCGCGGCCAGGCACGCCGGCGGCCGAGCGATCGGGGCAGGTGCCGGTAGCTTTTGCTCGTCAGAGGAACGACGTTCTGAGGCAGATTGCGTCGGCAAAGAAGGCAACCTTCATGCGCTCGCTGCTCGGAACCACCGTGGAAGCGATCACGCTACAAACTGGCGGCGCGGATTTCACCGAAGCGCTGACCGAGAATTATCTGAAGGTCAAGATTGCGGGCCAACATGAGACAAACCGGTGGATGCGACTGCATGTCGAAGGCGTGGAAGGGGAGATGATGACGGGACGGCCGATCTCCGCCGCGAAAGGCACGCGCGAAGATTAAGGATGGCGTGGCGCAGTAGTTACCCGGGAGTGCACCAAAAACAATAACTGCATTGACCTTCCTCAGTTAGAGCGCGTACCATAGCCGCAACTCAGAAAAATGTCCGAATCATTTGCATTCCGTTTCAAATCGGCGCTGCGTCCTGCGGTGTGTTGTTTGCTGCTGGCGGCGTTTCCGCCACAAACGATGGCTAGCGATTCAGCATCGGCGATGCTATACAGCAGCGGTTCGGCGTGGGTGAACGGGGCGGCGGCTCCGAAGACAGCCGCCATGTTTTCGGGCGACTTGCTGCAAACGCGTACCGATTCAACGGCCAGTATTCAAAGCAAGGGATCGAGCGTGATGGTGCTGGCGGATTCGCTGGTGAAGTATGAAGGACCGGCAGTTGAGATCGAGCATGGTGGCGTGCGCGTGACGACATCGAGCGGAATGGCGGCGCGGGCGGGCGATGTGACGATCAAGCCAGCAGGCGCTTCCTGGACAGAGTTCCAGGTTGTCGATGTGGACGGGCAAGTGCAGATTGCCGCCAACAAAGGCGATGTTACGGTGCAAGACGGGCAGGGAACAACGACCGTGACGCAAGGACAGCAAACGACCGTCGCCGATACGAACGCCAATGCGAGCGACGGCGAGAAGAAAAAGAAAAGGCGGCGGCATTCGGGTCCGGCCCGCGCGGCGCAAGGCGGGGTCATGAGTTCACCGTGGGCGGTTTATGCGGGGGTAGGCGCAATCGCAGGGGTTGGGGTCTGGGTTTGGCTGGACAACGAACCACCGATGAGCCCGTCGTGCCCGTCGAATCCTTGTAACTGAGTGGCTGTGATGAGTTCTGGGGTGGGCGACTGAATCCATGTCGCGCTACGTTTCCTTCCGAGATTTTGATTGGACGCTCGCCGGGTTCGTACTGGCGATTTGCGTGCTGGGTGTCGTTCAAATTCACAGCGCGACCGCGCACACGAAATTTGCGGGCGCCGATGTCAAGCAAATCTACTGGATTCTTGGCGGAGTGAGCGCCATGTTCCTGGTCAGCCTGCTCAACTACCAGGCTCTGCTCGAGCAAGTCCACTGGATGTACATCGTTTCCCTGGTTTCGCTGATCGCAGTTCGTCTCTTCGGACAAAAATACCTTGGGGCGCGGCGCTGGATCAAGATTCCGGGTGGTTCGCATTTTCAGCCGTCGGAATGGGTGAAGCTGATCCTGATTCTGGCGGTTGCCAAGTACTTTGCCGAGCTTCAGCAGCGGGAGCTTTCGTGGCCCGACTTTCTGAAAGCTGGGGCGATCGTTGGTTTCCCGATGCTTCTGGTGCTGGCGCAGCCGGATCTGGGGACGGCATTGACCTATTTGCCAGTGGCGATTATGGGATTGTTTCTGGGTGGGTTGAGGTGGAAGCAGGCGATGGTCGTTATGCTGATTCTTGCGCTGCTGCTGCCGGTCGCGTGGGTTAAAGTATTGAAGCCATACCAAAAAGAGCGTTTGTCCAGTTTTCGAGACCCGGATGCGGATCGTCAGGGCTCCGGGTATCAAGTGAATCAATCACTCATCGCGGTGGGTTCAGGCGGAATATGGGGAAGTGCCCAAGGGTCACAGACGCATCTGGCGTTTCTCCCGGTTCCGCAAACGGACTTTATTTTTGCCGCATTTGCCGAGGAACACGGGTTCGTAGGAGCTTTGGGGCTCCTGCTGTTATACTTTATCGTGCTGATGCGTTTGACGCAGAATGCGCAAACGGCGCCCGATCGCGCTGGCGCGTTTCTGGTGATGGGTGTGGTGGCTGTGCTTAGCTTTCATATCCTGGTCAACGTCGGCATGGTGGTCGGGTTTATGCCCGTCACTGGAATACCTTTGCCGCTCATGAGTTACGGCGGGTCTTCCGTTCTTTTCATGTTTTTGGCGTTGGGGATCGTGATGAACGTCCGGATGCGCCGCTTTGTGAACTGAACGGCTGGCAAAAGGTGAGGCGTCCTTGGAACGGCGCCAACGAAGCAGGATCAAGCAGTCAACAAGATCAGGCAGTAAACAAGATTACGAAGGCCCTCGCGAAAAAGGAGGGCAGATTACCGGCACAGAAGTGGAAGCCGGACAGGATTGAAGCCGGTCAGGCGGGGAACGGCCCCCTCGGGATTCGAGAGTGCGGTCACAAGCCTGACAGAGCGGCTCAACGCGATCAGTGCAGAGATTTTCGAAAAAGATTCACTGCAGTGCAGGTGAAGGCGCGAGCGCCAGCACCTCGCCCGTTCCTCCTCGGAGCGGCGCTGAAAGCCCTCAATCCTCTCGTCCGCCTTGCGCTTCCCGTCCGGTGAAGAAAGACCGGAGTATCAATGAACAAGGAATTGTTTGTATCGGCCACACCCCATGAAACCAAAGTTGGAATCACGGAAGACGATCAATTAGCGGAAATTTACCTCGAACGGGAAAACGAATACACCTTAGCGGGATCGATTTATAAAGGCCGGGTGACACGCGTGCTGCCAGGCATGCAGTCGGCCTTTGTGGATATCGGACTGGAACGCGACGCGTTTCTGTATGTCTCCGATTTCATGGATTTGGAACAGCAGGACGAGGACCTGGACGAACCAGTTCCGGCGAATCGTCCGGTAAACGGCGGCGGGCAACCGCGGCGTGCCGAAGCTGTGGCTGCTGGCGCGGAGTCGGCGCCGGTGGAAGCCGGAGATGGAGCCGACGAGGACAACGGGTTTGACTCGGCCGCACCTGAGGCGGGGAATGCCAGCGAGGCGGCACGAGGCGACGGCCGGGACGTTCGCGGACGCCGGCGGCGTCGCGGTCGTCGCGGGGAGAACGGAGACCGTGGACGGCCGGCATCGAGCCGCGGCGAACCGCGGACAGACCAGAAAAGCGAGATACGGACTGACCAGCGAAACGACCAGCGCCCTGAGCAAAGAAGCGATCAACGGACAGAGCAGCGCAGCGAGCGCCCGGGACGCTTCGAGCGCACCGGATCGAGTCAACGGTTTCAGCGTCCGCCCGCGCCTGGAAGAGGGCGCGACTACGATTATGGGCCGCCTCCTGGATATCAACCCATTCTCCTGCCGGGGGAATCCATTTCCAAGTATCAGCGGCAGACGCCGAGTGAGGTTGCTCCCGTAGAGAGCGCGGGGGAGCCGGAGATCGAGGCGATCACATCGAGTTTTCCGGAAGACGAACCTATATTCGCCGCGGCAGTTGCCGAACCGCTGCACGAACAACACGACGATGTGGCAGAAATGGAAGCGGACGAAGAGGTGGCAAGCGCCTCGGCTAACATGCCGGCGCCGGTCAGCGAGTTGAGGTCCGCAATTCCGGTCGAATCCGAGACCGAAGTCGAATCCGAAGCTGAAGAGGCGGAGGAGATGGAGGCGGCAGATCGCGAGCTTCCTCAAGCAACCGACCTTGCCGCGGCGCTGTCCGCTCGCGAGGAGGCCTCGGACGTTCGGTACGACGCCGGAAGCGGGCATTTGGAGGAACAGGAGATCGAAGAGGAAGAAGCCGATCTGGCCGCATACGGACACGTGTCGGAAGAGGACGACGACTTCGAAGAAGTGGAAGAAGAAAGGCATGCGCCGGGGACCGAGGTGTTGACGGCGGGCGGTGGAGAAGCAGTTCCTGCTGGAAGCGAAAACGGAGAAATCGTTGAAGTTCCCGGAACTGGGGAAAATGGCGAAGTCTCCGAAGCGGTTCTGGAAGCGGAAGAGCGAGAAGCGGAAGAGTTGGAACTGGAAGAGGCGCAGGCGGAAGCGGAGGCCCTGCTGGAAGCCGAGGCCATAGGCGAGGGAACGGTGGATGCCAGTGCGATTGTTCGCGCCGCGCCGCCAGAGGCGAGATTGCTGCAGAGAGCGCGCCGGGTTCCGGATTTTGACCGCCAGCGCCGTGGCGGACGACGGGGCGGCGGCCAGCGCCGGCGTTTTCGCAGCCGCGAGAACACGGTCGTGCCGCAAATCAGCGAACTGCTGAAAGAAGGGCAGGAAATTCTTGTTCAGATCGCCAAAGAGCCGATCGGCAAGAAAGGCGCGCGCATTACGAGCCATATCGCGTTGCCCGGCCGCTTTCTGGTCTTCATGCCGACCGTGAATCACACGGGCGTATCGCGCAAGATTTCGTCCGAGGACGAGCGGCAGCGGTTGAAACACATTATCCAGAGCGAGCGTGAGAATGGTGGCGGAGGTTTTATCGTCCGCACCGCGGCGGCGGGTGCATCCGACGAGGAGCTACGCGCCGACATACGTTTTCTCAAGAATCTGTGGGCCGAGATCAAGACGCGCTCGGAGAACAGCAAGCCACCGGCATTGATCTACCACGACCTCAACGTGGTGGAGCGCGTGCTGCGCGATCAGGTGAGTTCGGATTTCTCGATCATCTGGGTCGATACGGAAGCGGAATATGAGCGCATTCTGCGTTTTGCCAACCGGTTTCAGCCGGCGTTGGTAAAGCGGGTAAAGCTCTACACGAAAGAAACGCCACTTTTTGA
>CAWDPB010000087.1:0-22365 GCA_963804075.1 uncultured Acidobacteriaceae bacterium | reverse complement strand
CCATATTTGCTCAATATTGTCTCCGGGGTCACGCATCCGAACACTGCTGGCGCGAGGGTGAGCGCTACCGCGAAGAATTGCAGGCGCTCGCCGAGCAGCTCGGTGTCTCTTCCAATTTCATCATGAACAATCGCTTTGTCAGCGCGGAAGAGCTTGTGGAGCAGGTGGGCGCGGCCGATATCTACATCACTCCCTACCGGCAGGAGGCGCAGATTGTCTCCGGTACGTTGGCCATCGCCCTCGGAGCCGGCAAGGCAATTACTTCTACGCCCACTCTGCACGCCAGGCAACTGCTGGCAGAGAAGAGAGGCGTGATAGTCCCGTTTGCAAATACATCCGCTGCTATCTCTGAGGCGGTTCTCGCATTACTTGAAAACGATGCGGAGCGCCACGCCATGCGAAGCGAGCCTATCTGCACTCTCGCGGGCCCGAAGAGACTGTCGAGCAGGAAAAAGTCCGCCAGTCATGGTTCCGGTTGGCGAAAGCCGCCTCGAACTTCTCGAAGCGACCTCTGATGACTCGGCCATCGCCAGGTTCATCGCCAAGCGCGGCGAGGGCTTGCATCACGTCTGCATGCGCGTGCCAGATCTCGCTGCCGCCGTCGCCAAACTCAAGCAAGATGGAGTGCGGCTAGTGTCGGAGGAAATCAAGACCGGCGCCGGCGGCCATCGCTATGTTTTCGTGCATCCCCAGAGCACGGGCGGCGTGTTGCTGGAACTGGTCGACGGCGGACACTGACCATGCTCCTGCTCGCGGTTGATACATCCGGCAAGAACGGCAGCGTGGCCCTGGCGCGGGCAGCGGCTGGCCGTCCCGAGGTCGAGATCATCGAGGCAGTTCCGCTCGCCGGCGGCACATTCTCCGCGCAACTTATCCCTCAGATTTCGGCACTCCTCGAAAAACACGGATTCGGCAAAAAGGATCTGGCGGCGCTTGCGGCGGTCTCCGGCCCTGGATCGTTTACCGGTCTGCGCGTCGGCCTGGCCGCGATCAAGGGATTGGCGGAGGGTTTGCAAAAGCCCATCGCTACGGTCTCCCTTCTCGAAGCGGTTGCACGGTCGTGTTCTGCGCGAGGACGCGTGCTCGCCGCTCTCGATGCTGGCCGAAGAGAAGTCTATGTCGGCGACTACGAAGTCAGCGTCGGCGAATCCTCTCCGCCTACGCACATGAAAGGCGAACGCTTTCTGAGCCGCGAGGAATTTCTCGCCGAGGCCAGAGGAAAGTCCGTCGTCACTCCGGAAGCCAGCTTGGCCGCGGCGCTTGAGGCTGGGGGCATTGCGTGCGAGCACATTTCCTATCCCGATATCGCTGTCATCGCCCGCCTGGGCTGGGAACGGATCCAAAGCGGCTATACCGTTGCAGCGCAGGAACTGGATGCCAACTATATTCGCCGCTCCGATGCCGAAATCTTCTCGCAACTCAAATCTTGAGACGCTGCATGCCTATCTCCATTCGCCCGGCCGCACTTGATGACATATCGGCAATTCTCGCCCTCGAACAGGAAGCGTGCTCTGCCGCGCACTGGTCTGCAGATCAGTACCGCACCCGCATAGCAGAAGGAAATCTGATTGTGGCCGAGCAGGCCGGGCAAATCTGCGGATTTCTCTGTGCTCGCGTGGCCGCCGGAGAGTGGGAGATCGAAAATGTGGTAGTCGGCAGTGCTTTTCGCCGGTGCAACATCGGCGCAGAACTTATGCGCGCGCTGACCGACAAATGGGAAAGCCAAGCCGGGACGGCGATTCTGCTTGAAGTGCGCGAGTCGAACTCAGCGGCCCGAGCGCTATACGAAAAATGCGGACTGCAAGAGGTGGGGCGTCGTCGTAACTATTACCGGGATCTAGTCGAAGATGCGATTCTGTATGCGCGGCATCGTGAGGGGTGAACCGCTGGCTGCTGGAAACGCCTTCTCAAAACGCTGAAACCGCTCTAAGTGGACGCTCGAAAACAACCGCCACAATGAACAGACCTGATCAAGAATGAAGGTCGTGAAAACGCACAGGTCCGTCCACTCCGCTTGGCTTCGCCTGTTCTCCAGGTGGGATGATGGACTCGATTTGTGGGACACCACGCTTGTTGGGGAGGCTTAGTATCGTTGTCTGTGGTCCTCCCGTTGACTACCGTGGTTCTTCGCGAACCTTGGAAAACTTTTGACAATTTGTTGACCGGCATCTGCTGGGTGCATGACGTACTCTGTTCGAGAGGACAGGATGGCATTTTATGAGACAACGGCGAATTTTCGGGATGCTGGTTTCGGCGCTGTGTTTGTTGACACCGTGTTTTGCCCATCACATGGCAGTTGTGACCGACCAGGGAAACACAATACAAAACGTAGGCGCGGCGCAACTGGCTAAGATTTTCAAAGGCGAAGTGAAAAAATGGCCCGATGGACGCAACCTGGTGGTCGTAGTGCACGGCTCATCGGGAGATGAGATTGGCACGCTGGCACGGCTGACGAAGATGACGGATGCCGAAGTTAAGGCGATGATCGCCGAGCGTAAAGATTCGTTCCGGCGAGTAGCGACGGATGCGGACGTGATTGAGACCGTCGCCTCTACACCAGGAGCGATCGGGATGGTCGAAGAGCGATCCATTACCGACCGCGTGAGAGTGATCAAGGTCGATGGCAAACTGCCATTGGAAGCCGGTTACCTGCCGCACTAAGCGGCGCGTCATCGTGGATCTATAGACTACCGGAAACGGCGATACGCCAGCCCTGCGAAAGGAACTCCGCAATCGACAATTCCTGAATTCCTTCCTGCACGCGCAGCTCATCGTTCAGAAAGTGATAGGAAAGCTTGCCCGCATTGTGGTCGACGGAATCGATGCGAACGCGATTGCCGTCGCGGTCAGCGCAGATGAGGCCGACTACGAGATCGGCGGCGGTGACTTTTCTGATGGTGGCTTCGGTATTGATGGGCATCAGGGATTAGTATTTTCCATGGAATACAGCATGATCGATATCCGGCCAGAACTCTTTTAATACGTTGAACATGCCATCCAAACCCACCTGCGTTCCCCAACGTTGATACGTTTTCACCCAGGGGTTGTATTCTGCCGGGTAATACGCATTGCCGATGCCGGCAGCGGCTCCCGCGCCCACGATTTCCGACAAGTTGAAGGTGCTCTTCCCCGCGTTGGTCCGGGTGATGAAGAGCCGGCTCACCGCATAACCGGTCCGCTTCACGAATCCGCCTTTGCCCAGTGTGTAGTACCTCGGGTCTTCTCTCGATGCCGCCGGCACGATCGCTTCCGTCATGTAGTTTTCTATAGCGCCGTCGACAAAGATGTGCCAGTAGTATTTACCGAAGCCCTCGGCGCCTTGCCCAAAGGACGGCTGCGATTTGCCTGCCATCGCAATTCCTGCCAGCCCACCCACGAAAATGACATCGGAGTAGTCGAATGTATCCTGAGTCGCGAGCCAGAGTTCATTCTTGAAACTCAGCGGAGGCAACTGCGTATTGGCACTGACAGCACGAAAATTTGGGATAATCCCCAGAATTCTCTTTGGTTGTTTGCCAGTCTGGTCATCGGTATTCGAATCTGCGGGGTTGACTCTGGGCGTGGGCGCGTCCGGCAGGGAGGATTTTTCATCTGTTGTTGCGCTGGGCTGCCCAGAGTCTGGAGTGAGCAATGAAACATTGTCCAGCCCGCGTACTGACGCTTCCTTGGATTGTTCTTGCGCACTTGTTTGTCCCTGGGCTTGAAGAGACGAAGTTCCCAACGTCGCCGCCAGCGCTGCCGCCATGCAAAACAATCGAATTGTTTTCAAATCCTTCCCTCACTTTCGCTCGTTTATCCAATTCTGCTAACAACGTTGGATTGTTGGAACTTGAAATTGGATGCACTCCGCGCGAGTAAGTGCCAATTCTTGATTGACGAAGCTCACTCGCTTGACTTCTTCTGCAAGTGGCGGGCGTGTCTCCTCTGCAAATAGTGGTGAACGTCGGGCCAAAACTCCTTCAGCTCATTGCCGAAGGCATCGAGGCCCATCTGCACTCCCCAGTTGTTGAGATTCCCTGAAACTGTCCGATCGTCGGCGGGATAATAGACATTGGAGATGGCAATTGCCGTCGCGTTGCCCGCGAATTCTGGAATGTTGAACATATTAGAGCCGGAGTCTTTTCGGGCGACGAAAATACGGCTAATGGCATAGTCAAAGCGATGCAAAAATGGGCCTTTGCCCAATCGAAAATAGCGAGGATCTATTTTTAGGATCGTGGGATAAACGCCACCCACCATGATGTTGCCATCCACCTGATCGGTGAAAGCGGCCCCATAGCGCTTCGCATATCCCTGCATTCCTTGCCCGAACGCCGGATCGGAATTCTCCGCCTGGCGGATGCCTGCCACGATGCCTATTATCGTGAATTCATATGGATCGAAGGATCCCTTTGCCGCCATCGAAAACTTTTCTTTCCAGGAGACCGGCGACACCTTGACCATTGACCGTCAGGTAGTTCGGCATCACGTAAAACATGCGGTCGTTCTTTTTCTCTGTATCTTGCGGAACCGGGCTGTTTTGATCCTGAGAATTACTCTGAGCAGACGGTTGGTCTTTGGGTGTGTCCTGCTTCGGAGAACTGGTTGCGGGCGTTTGGGCGGATTGGACAGGGTCCGGCGTTTGAGTCCCTGGGGCGCTTTGACCTGCGCAAAAAGTCGCCGGGCACCACAGTGACGCGGTCAGCAGGCCTACAAGTGCGGGATAGCCTAGTTTCAAGTTGATTATGGCTCCAGGTTATTGAGATGCGCCGCCGAGACGTTGTTGGCGATCTACCTTTGGATCGTCACACTCCGCAAACATACTCCGCTATCAGCGAGTGGTCCACCGGATCCTACGCTCGGATTCCCCCGCCCGTTCGTCCTCTAGCCGCTCAAGCGTAATTTCCATGTTCCAATCGCGCTGCAAGCGAGAAAACTTCTCTCCCCACTCTATCAGTAGGATGCTGTTGGGAGCGAGCAGGTCGTCGAGCCCGAGGGTTTCCAGTTCGCGCTCTGTCTCGATGCGATAAAGATCGATGTGATAGAGGTCGGCACGAGCCGAACGGTATTCGTGAACCAGCGTGAAAGTGGGGCTCGTGACCTGATCGGCGGATGCGGCCCGGAAGCCTTCCGCAATGCCCTTAACCAGCGTGGTCTTGCCGGCGCCAGATCGCCTCGCAACAACACGATCAGCGGAGGCGAAAGCTCCGCCGCAAGGGTTCGCCCGAACAAGATTGTCTCCTCGGCGGACTGGGTCAGGGTCGGGTTCGCCAGCGGAATCGTCATTTGAAACGGCAGAGAACGCTATACTTCCAGTATAGCGAGAAGCTAAAGCAGTGGCGGCGGGCCTGGGTTCCAGGTAGGGCCGCTCGTCCCTCTCCGGCTGTCTGGGCACCGTTGGCGATAATACCGGCGGTAACTTTTCCCTCGGGCCGCCAGAAGAGTAATCTTTTGCATAACAGGAAATCACCAGAGAATCTGGGACCAGAGGTGTGGCAAAGACATGCGAAAGACGAAGACATCGCATTTTCGTTATGTGGCGGCGGGCTTTTGCCTGCTGGGACTGCTGACGGGATGCTCGAATCCCCAAAAAGCCAAACTGAAATACCTGGAGAGCGGGCAGCGCTATTTCGAAAAGGGACAGTACCGCGAAGCTGGAATCCAGTTCCAGAATGCGCTCCGTTTGGACTCGCACCTTGCCGTCGCCCACTATCGCCTGGCACTGGTTGACCTGAAGCTGGGGCAATGGCCGGACGCCTACCAGGAGCTGTCGACGACCATCCAGAACGAACCTCACAATTACGCCGCTCGCCTGGAAATGGCGAAGCTGATGATCTTCGGGCATCAGTACCCTGGCGCCAAGGAGCAACTCGATCTCCTTGTGCAAAAGGAGCCGAACAATGCCGACGTCTACCTGACCCTGGCGCAATACTACAACAGCGGATCCAAGGATCCCGCAGCCGCTACCGCCGCCCTGCATAAGGTCCTGCAACTGGACCCCAAGCGCTCCGATGCCTACCTGAGTCTTGGAATGATTCAGATGCAGACGCAACAGTGGGCCGACGCGGAAGCGAATATCAAGAAAGCGGCTGAACTTTCGCCGAAGAACCCGGACACGCTGCTGGCGCTGGGAAATTTCTACCAAACCCGTGGCCGGTTTCCGGATGCGGAACAGGCTTTTCAGCAAGCCATTCAGATTGTGCCGGACGATCCCAATCCCAGGATTGCTTTGGCCGCTCTGTACCTGGCGGAGAACAAGCGAGATCAGGCCGAGAGTTTCCTCCGCGATTCAAAGAAGTATTTTGCCGGTAATTCCGTTGGCTACCGCCTGCTCGGTGATTTTTACTGGCACACCAGCCAGTACGACAAAGCGGAGACCGAATACGCGTCTCTCTATCGCGCCCACCCAAAAGATCCTGTGGTCAAGGGAAACTACATCCAGCTGCTGATCTTGCGAAACCACCTCGATGATGCCCGCAAACTCACCGCTGAGTTGGTCAAGGACCAGCCCAGCAACATCGACGCTCAAATCTACAAGGCCGAGATCAACGTGCGGGACGGCAAGTCCGACGAAGCCGTTACGACGCTGGAGAGTGTTCTTAAGACCGATCCGGATAACGCGGTGGCACACTACCAGTTCGGTCTCGCTTTGGATCAGCTCGGCAACGCCAGCCGCGCTGAAACGGAATGGCGGGAGACCGTGCGCCTGCGGCCCGATATCGTCGAAGCCCACCGGGCTCTGGCCGCGGCCGCCATGCACGACAATGACGCGGCGTTTCTATCGCAGGAGGCGGATCAGATTATCGCTCTGGCTCCGGCCGCGCCCGATGGCTATTTGCTGCGTGCCGTCGCCGAGTACGACCGGAAGCAATATACGGCGGCCGAGCAATACATCAAGACGTCAATCGACAAAGAACCCAACAATCCCCCGGCCTATGTGGAGCTGGGAAGCGTGCGGCTGGCGGAAGGCCGGTCCGCCGATGCCCAAAAGTCTTTCCAGCAGGCGCTCGATCTGGATCCGAACTCCGCCGACGCGATCAGTGGCTTGATGAATGTTGATCTCGCGGAAAAACAACCGGACAAAGCTATCGCGACTATCAAAGCCCAACTGGCGAAGTATCCCGGCAACCCCGACTTCCACGTGATGCTGGGTATGCTTTTGAAAGACCAGAAAAAGGATTTTTCCGGAGCCGAGGCGGAGTTCAAGGAGGCGCTCAAACTAAACCCGAACGATGCCGGCGCCTATTTGAAACTCGGTACGCTCCAAAACGAGCGCGGGGCAACGGATGATGCCGTGCAGACTTATGTGGAAGCCGCGAAGCACAATCCCAAGGAAGTCGGCTTTTTCCTGCTCGCCGGCGGTATTTACGAGGACAAGAAGGACTGGGACCACGCTAAGCAGATGTACCAGAAGGTGCTCGCCGTCCAGCCCGAGAATCCAATTGCCTCAAACAATATGGCCTACGCCATGCTCCAACAAGGCGGCAATGTGGATGTGGCATTCCAGATGGCCCAAACCGCGCACCGCTTGCTTCCCGACAATCCCAGTTCTTCCGATACACTGGGTTGGGCTTTCTACCACAAGCACGTTTACACTTCGGCAATTCGACCTGTTTAAGGAAGCCGTAAAAAAGAATCCCTCGAGCGATGCTCTACAACTACCATCTGGGGCTGGCATATGCCAGGAACGGCCATCTGCGCTTGCACAAAAGCAACTGGAGCACCTCAAAGCCCGATTCTTCCGAGGCCGACGAATTGCGGAGAACGATGGCCGAAATGAAAACGCGGAGCTGATTCGGGTTACCCTGGCAGTTCAATTCCGAAGAGTTCCTGCAGCGTGCTGCGCCACTTCTCCTCCCCTGCCAACGGGTGCTCGTCCCTCTGTACATCGCGGGTTTCGATCAACTTCAAATCCGACAGGCTGATCCGTCCGTTCGGCGTAGCTCGCGAACAAATGCGCTGCCGCGTGAAGTGGGAATCGGCGCGAGGTTTGATGGTAGTGGCACCTAGCGGCGAAGTCCGGAAGCCGCCGTGGCTGCAGAGTGAATGTATATTCCCTCTTCCACTTCCCATCCGCCATGACTTCCATGTGCAGATCGCCATCGTCCTCCAACAGTCGATAGACACACCCGAACTGCGGCAGTTCCAAGCCGGGCTCCAGACGTAACGGCTCGATAAAGCTGTCTCCGAAGCCGACATCAGCCAGCCATGAGTCATGCGGTTTCTGTTCGATGCCGGAAAGCAGATCTTCATTCGAAGCGCGCTTGGGAAGATCGATGCGCAGAGTGAGATGGTCGAATTCCGGTCCATCGCTGCCATCGGCGCGGGTGACGCGAGCGGAAAGCAGTGTTACGTCAAATCCAAGTGCGCGCAGAAGGGCAGCGAAAGCTCCGTTGAGCTCGTAACAAAAGCCGCCACGCCGCTCGCTCACAATTTTGTGGAGGAAGCGATCATCGTCGCAAACGATCGGGCGGCCAAGATGGATATCGAGATTCTCAAACGGCACCGCATACATGTGGGCGCGATGCAGCGCGCACAGAGTCTCCGCAGACTGGCTCAGTCGAGCCGGAATATCCGATGCGATCGAGATAGGAAGAGACGTTCAGCAATGAGTTCGCTACCGTCGTTTTCACGCGATTAACTGTGTAATAGGTGATTACACCAATCTGGCAACGGGCGTAACGGCGATGTTTCGCCAATCAAACGCCCAAGGCCAGCGTTGGGTTGTGGCCTCTTTGAGACAGTGCACTTCGTCGAATTCACGCCGGACCCTATAGTCTAATGTTGGTCATATCGTTTCCAACCGTTTGGCAATTCTGAGGCGCGGCAAACAAACAGGGGAATATTCTCCTTTTGGCAGAGGGCCTTTATGTCTTCGAGTAGCGTCTTTTCAGAGTCCGAATAAGCGTCAGGGTGACTGACGACGATCCATACACCGTTTTCCTGAACGCGAGTATCCTGCTTCCGAACAAACGCTAGAAACTCCTTGGGTGTCTGCAAAACTGGCTGTTGGGATTCCGGCTTCAGGTAGTCTGCACGGTCAACGCTAAATCCCCATTTTTGTCCGCTGATATCGGCTACACGCTTCGGAAGCATGTGCACAGATATGCCTTTCGTTCGTTCGGGGCAGCCTGCGCTGATTGTACAAAAAGCGCGAGACACAATATGAAGACAAATAGTTTGCGAGCTTGATTCAAGATTGGGGCTCCTTTGTTCACCCCCAAAGGCAATTCCCTTGGGGTGGTGTGCAACACTCTAATCGCACAACCTGCCACAAATCTAGCTACTTCCGGGCAAAGGCAGCGGATGCCGCGGACAGGATGACGTAGCCTTCGCATCTCTCACGAAAGAGTAGTTGACGCAATCAGACGCGAGTGCTCTGAACCCGTCAACGAACGATGTCGCGATTGTGCATCACGATCTCGTGCGCCGAACGCCCAGTGAGCACAAGGGTTTCGGCCCATGCTAGACTCAAGAAATCTTATGCCTTGCCGTTACAGGATTGACACGGAACAGAGCCTCGTAGTCAGCACCGCATGGGGACGCGTTACCTTTGCGGATATGAAAGCCCACCAGGATGAGTTGGCCAGTAATCCACTTTTCAAACCGGAATTTTATCAATTTGTGGACGCTACCGCGGTCAAAGAACTGGACGTTTCACTCGACGAAGCCAGGAAGCTCGCGGAACGAAAAATGTTCTCTCCAACGTCCCGGCGTGCCTTCCTCGGAAGCGGCCTGTCGATGTCGGCTGCAGTGATGAGGTTAGCGGAAGCCTACTTTCGCATTGTCAATAAACACGAATCAATCAGCGTGTTCCATGACCGTGAAGCCGCGTTGAAATGGCTAGGTCTGGTAAAACTCCCACAACAGGAGTTGGAAACGCCTGACTTGGAAACGACCAAGAGAGAGTGCGTCAACGACTAACCTCGGGGAATTGTGCGGCGCGGAGACTCCTGTCCGCGTGCTCGCCGCAAATTCGCCGCTAGGAGGACAACACTGTCCACGCCGCAAACATCCGCAATCTGCGAATTCCAGCCGCGGTCCGCGATCGCTAGACTGGCAACTCTTCCTGCATCCATCCGCCGGCGACTTCGAGCTTGGGTTCGCCAGCCAGGTCGAGCACCAGCTTCTCCAGAATTAACCGCTTGCCCGGAGGATTCGAGCGCAAGGCAAGATCGGCTTTTGCCACCAGGCGTATGGCGCGCGTCAATTCGCGTTTCGATTTGTAGCGGCGCGCCTGACGGATGATATCGTCGGCTGCAAATGGAGGCACGCGAAATCCCTGCCACAGCGCCGCCCACAGCATGCGCTGGTCGCGGACGTTGCGCTCGAGAATCACAAGCATCTGCCGAAAAGTTTTCGCCAGCATATAGAGATGGCCAATCGCGGCTTCCTCTCCGTCGCCGCTCGAAAGCAGCGCGCCAAGAATCGCAAGGGCCCGTACACGATCCTTCGAGGAGATGGCGTCGGTCAGCTCATACAGCGAGCGCTGTTTGGCCGCTAGTACCATGGTCTCGACATCGCCGAGCGTGATTTTTTTCTTCTCGCCGACGTAGAGAATCAGCTTTTCCAGTTCGTTCGAAACCATCATCATGTCGCCGCCCAGCGCGTCGACCAGTTCGCGCGAGCCGTCGGCGTCGATCTTTACGTCGCGAGTGACGCAGTATTCGCCAATCCAGCGCACCGCCTCGCCTTCCTCTACGCGCGCCAGTTCGACGATGCCGCAAAATCGACCGAGATCCTCACGGATCTTCTGATAGCGGTCCTTATCGGTCATCTCCATGCGGCGGACGTCGGCGGGAATGCTGATGTGATCGGCGACGAAGATAACCAGCGCGTCGGGATTCGGATTCTTGCAGTACTCCTCGATGGCCGCGATCTTTTCCTCGTTTGAGCCGCGGCCGAACAGCGCTTTTACGCCGCGCACAAAGAACACCTGGAACGGCGCCATCAGCGACGGCGTGCGCGCGCGGTCCAGAACCTCGCTCAGGGAATTCTCTCTCAGGTCCAGCTCATAGACACTGAAATCGCGTGCGTCAGGCGCGACCAGATGTTCGAGGATAGCGTCGCGATAGCGCTTACGGAAAAGGCCTCATCGCCGACGAGCACGTATGCGGGCCGTAGCTTGCGCGATTCAAGCTCGGAGATAAACCGGTCGGCCTGTTGGAAAGCGCGCGTCATTAAAGTTGGTTCTCCCGAGTCATCGCTACTGCATCTTCAGGCCTCAACATTCGGATTCTCCAACTTAGTAGGCCTCCAGAATATTGGCCACCAGAGTATGCGCGAAGTCGCGCGACATGCGATCCACCGCGGGCGATTCCTCTTCAAAAAAACTATTCAAATCGCGCGAAATTTCATATTGATCGTGAAAAAGATACGAAGGATTCTGGAACACGATCTTGCCCTGTCGGTCGGTAAGCGTCACGGTCATGCTCACGGTAACCAGCGCGCTAGCCGCGCGCCCCGTTACCGAATCGTACGCCAGCGGAGTGGTCGAAGCCGACAGAACCGTTCCCTTCAAGACTGCGTCCGCGTCTTCGCCGGCATTATGCACAATACGAAACTGCGTGCGCGTATTGAATTCACGTACCACCGCATCGGTAAGCGTCTGCTCGATCCGAAAAGTGCGGCTCTGGCTCGTGAAACCGGAAATTGCGATCGTGCGAATATTCGGCGGCAGCGCGGTCGAATGCTCCTGTGTATGGTAGCCGCATCCACTCGCAATTGCGGCCAGGGCTAGCAACGCGGCGGTGGCCAATCGTCGTCGCACCCACCGCGGCTTCATTGGATCTGGCCTCGCGGCCGTGAAGCGGTCAAGGTCTCGGCGCATTCCACCGCGGAGAGCGCCGCGACTCGCAGGTTGTCGGTCACGGCCCACAACCAAACGCCGTTCTTGCTGGTGTCATCGGCCCGGACTGCAACCAGAATGTCCCCTTGCCCCGCCGCGCTCACATTGTTTGGAGTCTCCTCGGGGTTGGTCACCACCACATGCTCGCCCGCCAGAGCCTCGGAAAACTCGCCGATCACGACCGGTTTCTCCATTTCCAGGTAAATAGAAAATGCGTGCCCGTGGAAAACGGGCGCCTGGAGCGTGAACAGCGACGGCTCAATCGTGCCCGGAGCCACATGCCGATAGTGCTTCGCGATCCGCTGCGCCAGCGATTCGAGCGAATGCGCCGACCGCGATCCATAGCTCGCCACCATGTTGAAGGCCACCTGTACATCAAAGACGTTCTTCGGCAGCTCCTGGAAGGAGAGCAAGTTCACCGTTTGCTCGTGCAGCTCGTCCATACCCTTTTGTCCATATGCGGAGGCAGGCTCAAATACGGTGGCAATCATGCGTTCAACCTTGCCGGCCTTACCCGCACGCAAGGCGAGCAACGCCAGAACCGTTGATGCGGGATGTGCCACCACCACCGGCGCAGGCTGCAATTGCGGAATCACCGGCTGTCCCGCCTGCCGTTCGATCCAGGGCGAGCGGATCGACGCTCCGGGCTCGTCCTCCAGAGCGCCGGAAAGATCGACAATCGTATTGCCCAAGTCGCGCGCCTTCTGCCATGAAGCCCGCGTGGAGCGCGCGTCGGAAGCGAAAAAGGTAAAGTCGACGCGCTCGAACTGCTCGGCGCGAATGCTCTGGATAAAATTGACCTCGTCGCCCACAGCCTCGAGCTGCCCCAAAGACTCGTCGTCATCAAGCAGGCGAATATCGGCGGCGGGAAAATTCCGGTCGCGCAGGACTTCCGCGACTTCCTTGCCCAGAAGCGACGCCGCGCCGACAATCGCAACGCGGTAGAGATTGGCGCTGCGCAGATCGGCATGCGCGGTAGCGGATTTGGAGATTGGATTCATGAGGTTTGAGATGCCTCCCTATAGGTTGGAGGCGGGGGCTGATTCTTGCGGCGGAAGATCCACTGCAGTCGCCACAGGACGCCCGAAGCCATGTAGAGGATCGCGATAGCGAAAAGCGCCGGCTTGGAAAAGAGCCAGATCGACGCCCCAATGACTCCGAAAACCACAATTAGCCGGAAAGGACGGCGGGAGCGAAAATCGATGTCCTTAAAGCTGTAAAAGCGCCACGTGCTCACCATAAGATAGCCGACCACCACCACCATCATCAGCCAGCTTGCCGCCGTCCACCAGGAAGCAATCGGCTCGCCGCCGGAAAAATGGACGACTGCGGCAATCACGCCCGCGCCAGCGGGAATCGGCATGCCCACAAAATACTTCTTGCCCGGACGCCCAGGATTCGATGGCTGCGGATTGGTTGTGATGTTGAAGCGCGCCAGCCGGCTCGCGCCCGCCATTAGGAACCCGAAGCACCCCACCATGCCCAACTCCGTGATCTTGATGCGTATCTCAGGCGAGATACTCAGCGCGGGCAGAAGATGAAATCCCCACATCCACGCCAGCAGAGCTGGGGCCACGCCGAAGGTAATCACATCGGCAAGCGAATCCAGTTCCTTTCCAAAATCGCTGTCCGTATGCGTCATGCGCGCAATGCGGCCGTCGAGACCGTCAAATAGCACCGCGAACCCGATTGCCTTCGCGGCGAAATCGAGGTGCCAGTATTCGTTGGCCGTGCCATACACCGTCTGGAGGATGGCGTAGAACCCGGCCGCAATATTGGCCGTTGTAAACAGCGACGGCAGAATGTACATGCCGCGGCGCAGACGTCCGCGCTGACGGTCGGTATCGCGGCGCTGTGGAGCTAGCTTTTCCATGCGGCAGTCTCCCCTTGGCCGGCGGCGACAGGTTGCGGCGCAGGATGCACGGCAGGAAGCACCGCCAGCACAGTGCCTCCGCCCTTCACACGATCCCCGGGTTTTACCTGGACGGTGCCATCACAATCGAACACCACATCCACGCGCGATCCGAATTTGATCAGCCCCACGCGCTGGCCGCGCGCGACCGTGTCGCCAGCTTTGAGATTAAATACGATGCGGCGGGCGATCAGTCCTGCGATCTGCTTGAAAATCACGGTGCGGCCTTCGCCTTCCACGGTGACAATGTTCTGCTCGTTTTCCTCAGCCGAGTTGGCTGCCATGGCGTTGAGAAACTTCCCCCGCTGATAGCGTACATCGCGGATCACTCCAGCAATCGGCGAGCGATTCACGTGCACATTGAAAACGCTGAGAAAGATGCTGATCCGCGTTTGCTGGATTCCGCCCGAATTGACGGTCGAGACATCCGTCACTTTGCCGTCGCCCGGTGAAACAATAACGCCGGGCAAGTTAGGAATCTGGCGCTCAGGGTCGCGGAAAAACCAAAGACAGAAAACTCCGATCAAAATGACCGGGACGGCATACGGCCACGCCGCCAGCCAGACGATCAAGCCCGCCGCGACCGCACAACCGATGCCGTAGAAATAGCCGTCTCGAACCATGGGTAATTTCTTAATTATAGGACCTAGCTGAATTTTAGAAGGCGCACTCGACTCATCTCATCCCGGCAAAGCTAGCTGCGTATTGGTCGATCCAACGCCGTTGTTCTGGCGTCTCGGGAATTGCTACTTCGCGAGCCCCGCTCACGTTATCCACCGCTGCGCCAGCGCTTAGCCCTTTTTTGATGAGGAGGCAGGCCGCCACCAATCCGGTGCGTCCAACTCCCTGGCGGCAATGAATGGCGACATTTTTGCCAGCAGACAGATCCGTATCCAGTTTCTCCAGTGTATCCGCGACTTCCGACTCGGACCGTGGCACTTTGCGATCCGGAATCGGGAACGATATAAACTTCATGCCGACCTTTTTCATTTCGCGGGCTTCATTCTTCAGGTCGAGATCTTGTTCCTCTTCCGGAGTAAGCAGGGAAAGCACGGTATCGATGCCGGCGCTGCGCCAGCCTGCAGCTTCATCTCCAAGCCAATCACCGCCCCGTGGCCGCGCGGCCAGCGCAAGTTTGCCGGGCCATGGGCCCTCAACCCAGTACAGAGTGGTCCACATTATTCAGAATCCTTCTCGATGATCTCCCGCGGCAGAATCTCCACCAGTACACCACGCTTTCGCAAAACATAAATGCGATGGTGCCCGTCGAGTATAGTGCCATCCGGCCTTGTCTTAAGACAGTCTCTTTGCCCAAGCGCCAGCGAATCAATCAACGCCTCGGTTGCCTCACGATCGATCTTGCCCAACTTCGATGGATTTAGCGACGAATCGGGATGAAGCGGCTTCAACGGCGGATTCGGATTCGCTTTCACCATTTGTAATCGCGGTGGGCGCGTGCGGATTTAAGCGCGCCTCTTGGATGGATTCTACATAACTGCAATAAAAAAAGGCGCTTACAAGCGCCTTCTTCGAACACATACCACCGCTGTTGTCACAGATGAGTGGGATCGAACGACGATCCCCTGGTTCTATGCAGATGCGCGCTGAACTTGCCGCTCCAGATCCAGCATCTGATCTTTGAGCCGCAGCTTCAGTTTCTTCAGCCGAACTTCTTCTACTTTTTCGTCGTCTGTGAGGTAGCGCTTCTGAGTGAGGGATTCCAGCCTTTGGGAATACTGCGAATGCTCCTGAGCCAGCCGCTGGAACTCTTCATGGCCAGCCAGGAGTTGATCTCTCGGAGTTAGCATCCAGCGAGACCTCCTCAATTATTACAATTCTGTTACAAGCTAGCACAGGGCAAGCTGGGGTTCAATGGGATTTAGAAGAGATTTTTCGACCGCCGCGCGAAGGTAAACCATTCCCCCGAATGCACCTAAACCGATGCAAAGAGAACCCTTAACCGCAGGATGCGCCAGCGGAGGATTGCGGCGCCAAATCCCGAAACAACAATCTTTCGGTTAGCGAAGTCCCCATCGAGCCTCTGATCCACTCCGTGAAACTCCGCTTACCCCGTGGTTTCCGCTTTTGCGCATGATGGAATCGGAGCCGCCGAATCTAAAACCCCATAATGTTGTACCCGCAGTCCACGTAGATAGTCTCGCCAGTGATTCCTCCGCTTGCATCGGAGGCGAGAAATACACCCGCACTTCCGACTTCGCTGACTTCCACATTGCGCTGCAAGGGTGCGCGCTCGGCGTGCGACTTCATCATGTCTCCCAGGCCCGAGATGCCGCGCGCGGCCAGAGTTTTGATCGGCCCAGCCGAAATGGCATTGACGCGAATTTTCTTGCGCCCCAGATCGTAGGCAAGATAACGCACCGTGCATTCCAGGGCGGCCTTCGCCACGCCCATGACGTTGTAATTAGGCACGACCTTTTCTGCTCCGTAATACGTCATGGTGATCATGCTGCCGCCGTCCTCCATCAGTGGCGCAGCCGCCCGCGCCACCGCAATCAGCGAGTACACGCTTACATCGTGCGCGATGCGGAAACCCTCGCGCGTCGTATTCACGAAATCCCCCTTCAATTCGTCCGGCGGCGCGAACGCCACACTGTGCACCAGCGTGTGCAGCTTCCCGTAACGCTGCTTTGAGCTTTTCAAATAGCCCCGCGATTTCCTCGTCCTTGGAAACGTCGCACATAAAGGCTTCCGCGCCCGGCAGCGAGAGGATCAGATCCTTTGCCTCCTGCTCCAGGCGCTCGTTCTGATAGGTAATGGCCAGGTTCGATCCCGCCGCATGCAGTCCCTGCGCGATCGCCCACGCGATCGAGCGCTTGTTGGCGACTCCAAAAACGACCGCCGTCTTGCCCTTTAGATCTTCAAACATTCCGAATAAGCTCCTCACCGGAAAACGTAAAGGATATACCAGCCGGAAGGGAATTGAGTCATTGAGTCAGTGCGTGGTTGAGACATTCGCGGTTAAATGCCAATGGCTCAATGCATCATTGCCTCAATATCTCAACGATTCAACGCTCCTGGGTACTGAGTACCGGATACTGGGTACTGCTTCATCGGCCAGCAAGCGCTGCCAAAGGCGATGGCATAGACCGCTGCAATCACGCCGAATCCGGCGGCTAAACTCACGCGCGACGCAATCGCACCCACCGAGAGCGCGAGTGTGATCTGCAACAGCATTCCGAAAAAGTAGAACGTGTTCTGCACGCGCCCCATGAATTGCGGAGGAACCTGTTCCATCAGGCTGGTGTTCATGGCCACGCCGCTGACGCCGCGCGCCGAGCCCGCCAGTCCATATAGCAGCACAGCTCCCGCCAGCCACGGCGAAAACGGCGACAGCGCCATCGCTACGGTCAACAGCAGCATGGAGACCGCGATCGAGCCGCGCGAGCCAGCTCGCTTAATGAGCGCAGGGGCATAAAGCGCGCTCAGAAACGCTCCCACGCCCCATCCTCCATTCAGCCAGCCATACCCGGAGGCGCCGGCATGGAAGACCCGGTCGCTGAGGGGTGCGGTCACAACTACGCCCGTCATCATGGCTCCAAGAAACAAAGCCCAACTGGTGCCGAGAAAAACGACGCTGCGGCGTTGGCGCAGAAACACAAGTCCTTCCCGCATTTCGCGCAGGAATTTTCCCACCGCCGTTTCCGCTGCCTCGATGTCGTGTTTCAATTCCTCCGGCCGCGGCACCACATGCCGCCCCTGCCGGACCGCGAAATAGCACAGAAACGAAACCACGTAAGTGCTAACGTCGATCACCAGCACTCCACCCAGCCCAATGTGCTCGTAGACGAATCCCACGATCGCGCCTGCGATCATCCACCCGCCCTGCACGCCCGCCAGCAGCAGAGTGTTGGAATGCACGAACTCGCTTTCGGGCGTGAGTTCCTGAATGAGCGCGGTGATGGTCGGCCAAAACATCCAGAAGCCGGCCGCCACCAGTGTGTTCATCAGGTAGAGTTCCCAAACCTGTACGCGGTTGAGATAAGCGAGCACCGCAACGACCGCGATGACGACAGCGCGAGCCACGTCCAGCATCATGACCAGCCGCCGCCGGTCTTCACGGTCGATTAAGACTCCCGTGAAGGGCAGCATCAGCATAGCGGGAATCGTCTGCAGAACCGCAAACGTGCCGAGCGCCATTTCGGAGTGAGTCCTCTGAAGGATTGTCCACGCCACAGCGGCCGAATTCATGCCGCTGCCAAGCATGGAGATCACGTTCGCCGCAAACACGAAGCGCAGCGAGCGTTTCTTCAGAATCAGGCGCATGGTCCCAATCTAGCATGGTGGGTCGGGGCTCTCGGCCTTGGGCTTTCGGCTCTCGGCTTTCGTCCAACTCACACGCGAGCTTGCGGCAGCCCCGCTTCTTACGGAAATCCCCTGTGGACGTTTCGAGCATGATATTTTGTCAAGAACCAGCCGGCATTCGAGGTGGGAGATCCTCCGCCTCGGCCGCAGGATTCAGGGGTCCACCATGTGCAGGAATATCAAGACGCTGTTCAATTTCGACCCGCCGGTCACGGACGACGAAGTGCGCGCGGCTTCGCTTCAGTTCGTTAGAAAGATCAGCGGATTCACCAAGCCGTCCAAGGCCAATGAAGCCGCGTTCCTGGCGGCAGTGGATGAGGTTGCCGGTGTGTCCTCGCGTCTGCTGCGCTCGCTCGAAACCGTCGCGCCACCGAAGAATCGGGAGGAAGAAGCAGCCAAGGCCAAGGCGCGAGCGGCGGAACGGTTCGGCGCGTAGACTCTGGTTTGGGATAGCGCAGCGCGTCATAATTTGCGGAGGAACAGTCGGTAATGTGTGCGTATCCGTGGAACAGCGGCCCTTCGGCGCCGTCTAGAATCCAAGACACGCAGCATCTCGCTAGGACGATCTATTAGTTACTTTAGTAACGAAATGCGACTGACTTATAAGAGAGTTATAGCGGCTCGATGAGTTCGACCGCGTTCGACAAAAGAGCCGCATTGCTGCCCGCTTCCCCATTCAGTGCAAATACTTGCAAAGTGCTGCGAAACGGCGTCCGCAACCCGCTGATGCAAAACAGCGCTCTGGAGGCTGGATTGCACCCTCGCTAGCTGGATGCGCGATTGGCGAGTCGATACTCTTCGCGGTTACTTTCTCGTATGTATCACCATTGACCACTTCTACAATCCTCTGAAGTGGTTTACCCAATATACGTTTGGCTACGCATCGAGCCCTGACGGGTTCATCTTCCTTTCTGGATTGGTGTCGGGCTGGGTATACCTGCGAGTAAGTGCACGCCAAGGATCGGCGGCAATGCGCGAGAAAGTCTTCCGCCGCGCAATCGTAATTTATCTCACACACGTAACCATTGTGACGCTGTGCGGGCTCGCGGCGCTGTTCCCGAGCTTCGACCTTCAAAAAATGCCCAGTGTGCTGCGAACATTCGCAGCTGGCGCGCTGCTGAAAAACTACGGCGAAATGGAAAAGATACTGCCCCTGTACTGCGTGTTCCTGGCACTAACGCCGCTGGTCTTAAGAGAATTCAAGGCGGGCCGGGCATGGCTCGTCGGCGCGATCAGCGCTTGTCTTTGGCTGGGGGCGCAGTGCGGGTTAGGTGGTTCGGGCGCGGCCGCGTTTAGCTTACATCCAGTCGGCTTTTTTAACTTCTTCGCCTGGCAGGCCTACTTTGTCGCCGGACAATATCTTGGATATCGCGGCGTGCAGTTCGGAGAGTGCGGCCTCAGGAAATCTATGCGGTGGCAGTTCATATGCCTGCTGATTGGCCTGCCGCTGCTGGTCAACCGCCATCTTGCGCTCTTGGGAAGGCATCCCCTGCTTCAGTTCAGCGCAATGCCCAATCACAATCCGGTAAGGTTCCTGGACGCCGCCTGCCTGGGCTATCTCGCATGGTGTGTGCCTCGCACCGTCGATCTCAAGCTAATGAAAGTTGGCTTCTGCCGTTTCGTGAACTTCCTTGGTTGCCACGCTCTGCAGGTAGTCGCGTTTTCATTGCTGATCACGGCCATTGAAAAACACGCGATGGCGGGATTCTCCGGAAAAGCCAGACTGATTGTCGCTGTCGTGAATGTCCTCAGCCTTTGGATTCCGGCGAAGATTCACGAACTCTGGCGCGGCGGCGCCTTCAATCGAGTGCCAGCGAAACACGCTCGCGAGCGTGCTCAGGCTCTTGGTTGAGTTGGTAATCTTCGGACCTTCCGTCGCCGGTTTCGCTGCTTCGACTTGCCCCAGCAGATGAACGGTGAGGTGCAGGCTGTCCCGCATTGAGTATCTGACGATTGAGCTAGAGAATCCGAGGCAGGAATGCCGGCACGCGGCGCGCGTAATCTTCAAACTGCTCCCCGAACGACTCGCGCAGCAGTTTCTCTTCGGCGCGAATGCGAATCTGATTGCCAACCAGAAATACGACGACGGCGATTAACAGTGTCCACGGGCGCGAAGCAGCCAGTCCCGTCGCTATCAGCAGGCCAAACATCCCCAGATAAATCGGGTTCCGCACAATGCCGCATGGCCCCTCGGTGACGAGTTCGTGTCCTCTGATCAGGCGTGCTTGAACTGTCCACTGCTTACCAAGCGTCTGCACGGACCGTAAGCACCACCAACTGCTCGCCCATGCCAAGACGATGACCAGTGTCGCCAAAATCACCTCGCCAGTCGTGGAGGGCGGGAATGGCCACCACTCCGAGCGGTGGTGGCTCCATATCATCGCGTACGCCACAGCTTGCAGTGCGATCCCTAATATCGCGGCGGGCGCTCGCTTCGTTTCTTCGGCTTGGGCAGGTTTCTTCCGCAGCAGGAAAATCAATGCGAATGAAAACCACGAGACATAGAGCAAGACCAGCGTCGCATACCCAATGGCGTCAACTTGGATCTTCATTGGTTCTCTTGGAGACGCATAAGACGATCGCATTCGCGAAAGCCGACAGCCCAAGGCCTACAGCCTAACGTCTAGTTCTCGCTCTCCACTGGCTTCGCTTTGGGCGCCGGCAACGCTTTCGTGGCCTTTCCCGGAACTGCTGGTGGCTCCGGCGGCGCAGATGGCGCGACTGCTATCGTGCCCTTACGAATCTCAATATCCCCCTTATCGCAATTGATCGCGACGCGCGGGCCGTTGGTTCCAATTGAACCGCTCGCGCTTGCCTGACGGCCATGGCTGTCCACTTTGATCTCGTCGAAGTCGCTCTGAATATCTCCTTCGTGCGTCCGCGCCTCCACCTTGAGCGCGGTCTTCGGAGGCACTGCGATCTGCACATCGCCCTTGCGGTTGTTGATCTGAATGTTGCCCGGTTTCAAAAGTCCTACGTTGACCGATCCGTTTGTATCTTCCAGCCGCAAGTCTCCAGACAAGCCTTCGAGCGCAATGTCTTTCGAGTGGGTCGTCAGGCGCATCGGGCCCGTAAGCGAGTCGGCGCGCAGGTCGCCTGAATCCAGGTCGAGTCGGCCGTCCAGCCGCGCGAATTCCATGTCGGTACGCGAAGAGTGGAAGCCCACGGTTTTGCTGATGCGCACCAGCCGGGTGCTCTCGTAAAATTCGCCTTCCAGATGCACGGCACCGTCCACGTCTTCAACGTCCACTTCGTTGACGTGGCCCTGGATAGTCACATCGCCTTTCACGTGCTGTAGCCGCGTCGAGCTATGCTCCACGTTGAGCGTAGCGTTCCCCACCAGGTCGTTGATGTTCACTTCGCCATGCTGATGGTTGATTTGAACTCCGTTGCCCATGCCGTTGACCGTCACGTCACCATGACGGGAAGTGATCGAGACCTCCATCTCACGAGGCACATACACATCGATGTCCGCGCTCACTCCCTTATCCCCCGCCCCTTGCGTATTGGCGTTCAGCGCCGCTCCTTTGCCCGATGGGACGAAGGTGATTTCGGTTCTCTTGTTGTACTCATCGGCTTTCTGCTGGTTTTCCGCATGAACCTTCTTGCGCCAATTCACGCGCACATTCTTGTCGTCGGAAACATTGACGGTGACCGTTCCGCGATCGTCGTTGATCTCCAGCCGGTTCGCTCCAGCGGGCAACGGGTTGGTCAGGTCGCCGTTGTAATCGAACGTTGAGCCGCCGAACATGTCATTGAAATCGCTATCGTCGATCTGAAGATGATCGCGGAGTATTTCCCCAATCCACGTGGGAAACGCCGGTGGCAACCAGTCCGGCCATGATCACAAATAAAACCAGGAACACCCCGCCCGCTCCAATGCCCCGGCCGGGGACGCCCGCCCGCTTGCATTGCTCATGCTCGACGAGCTTGATCATGCCCCACAGGATCAGCAGGAGCGGCCAGAATTTGCCGAACAATATGCCGAGCCCGTGCCAGTTGGCGATGCCCATCGTGCCCATCAGAAACATGATGCCAAGCAGGATCAGTACAATCGCCCCAGCCATCGAGCGCGGAGGGCGCGGTGGCATTGGCGGTTGCGGCGGAATTGGCGTCATTACAGGATTAGCCATGATTCACCTCATTGGGACCAGATGGCGGAGTTGGTGGTCGCCGGCGGCGGCGGAATGTTCGGCGGAGGCATGTTTGCCGGAGGAATGCTCGCCGGCGGCACCGATGAATCCGGCGGAAAACACGTGCTCCATCCGTCGAAGCGCTGCTCTGGAACAGTTTGACTCCTCCG
>CAWDPB010000086.1:0-7706 GCA_963804075.1 uncultured Acidobacteriaceae bacterium | reverse complement strand
CAGTTCCAGAAACCGAACAAATATATGTACTTGTACGTTTCTAGTGGCTGAGGACTATAATCTCGCTCTGATTGAGCCCTGAACCACAGATACGTGACGAGGAGATTCTTCTTCGCTATAAGAGATTTAGATGTGATCTCTGGTGCGGTGCAGCTGGCAATCCCGTGGGGTTCGGCCGTCTTAATTTTTGGCTTTTTATACCTGATGGTAAGCCGTCTCGCGGGTCAAGCCACATTGGCCCAAATCGGGATCGGTTTTATGGGGGACATTCGTTTGCCTGATGCACTCGCCTATGCTTTCGGGGGCGGTGGTTTGCTCTATGGTTTTAACGAACGCCGCCTTCGTCACAAGAAGACCGAAACCATGGCCCAGCATTCAGCGGACCTCGAAAAACTGCTAGACTCAAAGAGGACTTCTAGCAGTCTCAGTCCGAAGGGAACCACAAAGAAGGAGGACCAGAGATTATGATGCTCGGGACGATTGCTCACACTGGTTTCGCTCTTGTCCTTCTCTGGATACTCTACTACTTCGGTTGGAGACCTTATCGGATAGACAAGGTGAGGAATGATTTGTTTGAACTTCGCAATGAGCTCTTCTTGTACGCTGCAAATGGTCACGTTTCTTTTGACAGTCCAGCGTACAGAGTTCTGCGAGACCGGATCAATGCCTTAATTCGGTTCGCTCACACGCTTACTGTGACACGTGGAATATTGTTTCATCGCTTGCAGTCAAGGCAGCCGCTGGGGATCCAGAAGCGTAATGCAGAGCTCTGGAAGAAGGGGTTGGAGGATTTGAACCATGATGCCAGGAAAAAACTTACTGACATCTACAACCGTGTTGCTGGTAGGTGCGCGTTGCAGTTGGTGACGGGCGCACCCCCATTGCTAGTGATCGTGATTATTTATGTTTCACTATTAGCTATTAAGAAGCTCTTTCATTTTGATGACGAAGACTCTGTGCTTCGCGTGGCCAAGGAGTTGCGGGTCGAGGTAATTGAAGAGCAAGCGGTCCTTGCACAGGAGCAGGAGCGCGACGATCACTGTCTGATGCACGCCTAAGATGCTGTGCACTTCTATTCTAGGAAGTTCAGGTTTAGAACTGAGAACCGAGAACTAAAACTCATTCCGCAACAACAACTTCTTCCGCCACGACTCGACTCGAAACTTTCGCGCTTGTTACCAGCACAACTGACGCCACAATAATTGCACTTCCGATCGCAATGTAACGGTCGATGCGTTCGTGGAGAACGAGCCATCCGAGAAAGACAGCGACCACAGGATTTACGTAAGCGTAAGTCGAGACCTTCGATGTTGGAACGTGCTGTAACAGCCAGATGTAAGCAGTGTAACCAATCCACGATCCGCAGACGACGAGATAGAAGATCGCGCCCAATCCGCGCGCGGTCCAGACAACATGCGCGTTGCGCTCAAACGTGAGCGCGAACGCGAGATTGGCCAAGCCCGCGAACACGACTTGCCATGCAGTGGTGCTGAACGGATCGCCTGCTCCTGTCTTCCACTTCTTGGAGAGCACGGAACCAAGCGCCCAGCTCAGCGAGCCTCCTTGGAGCGCGAGAGACCACCAGAATTCGCGGCGTCCGAACGCAGTGGTTTGCGCCAGCGTTGGCCAGATGAGCACGACCACACCGAAGATGCCGATGATGAGGCCGATCTTGCCGCGGCGCGAGATGTGATGATCGCCGAGCAGCAGGCTATCGATCACCATGAACCACAGCGGACTGACCGCAACCAGCAGCGCAGCCAATCCTGTAGGAACGATCTGCTCGGCATAAGAGAGTGTGAGATTTCCGCCCATCAGCAACAGCGTTCCGACGATAGCGAGGTGCGCGAGATGGCGCGCGGAGAAGCGGACTTGGCGTCCTGTGGCAGCGCAATAGGCGAGCATGACGATGCCAGCGATAAGGAAGCGCGCGGCGCACATGTTGCAGGAGGAATCTGCTCGACGGCAATGCCGATGCCGAGATAAGTCGATCCCCAGAAGACATAGACCAGGCCAAAGGCGAGGATGATCTTCCACTGACTTGGAGATGACGTGGTCATGAAGTGATTGCGGGAAACTCAGCATAGCAGAGCGGAGCGATCAGTTGGCGAATGGTTGATCGCTCCACTTTGGCAACGTGCAGGGACGCGGGTGCCGAGACGCCTCTTGTGTCAACCCGGGTCAACGACGGCAATGCATTTACCTAGTCCGTGTGTTGGTGCGGCTTCTCCACGTCCCAAATGTGCGCTTCGTCTTTTTCGAGAGGATAGACGTGGATCATCCAGTTGAAAAGGAGCGGGATAAATTTGCCGCCGCCGGCATCGCATTCGGCTTTCGTGGCGATGGATCCGTGGAATCCGAACTTGGCGTTGGGTCCAATGGACTCGGCAATGTGTCCTGCCGGAGCCTGGCAGAAGTTCACATGTTCATGCCACTGCGCAATGCTGAGTGGGATGAACTGGTTGAGATCGTCTTCGGTGAACCGCCGGGCTGCGGTAAACATGACGCCAACGATGCGGTAGCCGTCACCTTCTTTTTCATAGAGGAGCGAGGTGGGGTTATCGGGATCGAACTTGAAATCGGCTCTGATGGCGTTGCGTGCGTTGGTGAAGTGGTACTGCTTCTGCGGGATTTCGGGATGGAAGATTTTAAAACCATCCTTGATTGCGAGGTGGTAGTCCTTGTATTTTTCGACGACGGCGCGGGCGGCAACGACAACTTTTTGGGCGCGCTCTTCGTCACCGGGCTGAATTGGACGCAGAGCGGTCATTTTCATGTGCGGGCCCATATCCATGTGGTGGTTTTCCATGGAATGCATGGTGTCGATGTTGGCATCGTCCGACAGGTCGCTAGGTTTGGCGACTTCAGGAGGCTTTTCCTGGGCAGGAGATGCGGGCGCATCGTGGCTGGCCGTGTTTGTTCCCTTCGCGTCAGAGGCTGGAGCCGGAGTCGAATTTTGTTGCGCAAAGCACAGCATGGAACCGAGGCAAAAGACGGCGATTAGAAACTTCAAAGTGATCCTCCCGATGGTGTTGTTCCAATTTAACACTGCGATTTTGACTCAGATTTTGGAAAATGCAAAATGGCGGGACTACGCGTGTAATGCTTGCGTGCTAGCCCTTGCGGGCGATTTATGAAGTGGGCGAGACGCCCATTCGGTTGAGGACTTTGCTGGCGGCTTCGGTGCCTGAGCGGACGCAATCTGGAACGCCGATGCCGGTGAATCCGTTGCCGGCGAGGGCCAAGCCTGGGAGTTTCTGTTGCAGGGCTTCGATGCGCTTGAGGCGCTCGAGATGGCCGACGGAATATTGCGCCATGGCCGATCTCCATTTGTAGACGCGCGCGAACAGAGGCTCGGCGTTGAGCGCGATGATTCCGCGGAGTTCGTCGCGGACGATCTGGAGAATCTGCTCGTCGGAGTAATCGAGGATGGCCTCGTCGCGCGCGCCGCCGAGAAAGCAGCGGACGATGGCGCGATTTTCTGGGGCGCGGTGCGGGAATTTGTTGTGGACGAAAGTGGCCGCGAGCATGCGGCGTCCGGCGCTGCGTGGAACGAGGAATCCGAAGCCGGGAGGAAGCGAGCGGCGGACTTTTTCGTCGTAGCCGAGCGTGACCGTTACCGACGAACTGTAGTTGATGGCGGCAAGTTCGGCGGCGAGATTGTCGTCGGCCGATTCGAGCACGGCTGCGGCGGCGCGCGCGGGCGCGGCGATGATGACGGCGTCGAAATGATCGGATTGAGATCCAGCCGAGACGATCCAGCCGTTGGTTTCACGAATCAGCCCTTGCACGGGCGACGACAGGCGCAGGGTCGCGGTATCAAGGCGCGCCACCAGCGCATCGACCATCTGCTGCATGCCTTCTTTTAGCGATGTGAAGAGCGGGCGCGGCGGAGCTTTCGCGGCCGCAGCCATTGCCTTGCGCGAGGCGAGCATGGCGCGACCAAGGCTTCCATGCTTGGCTTCCATATCGGCGAAACGCGGGAGCACGGCGCGGACGCTGAGGTCGGTCGCCTCGCCTCCGTAGACGCCGGAGAGGAGCGGATCGGCGAGCAGATCAACCATCTCGGATCCGTAGTGGCGCTCGACCATCTGGGCTACGGTTTCGTCGGTTTCGGCTTTATGCGGAGGATGGAACCACTCAGCCGCCATGCGCATTTTGGTGCGGAGCGAAAACAGTGGCGAGAGCACCGTAGGCAGGATTTTGGTTGGCACCATGAACATGAGGCCGTCGGGCATGACGACGAGCTTGTTCTTTACGACGATGTACGTTTTGCGGTCGGCGTCGTTCGAGCCGATGAGTTGGTCGCCCAGCCCGATTTTGCGGCAGAGATCTGCGGCCCAGGGTTTTTCGGTGAGGAAGGAATCGGGGCCGGCTTCGATGAGGCATCCATCGGCGCGGTCGGTGACCATGACGCCGCCGAGGCGCGGGGCGGCTTCGAACAGGACGTACTCGATCTCCGCCCCAGACTGGCGTTTTTCTTCAAGCGTGAACGCGGCCGAGAGGCCGGAGATTCCGCCGCCGATGATGGCGATACGTGGCATAAAGAAGTTGTGAGCTATGAGCTCATTGGTGTTATCTCGAATGTATTGCCAGTTATCTAGCGGGTCGTCCTGATGTGCCACACAATGGAGCTACTTGGCGCTCTGGAGCAACCGAAAAGAACTTAGGATCCGATTGACCGACGTCGGCATCGACTGGTTGATCGGCCATTTGGCATAGAAAAAATAGAAAAAGCGGCCATCCCCGCAAACATAGCGTTCATACCTTGTCTCGTTTGCTACCCTGTGGCGAAATTCCACGGCCGAATGTTCGGCTACCGTGATTTCCTTCACGGACGAGTTGTCAAGGCCGGGTTGCTTGCCGGAAAGAAGACGCGCCTTTAGGTCACTCAAGGTGGTACCACAGTCTCGGTTCTGATCAACTACGGCGACACGGAACGGGCCTTCTTCGAACGATACGTCATAATTCGTTGTGTGCGGGATTCGGGGATCGGCGTGGCGGGTAGGTGCAGAGGGCAAAGTCACGGCAAAGCCGTCGTTGTTGTAGACGTATTCCTTCCAAGCTCCGCTCGATTGCTGTCCCAATGCAAGCGCCGGGAGACAGAATATAAGCAAAATTGACCGAAGGGTATTGCCCATTCTAGTGCCCATTCTCAGATTGCGCCTTTCGAGGCGTCTCCAACCTCCATGTATCCGAATTACTGCCGCCCTCACGCTGGACTTTACGCCAAGTTTTTCCTCATGCCAAGACAGTTGTCGAAAACATTGTTTACAACAACTTTCACAGACAGTCATCGCCATTGCTACAAAGAGTTGCGTGCTTACACACGGCTTCGAACCAACTCCGCCAGCGCCGCTGTCAATGTCTTCGATCCGTTCAGCGAGTCGGCTCGCCATAGGCGCATTCCTTCTTTTTCTGCGAACTGTTTAAAGAAGATGTCGATGTCGTAGAGCACTTCTACGTGATCGCAGAGGAAGCCTACGGGGTGAATGAACACTCCGCGGTGGCCTTTGGCTTTGAGGCTCAGAATGGTTTCTTCTACGGTGGGGCCGATCCACTGGCCTCCGGACATGCCCTGGCTTTGGAAGGCGAAGGTCCACGCATCGTGAGTGAGGCCGGCTGCTTTCGCTACCAACTCGGCGGTTTCCTTGGACTGGACCTCGTAGGGATCGCCTTCGGTGATGGTGCGCGCGGGAACGCTATGGGCGGTGAAGATGATGGGCAGAGTGCCGGACATAGTTCCGGAAAACGTTCCGCCGTATTCGGCGTTCGCTTTGGCCCATCCGTCGCGCAGGTTTTCTGCAAAGGCCTTGGCCAGCAGCGGCTGGTCGTGCCACTCGTCGACGAAATCGAGTTCGAAGTGCGCGGCATTTTCACCGGCGACGGCGCTTCGATAGAGCCCTACGCTGGTGCGCGAATTTTGCGGGGCCAGGCAGATGGCGATAACTCGCTCGAACTTTTGGGCGGCAATGGCTTTGACGGCATCGGCGATGAAGGGCTTCCAGTTGCGCATGCCTACGAAAACGGGGAGTCGGAGTTCTTGCGAAAGCTGGTCGGCCTGGAGCAGAGTCCAGCAGGCCAGTGGCGAAAACCCGATCAGCGAATAGCGGTGGCGGATTTCTTCAACGACCTGCGGCGGGAGCGGGCGGCCTCCGGTAACGTAGCGGAGGTACTCTGGAATCTGGTCGGGGTTGTCGGGAGTGCCGTGGGCGAGGAGGAGGACGGCGGTTTTGCTTTGGTTCGGAATGAAAGAGTTGCGCTGGTTGGCGCAGTAGCAGGCGCCGCCGAGTTGAAGCGGGCAGGTTGACGTGACTGAAGCGGCGCTTGTGCGGAACTCAGTCATGGCTCTGCGCCTCGCTCCCCTTCAGCGCGGAAACCCACACATCGCAAAGTACGCGATGTATGGGGCACCCAGCGGACGTTGCGCGGTCGACGAAAGGCTGCCTCAGGCGCTAAAGCGCCCGTAATATGTTGGCCCTGTACTGGCACGAGTGGAACTCGTGCCCTTCCCGGTTCTGCGCGTCCCGGTTCAGCCCATCCCGGTTCCGAATGCTGAGGGAATGTTAAGGCAAAAGCAGGACTGGCCGCTGTCATTGCTTCCGCTCCGGGGGATTCGACTGGGCGGACTTGAACTCTGCCGAATGGTCGCGGATGTAGGCGACGAGGGACTTCACGTTCTCTACTGGAGTTTCCTGCAGGATGCCGTGGCCTAGATTGAAGATGTGGCCGGGACGTCCAGCGGCTTGGCGCAGAATTGCTTCGGCGCGTGACTTGATTTCCTTCCAATCGGCGAAGAGGAGCACGGGATCGAGATTGCCCTGCACGGCTCCTTTGTTGCCGAGCGCTTGCCAGCCAGTGTCGAGCGGAATGCGCCAGTCGAGGCCGATGACTTCGGCTCCGGTTTCTTGCATCGAGGGCAGAAGCGTGGAGCTGTCGGTGCCGAAATAAATGATGGGGACGCCGGTCTTCTGCAGGCGCTTCACGAGTTCCGTGACGTGGGGCAGAACGTAGCGGCGATAATCTTCGACGCTCAGACAGCCGACCCAGCTGTCGAAAATCTGGATGGTGTCGGCTCCGGCGCGCACCTGCTCGGCGGAATATTCGGCGGTGACGGCGACGAGCTTGGTCATGAGTTCGTTCCACACGGCGGGCGCGGAGTACATCATTTTCTTGGTGTGACGTAATTGCGCGAGCCTCCGCCTTCGATCATGTAGCTGGCGAGCGTGAATGGCGCGCCGCAAAAGCCGATCACCGGCAGGCTATCGCCGAAATGTTTGCACACGAGTTCCATGGCTTCGGAAACATAACCGAGTTCGGCAGCATGGTCGGTACGAAGCCGCGTGATGTCTTCGGCGGTGCGAACCGGCTTCTCGATCTTGGGCCCTTCTCCGGCTGCGAAGTGAAAAGGCAGGCCCATGACTTCGAGCGGGAGAAGCAGATCGGCAAAGATGATGGCGGCGTCGACCTTCAGGATCTCGGCGGCCTCGATGGTGACCTGCGCCGCGACCTTGGGCTTCTTGCAGATTTCAACGAGCGAATATTGTTTGCGGATGGCGCGGTATTCGGCCATATAGCGTCCCGCCTGGCGCATGAGCCAGATCGGAGTGCGTTCGACGGGCTGGGCCTTGCAGGCACGGACGAAGAGAGAGTTGGGAGCAGACATGAACCTTCCAAATTTAGCATTTTCGAGCGCGGGACGGCGG
>CAWDPB010000085.1:0-33610 GCA_963804075.1 uncultured Acidobacteriaceae bacterium | reverse complement strand
CTTACTTTGAAATCAATCTGTCGACATTACAGACGCAGGTGGCATGACGCTGAAGCTGTTCCATCAGTGGCTGCTTTAAGGGTAATTCGTCCGAGAATGTCGCGACAACCTCTTCGGAATCGAGAATCATGTTCCTAATGTCGCTGGCTAACTTGCGGACTTCGGAAAATGACGGGTACGCGGCGTATGTGTGCGCGGTCTTTATGAATCGCCCACTGGCTTCGAAGAGCAGAGCAATGTAGGCTCCTGTCTCCTCCCATTGCATGAGCGTCTCGCCTTTATCGTTTAGGCATACAGAGTCAGGCCGACCGACGGCGGCGATAATCTCAGCCGCTGTCTTTCCTTCCATAATGCCGAGCAAAACGAACTGTGCGTAAAGCGCCCTGCCGGGAGCGGTCACGTCTTGAACCACTTAGTATCACCCCCCCCCAATCTACCGTACGCTCGAAGCGCGTGGCTTTACCGAAAGCGTCAGAATTCTACCCCCGTATGTCCTCCCCCATTGCCGCATTTGGGGATCTTCGGGCGACATGTGCCTAAAAGCGGAGCTTGGGTCGAGCACCCCATTTTCGTCGTCGTATATCCAGTGCGGAGAGTGGGGCTGCACGAGATGGGCACAGGGTATATCGTAGTGCTCGTCGCAACCGTCGTGTCTTGTGACTTCGAGATTCTGACTCTTGAGCCAATCCTCCCATTGGACATCGGTTACTTTGCCTTCGGCTGCATCCGGAAAATCGCGCAAGATTTTCTCCCGGCTCACGCCTGCGAGCTTGCCGAAAACAGGGATGGAGCAGTCGCGCTCGGACTGTTGCCCTAGCGACTGAAAATTGTCGAGTCGATCCATCAAAGAAGACAAACTTTTATTTTATAAGAAACCTAAATGGTAACGGTGGCTTAGCGTCGAGGTGCGGAGTTTAACTATTAGCGGCTGCCGCCAGTGTACCTGATCCTGGCTTGAAGATCATTCCTTCCCTTGCCTTGCCGTTCATCACGACCAGCAGCGGTTGGTTAAAGCGCAGATGGCGGACGCAGCCGATTTCATCGGCCGACGGTTGCTCGGCCAGCCAGGCCCAGTCTACCGATCCTTCTCCCGCGTCGGGATTCACCGTGAAATAGCCGACCTGAAATGCCATGAGATTCTGGAAAAAGTGGCTGCCTTGCGAAGGGGTCACGCGAAAATCGCGAAAGCCGGCTTCGACAATCACGCGCGCACCGGAGATTTCGTCCCACTCCACGGGAATGCCGAGCCACTGATCGTTCGATCCGAGCCGGCCAACGCCAATCAGAAGATAAGGGCGGTTTTCAAGAGCGAGCCGGGTGTTGAATTCGGAAACCGCGGCCGCGACCTCGTGGCTTTTTCCACGCTCGAAGCGATGAAAGTCGACAACCACAACGTCGTTGAGATTGTGGACGCGGCCGTTGCCCAAGACCATGGTGCTGCGGCAAACGAGATCGGCGGGATTCACGTCGCCCATGCGCAGTTCTTCTTCCTCGCGGGAAAATACGAGCGGCCGAATCTGAAGAAATCCGAACTCGGCAAGGCCCCCACGGTTCGGCGGAAGGCTGACCGCAAATTCAATTTCAACCGGCTGCCCAAGAGCGTCCGCGCCCACGGTGGAGAGCTGCTCCAGGATCGGAGCCAGCGGAAAGACCTCGTGTTTCAGCACCGGAGCAAAGCTGACAATGCGCGTACCGGGGCGGCTCATGCCGTCATACACGGCATCGTTATCGCGGCTATAAGTCGAGGCTACGGGCCAGAGCGTCCCGTCCTCCTCGGCATCGCGCAAGGCAAAACGCACTTCACGCAGGCCGGCCAGCTGGTCTTTGTCTTCCGCATCTTCGTTCACCGCGTCTTTGTCGTCTGCGCCTCTCTCGGCTGTGTCTTTTGTTCGTGTGTGATTCATTTCGAGGGCCCAGAATTCCGATTGCGAGTTCGAGAGAATATCGCGGACCGAGGAAAACTGAACCAGGTTCTGCGGGTAGCGCGGACAGAATCTGAGGCACGTCCCACCCTGCACAACCTCGCGGCCCAGGCCCAGAGCGACGGCGGCGACTCCATCTTCGGGCAACATGGGCGGCACGGGATAAAAATTGCGAGACCTGACCACGCCGGAAAAGTCGGGATAAAAGCGCTCGCCGTGCGGCTGGCCCACGACCTGCTGGATAATTACCGCCATCTTTTCTTCTTCGGGCGGTAGGGAGTTGCGCGCACATATCCCTTGGCGTGCTGGCTGAAGGTGGAGGCGTAAGTGCGCTGAATCGCTTCTGTAAGTCGATCCAGCCGAACCTGTATGTCAGGCTGATGGTTGCCCAACATGAAGGTCTCATAGACGCCGGTGAAGGGCTGGTATTGCGAGTCCTCCAGCAAGCTGGAGGAACGAACGGCCAGCGGATACGTTGCTTCTTTCAGAAATGCGAGCAGATCCTCGCGCAGAGAAGCCGGCAAAGGCGAGGCCATAAAGCGGCGCTCGATTTCCGCGTCGTCCTTGGAGTGGATGGCGAACTCCAGAAGGTTGTTTTCGGATAGAAAGTGATCGAATACATCTGTGCTTAGCACCAGCGCCGGAGGAACGCCGATCCTCACTCCGGGAAAGCGCCGCGAGAATCTTCGCTTGTAAAGCAGATGGCGCACAAAGGCCAGCCCGCGAGCTTTGCCGCCCAGCGATCCCGCCGCCAATCCTAAGGAAGAAACTGTCGCCGGCCTTGAACGTAGCCGCGTCGAAATCGCCGATCAGAAACTCGCTTTGCTCGCGGCGGTATTCGCCGATCGAACTGGATCAAGTCCTGCCGCAGCACTTCCAGATTGGCGAAGTCCGAGACTCTCCGCGGCCTCAGTTTCTGCGCCAAGGCGAATTCCGTTCGCGCGGTGAGCCAGCGGGAAAAATGATTCCTTTCGCTGTGGTATCCGAGGCTTTCAGCCGGAACTGTCGACAATTGTTCTTCGAGAGCGTTCAGGTCGCGGGCCCGCGCGACCTCAACTCCGCCGGGCATGCGGAAGACAAAATCGCCGAAGGCGCACTGCTGCGTGAGCAGGCGCCGAAAATCGCGCAGGAACGTTGGCGAGCGTTTCTGGAGGAACGCGAAGCCCTCTGCATTGGCGCGGGCACGGTATTCCGTGTGGCTGGAGTGCAGCACGATGGGAACATCGGGCACGGCCTCGCGGATCATGTGCGCGAGTTCGAAGCCGGCGTTTTCGCTGGCTGCGCCCGCACGCGGAAACTGGACATCGGAGACCACGGCCAGGAGATTGTTGCGGTACTCCATCGCCTGGGCGGCCGCGTCTTCGTAGTCGGAGCACAGCAGGATTTTGGGGCGCGCGCGCTGGCGGACCAGTTTGTGCGCTACGTTGATTCCCTCCTGGATCACGCGCTCGGACTGGCTGATCAGCTCGGTATAGATCACGGGCAGAATCGACGAGTAATAGCGGATATTGTCTTCGACGACCAGCAGCACGGGAACGCCGAGAGTTTTCACGTCGTGGCGGACGTTGCGCTTGTCTTCCACATACTTGACGATTGCGATCAAAATGCGCGCATTTCCCTGCCACAGAAAAACACGGTCAATATCGGTCAGGGGATTTCGCGCAATGAAGCTCTTGACTTCTCGATAGTCATACGCCAGCACGACGACCGGGATATCTCTTCCGATCGTCGCAACCTCGCGCGCCAACTGGGCCGCGTTCATTCCGCCGACGGCCAGGTTGGTCACGATCAGGTTGAAACGGGGTTGCGAGCGCGCCAGTTCGAGCGCTTGCATTCCGTTTGAGACATGCGTAATCCCAGGAATTTGCTGCAGATTGAGTTCGCGCGACTCGCCGATGAGCAGTTCGTTGAGGCGGCCATCTTCGCGCAGGATGAAGGAATCGTAGAGATTGGAAACGAGCAGGATATCCTGCACGCGAAACGGCATGAGCCGGTCGAAACCTTCGAACGTATCTTCGGCATCGAAAAACGTGCCGGGTTCCGACGGCGTTACGAGATCACGGGAGCGCGTCAAATCAGGCATGGCGCCAGCGTGCGCATTGTAACAAGGGGGGGGCTAGTGCGGTGATGTTTGGGATTGGGGTCCTAATTTAAATTTCTATCACGGAGACACGGAGGCACGGAGAAAACCAACTGTCTGGCAAGACCTTAACCTTTGGGTTTTGCAGCCTAAAGGCCTGCCCGGTGACTGTGTGGTAAGAGAAACCAGGACGACCTCAATTGGCTACCAGACTGCTGAAAAAAGTAATCTCTGGACGAAATGCCGGCCTAAGGGACTAAAGAGGTTGCGGAAAAAATTGTCTTGCCGGCGGGCAGTCCCTCAGCGGCTGGAAGCCGGGGTTGATTCTGGGCCGCTTGCGGCACGAGTGGAACTCGTGCCCTTCCCGTTCGTGCCCAATGCCAAAGTCTTTCCGCAGCCTGTTGCGCCCCGGCGCGCTTTCAAAACCAGTTCATTTATGCCGCGAACTTGCGAGACATCCCACTAGGGGCCTCGCTTTACCAGATTGGTGTGGCTGGCGACACAGACCCACTGGCCCGATGAAGAAATCCACGTGTCGGTGAAGCGGCCGTAATGGTCGAAGGGCTTTCCGCGATTCTTGCCCCGCGTGTGGTACGCCCCGGTGACAACCGCTACTCCGGGATAGAAATACACATCCACGTCGTCATTGACGACCGAGATAGTCTCGACGGTTGGGTCCTTGGAATCGGCAATGAACTTCTGCTTGTTCATCAGCGTGCCGTCCCAGTCGGTGTAGACGAACGTATCGGAGACCAGACGGTTCAGTGCTTCGCCATCGCGGCGGATCTGGGCCTGATTCCAGGCATTCTCCAGCGCGATGAGCTTGCTTCTTTCCGCTTGCTGGTCCTCGCTTCCGGCGAGACAATCGGCCGGGAAACACGCAGCGCTCAGCATTACCAGGAACAGGACAAACCGCTTCATCTGGAGCACCCAATGATCAACATCACGAGCAAGCCGCTAACACATCGCAGGGCGAGCATTTCGCAGCTTACCCCTGTTTCAACTTAAGCTTGCCTTTGTTTTCTTCGAGAAATGCTTTAAGCTCTGGGGCGGCGTCGAGCAGACGGGTCCATTGCTCGTAGTAGAGCGTCACCGGAAAACGGCCAAGGCCATAGACGCTCACGCCACCCTTTTCGCTGACGCGAAACTCCATTGCGCCGCTGCGCTTCTTGGTCTCGACTTGCTTCTCCAATTCCTGGAGCTTTGCTTTCAACTCTTCATAAGATGGTTCTGCCATGAATAAACCTCACAAGGATTTATGTTCATCATAGGTTGCTGTTGGCACTTTCGTCGAGACCCGCAGGGACAAAGTAGCGGCTCGGTTTGAAAACCACATTCCCCCAGCAGCTTACAGGTGCGGAAAAATGCGGATTCCTCGCCCGTCCGCGCCGCGCAAGCGCGGCTGTGGACGATTCGGAATGACAAAATTAAAAGGCCTAGTCTTCCCTACCAGACGCGGCAGGTTTTGGCCGGCATCATGGGTTGGCCCACTTTGCAGCCAAATGCCTTTCCGAACTCCGGCGTGTTCACCAGGACTCCGTTGGCGCGGAAGCGGGCGGGAGAATGCGGATCGGTGGTTGCGACCAGCCGCTCCAGCTCCGGCCGCCACTCCGAGCACCAATCCTGCGCGAACCCCAGAAACATCTGCTGCACTGGCGTATATCCGTCTGGCGATTTTTTCTCCAGATCCGTTCCAGATTCGGCGGCTCTTGCCATGAAAGCCAGAATCGTCAGTCTCATTCCGCCGTTGTCCGCTGTATTTTCGCCGAGGGTGAGTTTGCCGTTGATCTTGGTATCCCCAACGCTGAATTGCCCATACTCGTCGACGATGCACTGCGCTTTCTGCGTGAACTTCTCTCCGTCTTCCTTCGTCCACCAGTCTTCGAGGTTTCCGTGCCCGTCGAACTGGCGCCCTTCGTCGTCAAACCCGTGCGTGATCTCGTGCCCCATGAACAGGCCAATGTGGCCGTAGTTCACGGCGTCGGGCTGACTGGCATCGAAGAACGCCGGTTGCAAGACTCCCGCGGGAAAATTGATATCGTTCATGCTTGGGTTGTAGAACGCGTTCACCGTGGGAGTGGAAGTCAGCCACTCTTGGCGGTCCACCAGCTTTCCGATTTTCGCCAGCTGCCGCCGCGATTCGAACTCCGTCGCCCGCAGATTGTTTCCAAATGCGTCGCCGCGCGCGATCTCCAGCGTCGAGTAATCGCGCCATTTGTCGGGGTAGCCGACTTTATTTGCGATGAGGTGCAGTTTCTCTTTCGCGCGCTTTTTGGTCTCCGCGCTCATCCAGTCGAGCGAGTCGATATCCTTGTCCATAGCCGCTTCGATGTCGTGGATCATTTGCAGCGCCTTCACCTTGCTCGACGCCGGGAACTGCTGCACTACATATGCCTTGCCCAGAGCCTCCGGGAGCTCAGCGTCCGTGCTGCGCACACAGCGTTTCCAGCGAGGCGGTTGCTCGGGAGTTCCCGCCAGCTTGCGCCCATTGAAGTCGAATTTCTCGGCGTCCAGCGCCTTGGGCAAAATCGATCCCGGAATCGAAGCCACCAATTGCCACCGCAAGTAGGCTTTGATGGTCGCAAGATCAGTCTCGGCGATCACACGGTTCATGCCCTTGAAGAACTCGGGCTCGGACACATTGAGCTCGGTAATTGCGGGAACTCCGCTTGAAGGATAGAAACGCTCCCAGTTGAAAACCGGCGTCAGAGCCTGTAGTTCCCTGGTCGGCATCATGTGATAAACATTGTGTGGCTCGCGCTGGGAGGTGACGTCAAGCGAGGCTTTCGCCAGTTCCGTTTCCAGCTTCATGATTGCCGCTGCGTCGCTTGCCGCTTGCTTTTCGCTTGCGCCAAGCAACTTCAGTATGTTCGTAACGTGCTGGACGTACTGATCGCGAATGTCCTTGTCCTTCGCTCCCTCGCGCAGATAGTAATCCTTCTCGGGAAGCCCCAGCCCGCCCTGTGTTACCTGGGCGATTGATCGCGTCGCATCCTTGAAATCCTGCTGCGACCCAAATCCAATAAACGCGTTCACATTGATCAACTGATAATGCGCGAGCAGTTCCGGCAGTTGATCCTTGCTGGTAAGCGCGTCGATCCGGTCCAGTTCGGGCCGGAGCGATGCCAGCCCTTTCTTCTCGATGGCCGCCTCGTCCATGCAACTGGCGTAATAGTCGCCAATCTTCTTTGTGTTTACATCGCGTGCGGGGTCGTCCGCCGCCGCTTTGTCCAGAATTCCGTGAAGAACCTGTTGGTTGTATTGGTCGAGGTTGTAGAACTGATCGGAGTCGGGAGAGTCGGCGGGAATTGGATGCAACTTCGCCCAGTTGCCGCATGCATACTGGTAAAAATCCACGCACGGGTCCGCTGTGGTATCCATCAACGCCTTGTCGATTCCGGGAATGAGCGAATACGTATGGGGCTCGGCGCCACCTGCGGGATTCGGTTGTTGGCCAAAAAGCACGCTCGCGCAGAGCAATAAGATGGCGACAACTTGGATAGACTTCATAAGGGGACTATTCCTCCGCTTGGCCGGCGGCGCCGGCGAAAGTCACAACTATGACTTGGGACTGATAAGTCCTTAGAAGGTTAGCATGGCCGGGATCGCGCGCGCAGTTCAAGGCAGCATCAGAAAAACCTCCCGACTTTGAAAAAGAACTTGCGGTGATCGTTATCGCCGAGGCTGCCACCGAAAACAACAGGCCCAAAGAACGTCTGAAAAAGAAGGCCTATGGTCGCATCCTGATCCACATCCGCTGTGCTGTTGGTTTGCCCATAGGCCTTCCCTGCTTCGTACATCGACAACAAATAAACATTCTGTTTTAGCAGCGGTGAGATTTGGCGCAAACGGTATAGGAATGCCGGCTGCACCAGGAAGTACTGATTCGTCAGCAGCTCATTCGTTCCGTATGCGCTCAAGCGCAGAGTGCCACCCAGGCTGAAGGGAGGGAACCCGGCATCGCGCGTCGAGAACGACGTACCACCGGAGGCGAAGAACAAGAACGACGACTTTTCGCTCGTCCGCTCGGCCAGACCCAGCCGCAGTTCCTCCGTAGGAACGACTTCTCCCGTCCCTGGCTTTGTGTCGTAGAAATGAAAAGTCGATTCGATGCGCTCGCCACGGCGGGGGATCACGGGATCGTCAAATCGATCCAAGCGGTAACTCAGCGTAGTCATTCCATAGTGACCGCGGACAGCGGGTGCAACCGGCGTCCCGATATCTTCGCTGATCTTTTGGTATCCCGACTCGTATCCGAGGCGCATCTCCGCGCTGCGCCCGAACGTATATCCAAAATCCAGCCCTCCGCCTAATGTCCGGTCGCGATACTCGCCGAGGATTCGGTCCCGCTGATACACGTTCAAGGGGCTGCTGTCCGCCGTTCCATGTACTGCCGCGAACCATCCGGTATGGAAGCTGAAAGGATGAAAAAACTCCGTTTTCATTCCATACTCGGAGCCGGCAACGAAATCGTTACGCCATTCGCTACCGAATCCGCCCACGTCGAGAAAAGTAACCCGCGCACCGACCTGGAACAACACGTTCTTGTAATCCGATCCGTCAATCACGAACAGCGGATGCACGGTGGGAGGCGCGTATTCCTTTTCCTGGGTCTTGATAAGCAATCCGCTTTCGCCGTTTTCCGTCGTTTCCTCATAGCCTGCCACGGCGAAACGCCCGAGGCCGGTGATCTCCATCATTTTGTGGTCGAGTCTGCGAATATCCAGTGGCTGCCCGGCCAGGCCCGCTAGTTTGTGTTGAAGTCCCTCCAGAACGTCTCCGGTTGCGCCGGTCACTTCGACAAACTCCGGGGTCGCAGGCGTGCGGCGCTTGGCTGCCCGTGCCGCTAACAGCGCGTTCCAATCCGTTTCGTCGAGTTGAATCCGCGATAGCAAGGCGCTTTTTCTGCTGCGCCGCTTGTACCCTTCCGCCTCAATGGAATCGAATTTCGTGTAATCGGTGGCATCGAACTGCTGCAAGTTTGCGGTCAGCACGATGTCGGCTTTTTCCATGCTTGCCAGTTCGTTGGCGGAGATCGAAACGCTCGCCGACTGCTCCAGGACGCCCACCGAGGTTAACGGTGCCCTGGGATTGAACGGCTTCTCCTGCAAGTGGACCGCAATCACTATGTCGGCGCCCATGGCGCGTGCCACATCCACGGGGAGGTTGTCGAGCAGGCCGCCATCGACCAGCACCCGATTCCCTTCCCGCACGGGAACAAAGAATGCCGGAATGGACATGGTCGCGCGCATCGCGATTGCCAGCGACCCGCGATTGAAAGTGTCGGTCTTGCCCGAGGCCAGATCAGTCGCCACGCAGCGAAAAGGAATCGGGAGATCGTCGAAGCTCTTCATCTCTGAATAAGGCAGGCCCACGCGGTCCAGAATTAACCCGACTTGCTGACCCGAATTAAATCCGCTGGGCAGCTCTGTCCCGTGCTTCAAACCGAATTCGAGTGCGTTCTGATATTCCCGGTGGTCTTCTTTGCGGCGGAAAGCCAGGTCGCGATACGGCGTCTCGCCACCCAGCACTCTATTCCACGGAATGTTGCGCACAAGCGTTCGGATCTGCTCCGGGGATTCTCCCGAGGCGTAGATGCCGCCCACGACACCTCCCATGCTTGTGCCGGCAATCATGTCGACGGGAATGTGATTCTCCTCCAGCCAGCGGATCACGCCCACGTGCGCCAATCCGAGCGCTCCACCGCCTTCGAGGACGAGCCCTACCCGCCATCTCGGCTTCGGTGTGGCCGCACCGCTTGGATTCTTTGGCGCATCGCCGGAGTCGTGTTGCGCTAAGGACGAGCCCACGAGGAGCAATCCGCAGAGGACGATGCGAAAGATCGAAAAGCAACGAGCGGAAACCGTACCGCGGCATGCCTTCATTCGGCGTCTCCTGAAAAGGGGATCAACCTGCAAAAAACAGAATCTAAAACTAACGAAAAGGCCGCGCAAACCAAGCTGCCGAGCTAGAGAACTATCTTTGCTCTTGCGCAGCATGGAGTTGCAAGCTTCTTTATCTTTTTCGCCGCACCCGCAAAAGCGGGCTGCAATCCCATTTATCTCAATGACTTACGTAATTGTCTCGCGGATTAAATGGAAGGGAACATGCTAAACTACTGATGAAGTAATCTTCGATTTGGTCAAAGGGGAGAATTGTGGCTAAGAAAAAGAGCCCGCTCGAAAATGTGTTTGTCCTGCTGCTGCTGGGATTGCTGGCCGGTGCGGTAGGTGGTTTGGGAGTTGGGCTGTTCCAACTGCGCGCCTTGTCGCAAGCTGCCTCCTCCTCCACGACAGGAAAGTAGCGCTCAACTGGCTTTCAGACTGATGGAGCGGGCGACGAGGATCGAACTCGTGACATCCAGCTTGGGAAGCTGGCGTTCTACCGCTGAACTACGCCCGCCCAGTTTGGCAGAATTTTCTCAGTAAGACTACCACTCCGCCGCAGTTCGACACAACGTTTGCCCGGGTACAACGCACTCGGCAGCGGGTCATTTCCTGAACACAAGCGGCGGGAACCAGTGGAGGACAAGCTGGAACTGTACGCGGACTCTCACTGCTGTGGGGCCGCGGACTTCCCACCGGCGCCCTGACCGACATTTCCATACAACGGCTGCGATAACGATTCGGGCGCGGCTCGCGCTCCAGCCGGCCGTATCCCCTTCGCCTCCACAATCGACCAGCGCCAGTTTTCATCGGCCTGGGGCGTGATCCCTATATTTTCGCGGATCGCCGCCGTCGCGAACGCCTTGGTATCCGTTTTCAGGTGGTATAGCAAAGTCACATCCGAGCGGCGCTGCATGGCCGGCGCGCCCTCTTGTTTGTCGCCGGCAGCACGCGGGCCCGTGCTGCCACGTCCGCGCTGTCGCCAGGCCTTCGTTCCAGAGTTAGTCCCACGGTAATTTCGCGCAAGTCCCAGTCGGTTCCGTTGAACACATCGAGGCGCAGGCTATTGTCCTGAATCAAACCGGGACCATCCAGTTTGATCAGCTGATCGAGCGGCAAGTCCTCAATCAGCGCCGGCCTGACCAGCAACGCGCTGGCGCGCGCGTTAAACGACAAACTGCAAGTGGCATCGGGAGACGTCACCCTCAGCGTATTCCCACTGGGATCGATGGAAAGGACAGTCTTGTTCTGGACCACGGGCCGCGCCTTCTTCGCTTCTTCCATCACCTGTCCCAAATTATCGTTGTCGATCACGGTATTGACGGGCAGGGTACGCGCCGGCTCGGGTGCCTGCTCGGCCTGCTGCTGGCCTTTGTTCTTGCGCAGATTGCGAGCGAAGTCTCCCAGGGAAGTCGCATCGTCCTGAGCGGCCACCGTTATCGGCCAGGCCAGGATCAGTAACGCTATCGAGAAAATTGAGATTTTGCCGACCATAGACTCCGCTGCCGACCGCTTGGGGCACACCTTGCCCAGGTACGCCAGCTACAGCGCCGCCAAAGCAGCTCGATTACGCCGCTATCTGGATTTTATGCGAGTCGTAACAGGAAGGAAGTTACCGGAGTAACACGCAGTACCCCGGTTAGAGGATGAAATATAAGGGGCCGGACACGCACAGATCGAAGTGCGCGCAACGGGAGCGCGGCCAAGCCCTTCCAAGTAAAAACGCCCTACAGAAGGCCGGAACTTCGCAGGCGCTGAATCGGATCGGCTACCGGCGTAGATTGACGCTTGAACACCCAGCGCGCCACCGCAATTCCTAACGCCGCATAGCAAAGATGCCAGATTTTCATAAAGTTTCTCCCCACGCCGGAACCACACCTGGGGAGAGCCTACAGGTCCCGTCGTCAGCTAACCCTACCGCTGCTCCTATCGGCAAATCCAGCCCACGAATGTGCCATTTCGTAGCCCAAAAGCTGACATCGGTAACCGCGTCGCCATTCCGGAGCTATCTCCGATACAATTTCTGCCTTAGTTAATCTCTCGGAGGCAACCGAATGTCTTCACCCAAACCTACAACACCAGCACCCGTAGCCTTTGAGGGAGTCTGCCCGATCTTGCGCGTGGAAAGCGTCCCCAAAAGCCTCGACTACTACGTGCAAGTCCTCGGGTTCAAGAAGGATTTTGCCTTCCCTCAGGGGCAGCCTCCCTTTTTCGCTTCGGTCTCCCGCGGCAAATGCCACATTTTTCTGAGCGAGGGCGACCAGGGTAATCCTGGTACCTGGATCTGGGTCGGGGTCGAGGATGTCGACGCTCTGTTGGAAGAGTACGACCGCACAGGAGCCAAGATTCGCCATCCTCCAACAAACTACCCGTGGGCATGCGAGATGCAAGTCGAGGATCTCGACGGGAACGTACTGCGCATGGGCTCCGAGAGCAAGAAAGCCGAGCCGATAGGAGAATGGCTGGACATGTACGGGAAGGTCTGGCCTCCGCAACCGGCAAGGGGACAGAAACCCTAGGGAACTTCTTAAGGATGCGCAGCGGCGTCCGCGATCCAGCCGCCGCCCACGACGACGTCGCCGTCGTAGAAAACCGCTGCCTGCCCCGGAGTGATCGCCCGCTGCGGCTCATCGAACGTCACCATCACCTCGTCCGCGCCGGACGACTCAATCACCGCCGCAGCCGGTTGATGCTTGTGCCGAATCTTCACCGTCACGCGCATCGGCTCGCGAATCGCGTCGGTCGAGATCAGGTTCACGCGCCGCGCTCGCAGAGTACGCGAATACAAAGCCTCGTCGCGCCCCACGATAACTTGCCGCGTGTCGTTCTTGATCTGAATCACATATAGCGGAGAGCCCGTTGCCACGCCCAGCCCCTTGCGCTGCCCAACGGTAAAGTTGTGGACGCCCGCGTGCTCGCCGATCACTTCGCCTTCGGCAGTCACCATCTCGCCGCCAACTTCAACGCGCCTTGAATCTCCCTGCTCGGCGAGATAGGCGTCGAGGAAGCGCTTATAGTCGCCGCCGGGAACAAAGCAAATCTCCTGCGAGTCCGGCTTCTCTGCGATTACAAGATTGTACTTACGCGCCAGCTCCCGCACTTCCGGCTTGTTCATTCCACCAAGAGGAAATAACGTGCGGCTTAGTTGCTCTTGAGTCAGGCCAAACAGGAAATAAGTCTGATCCTTCGACCGATCTACTGGCCGCTTCAGCAGCCACCGCCCGCTCGTCTCATTGAACCCGACTTGCGCATAGTGCCCGGTGGCAATCTTCTCCGCCCCAATCTGTCTGGCCACTATGAGAAGCTGATCGAACTTCAGGTGATTGTTGCAAAGGCTGCACGGGATCGGCGTCCGCCCCGCTAGATATTCTTCGACAAACGGTCGCACCACGTCGCGCTCAAACCGCTCTTCATGATTCACGACGTAGTAAGGAATCCCAATCGTCTCCGCCACTCGCCGAGCATCGTAAACATCATCGAGGGAGCAGCACCTCCCCGTAACCGACTCGGGCATTCCTTCGTGCCCCGCCAGCCGCCGCTGATTCCAGAGCTGCATGGTGAGGCCGATGATCTCGTGCCCCTCCGCGCGCAGCATGGCCGCCACGGTCGAGGAATCCACTCCTCCCGACATAGCGACGGCGATGGTTTCTGTAGACAAGCTTTTAGCTCCTAACTCTTGGCCGTTAGCTCATAGCGCCTAACTGCACACATGGATAATCAACTTTACAAATGCACGGGGAGAATGCCTTGCGGCGGCAAATGAGGGATTGAAAGAGTAGGGGTCCTTCGACTCGCAGATGCTGCGCTTCGCTTGCATCTGCTTCGCTCAGGATGACAGATTGTTGCACAATAACACCCCTACCCAGCGGCACCCTAATCCCTTACCCCGCAGCTCGCGGCTCGAAGCTCGCGGCTACTTTCCAGACCGGTGACAGCTCACGCAACCGCGCCACCGTATCCGCGACCAGCCTCACCGCGAAGTCTACATCCTCCGCCGTATTCTGCTTCCCTAGACTAAACCGTATGTCTGCCCGCGCCTGCTCCGGCGTCAAACCCATGGCGAGCAAAACATGCGAAGGCTCAATCGCGCCGGATGAACACGCTGCTCCTGTTGAAACCGCCAACCCCTTCAAATCAAGCGCGATCAGCAGCGCTTCGCCGTCGATGCCATCAAAACAAATGTTCGCAGTATTCGGCACACAAGTCAGACTCGGATGCGGGTGCCCCACACATCGCGCATTTTGCGATGTGTGGGTGTCCGCGCCATTCACGCTCGTCGATTCAATCTTCAAGAGTTCCCGCTCCAACCGATCCCGCAGGTCCCCGATCCTTTGATCCTCGCCGCCGTCCAGCGCCGTCCGCGCTATCTCGGCTGCCCTTCCCAACCCCACAATCCCCGGAACATTTTCCGTCCCCGCGCGCCGCGACCGCTCATGACGTCCGCCATACTGCCGGGCCTCCAACTCAGTTCCCTTCCGCACGTAGAGCGCGCCCACGCCTTGCGGCCCGTGCAGCTTATGCCCGGAGATGGTCAGCAGATCGCATCCAATGACATCCACACACACGGGAATCTTTCCCGCCGCCTGCACCGCGTCGGTATGAAAATAAACGTCAGCCTCGGCTGCAATCCGTCCAATCGCGGCCACCGGCTGCACAACGCCAGTCTCGTTATTCGCCATCATGATCGAGATCAGCTTCGTGTTCGGCCGCAGCGCCCGCTTCACATCTCCCGGATCAACCACCCCACGGCTGTCCACAGGAATGTACGTTACGTCGCACCCGCGCTCTTCCAGATACCGGCAGGCATTCAGCACAGCATGATGTTCGATGCTCGATGTGATGACGTGATCCCCGGCCCGCGCCACGCCAAATACGGCCAAGTTGTCCGCCTCGGTGCCGCCGCTCGTAAAGACGATCTCCGCCGCGCGGCATCCTACGAAAGCGCCCACTGATTCCCGAGCCCGCTCGACCGCTGCCCGCGTCTCCTGTCCATGATGATGCAGCGACGAGGCATTCCCGAACTGCTCGCCAAAGTACGGCCGCATCGCCTCGAAAACCTCGGGCAGCACGGGAGTGGTCGCATTGTTGTCGAAATAGACCCGGCGCATGACTCGGTTTCTATTCTACCGGGGGTCCCCCAAAAAAACCGAACGCCGCGTCCCGAAGCCGATTCGCTTCAACGCGGCGTTGTTTTATCTGAGGTTGTAAGAAGTCTTTAGTGCCCCTGCGCAAACTCAGGATTCTTCTCGCCCAGCGTGAAGTGCACCTCCGCTGCGGCTCCCGGCTTCACCGTCACAGATTTGCTCCAGGTCACGGAATCGGAAAATGTGGGCCGTTTTACGCGCGCCTGCGTCATCACGTCGTAAACGGGCATCTCGCCAACGACCCGCCACCCTTCGTGCCACGCCACGATTTCATATTGCCCTGGCGGCACATTGGTCAGCTCAAAATTGCCTTCGGCGTCGGTCACTGCATAGTAAGGATTCGTCGCAACCATCATTTCCCCGTTCATCCAGACGTGCCCGGCATTGCAGCGCAGGTCCACCACTCCTTCGCGCGTCATCGGCCGGCTGATCTCCTGGCCCGCGCTCGTAAACGGCAGGTTGTAATCCGCGCTCCCCGACATGTGTACTGTGTGCAGCAACGGATCGCTGCTGCGCACGGTCAGAGTCGCGTCCTGCGGCACCAATAAAATGTGCGGTTCATAACGGCAGCTTTTTTGATTCAGGTACCGCCGCTCCAGCGGCAGGTCCATCGCCTTCCCAGCGGTAATGTTCCGTAGATACACCACCGTATTCGCCACGCCGCCGCTTTCGGAAACGATCAACCGTTCCAGGTTGCGGTGCTTCTGGCCCTGGGGATCGCAAACCTGAGGATCCTTGTTGATTTCCCACGTTGCCAGGTGCGGCAACGCCCCTTGCCACTTCACGGTCCCCTTGATCGTACCCCCGTTCACCACCGGAATCACACGATACGCAGACTGCGCGGCGCAAAGTTGCGCCACCAGAGCCACACTCAAGATCGCCAGCCATACTGAAATCCGCTTCATGAGCCTCACCTGAAACAGAAAGATGTGCGCCTCTTGGGGGACCGGCACGTAGGGGATCCAACCTCCGCTGCCCCACGATCCGAAAAAGGCCTAGATTGCACATTATTGCGGATTATTGCAGTGACGCAAATGACAGGAGGTCAGGGACTAACGGGGTTCATTACATGCGCGGAATAGCCGCCCAGTGCGGGTTTGCACGGAACGGTTCGTCAGATGGGAGGGTTGTTACCGCCGGGCTATCGCCAGTCTTTCGTCGGTCTATCGCCGTTCTAGTGCCACGTACTTTTGCGGATAGGCAGGCCCCATATAATCCGCGCGCGGCCGTATCAGACGGTTATCGTCGAGCTGCTCAATCACGTGCGCCGTCCATCCGCTCACGCGCGAAACCGCGAAGATCGGCGTGAAAAGATCCACATCGATCCCCAGCGTGTGATAAGTGGAAGCCGAGTAAAAATCCACGTTGGCATTCAGTTTCTTATCGGCTTTTACAAATTCCTCGATCTTGTTCGAGTAATCGAACCACTTTGGATTGCCGCTCGATTCTCCCAGATCGTGGGACATCTTTCGCAGGTGCGTCGCTCGCGGATCTTCCGTGTGATAGACGCGATGCCCAAAGCCCGGAATCTTCTTCTTCTGCGCGAGCAGTCCCTTCACATACTCCACGGGGTCGGCGCCCGCCTGATCGATGTCCATCAAAATCTTGAATACCGCCTCATTCGCGCCGCCGTGCAGCGGCCCCTTCAGCGCGCCGATGGCCGAGGTGACTGCCGAATGCATATCGGAAAGCGTGGCTGCCGTCACTCTGGCGGCAAACGTCGAGGCATTCAGTTCATGGTCCGCATGCAAAATCAGCGCCATATCGAAGGCGCGTTCGGCGATCGCCGAGGGCGCTTCACCATTCAGCATGAGCAGAAAATTTGCGGCGTGCGATAGCGACCGGTCCGGCTGCACCGTCGGCTTGCCTTTGCGGATGCGGTCGTAATTCGCAACGATCATCGCGATTTGCGACGTTAGCCGGATCGCCTTATTCACATTTGCGTCGTGGTCGTTCTTGTCATACTCGGGATCGTAGTACGACAGCGAAGAGACCACCGTGCGCAGCATGTCCATCGGCGGAACATGTTTAGGCGTCAGCTGTAGCCTGTAATAAATGGAAGCGTCCAGCTTGCGTTCTTCCGCCATCCGCATCTTCAGCTGTTTCAGTTCGTCCGCATTGGGCAGCCGCCCGAACCACAGCAAGTAGCAGACTTCCTCGAACGTCGAATGGTCGGCCAGGTCGTGGATGTCGTATCCGCGATAGGCGAGCACCCCGGCATCTCCATCGATATAGCAAATGCTCGAAGTGGTCGCGACCACCCCTTCCAATCCCTTTGGCGCATGCAAGTTTGTAACGCTAGACATAATTCCTCACCCAATGATCCACACTTGTTATTCCAAACACTGTCGTCTCAATGCGTTCGAGAGCCGCACCCCATGTGACAACAACGAACAGGAAATCTATATTCGTCGCCTTCCCAACCCTCTTTTATATCGCAACAACCCCAGCCGTGCCATGCCCCGCAGCGCATTCACTTCTGCAATCTGACCTCTACCTCAAACCTCAGCGAGGCCAGATCTCCGCCGCTGTCCCCCGAGCAATCCGTTCCCGCATCGTCTCCGAAATCGGCAGGGCGCGAAAATCGTCCACATCCTGCTTCATATCCGGCACGCCCGGACCCGGCCAGTCCGTCCCGAACAGCGTCTTCGCCGCGATCTCCTCCAGGCGCGGAAAATACTCAAGCAGCTTGCGCGGCGGAATCCCGCTGATATCCAGATAAACGTTGGCATGGCGCCGGATCAGAAAAAACGCCGTATCCATCCACAGCGGCCGCCCGCCATGCGCCAGCAAAATCTTCAGTTTCGGAAAATCCACTGCCACGTCGTCCACATAAATAGGATCGCCATACGTGTTCCGCGCCCCCGGAAACACCGACGTTCCCGTATGAAACATCACTGGAATCCCATTCGCCTCCGCGGCGCGATAAATAATCTCCAGTTCCTTCACCCCGCGCAAATAATCGTTGGGATAAAGCAACTGATGCGGCGGATGAATCTTGATCATCCGTATCCCCAGCCGCAGAATGTGCTCGACGTCCGCCAAAATGTTTTGGCTGTGCCGGGGATGCACGCGAACCACATGCAATCAGCCGCCGCGGATCCTCTTTCACATAATCCACAACAAACTGATTCACCTCCGGGCCAAATCCGATTACTTCGGGCGCAACATAATTAATCAGGGCTGCGCGCTCCACCCCGCATCGATCCAGGTATTTGAGGAATGCCTTAGGCGACCGGCTATACGACTCAATCTCCTCGAAGTTAGGCCGCTTCACTTTCATCAGCGCGAGCGCTTCGGGCGAAAGAACTGGTAAGGCTCAATATGAACGTGGCAATCTGTAATCAAAGGAAGGTCTCAGCCTTCAGTTTATAGCTCCCAGCAAAAGCGCGCCGTCCGTTTCCGCAGCGCGCAAGGTCTTTCGGAGATCCGAGGGCGAGTTCCATAACCATGAATGGATCGCCAGCAATCGGGCCCTGGTTAAGCGGATTGCCCACCTCTAATTGACAGAACGGAAATCGCCGAACCGCCGATGTATCCACGGGAATCAACTCGTCCGCGCCCGGCAGCTAAATTCCGGCAATCCTAGGCTAGAACCGACTCGTACTCCTGATAGGTGCCTTTGAAATCGGTAATCTTGTGATTGCTCTCGAAGTGCCAGATCCGCGTGGCAACCTCGTCGATGAGATCCTCGTCGTGCGTTACCAAGAGCACGGTTCCCTGGTAGCGCTGCAATGAGATGTTCAGCGCGTTGATCGATTCGAGATCCAAATGGTTGGTCGGCTCGTCAAGCACCAGCACGTTCGGCTTCTGCAACATGAGCTTGCAAAACAGTAGCCGTGCGGCTTCGCCGCCGGAGAGCACTTCGGTTTTCTTGTCGGCATCGTCGCGTGGAAAGAGCATCTGGCCGAGCAACCCGCGAATCTCTTCGGTGGATGCCGAAGGATCCCACTGGTGCAGCCATTCGAGCACCTTGACTCCCGGCTGAATGAGCGGCTTATGGTCCTGCGCGAAGTAGCCGACAGCCGCTTCGTGGCCCCAGATCACCTTGCCGGAATCGATGAACGCGCCGTCGTATCCGCTCGTGGCTCGAAGTTCGGCGTTCGTGACCGTAGGCGCATTGGCTAACAGCGCCTGTATCAGCGTGGTTTTGCCGGCGCCGTTGCGGCCCATCAGAGCAATCTTTTCCCCACGCAGTACGCTCGCAGTGAAACCGTTTACCACTTTTGCATTGCCGTAGGACTTCGTCACTCCTTCGAGTTCCAGAATGTGCTTGCCCGATGGACGCTTCTGCTCGAACTTGAGATATGGCCGCTGAATATTCGATTTCGCCAGTTCGGTTACCTGCAGCCGCTCGACTTCCTTGCGCCGCGACTGCACCTGGCTTGACCGCGTGCCGGCGGCGAAGCGCGCGATGAATTCGTTGAGCTGCGCAATTTTCTTTTCGCGCTGCGCGTTCTGCGATTCGATTTGCGAGCGCACCTGCGTCTTCATCACCACCATGTCGTCGTAGGTGCCCGTGTAAGTAATGATGGTTTCGTAGTCGATGTCGGCGATGTGCGTGCACACGCCGTTGAGAAAGTGCCGGTCGTGCGAAATGACGATCAGCACGCCCTCATACTCGTTCATAAAAGTCTTCAGCCAGTGGATCGAGTCGAGATCGAGGTGGTTGGTCGGCTCGTCGAGCAGCAGCGCCTGCGGATGGCCAAACAGCGCCTGCGCCAGCAGCACCCGCATTTTCTGCCCGCCGGGAATTTCCGACATTTTGCGCTCGTGCTCGTGATCAGGAATGTCGAGTCCCTGTAGCAAAACCGCGGCATCGCTTTCGGCGGTGTACCCGTCTTCTTCGCCGACGATGCCCTCGAGTTCGCCCAGCTTCATGCCGTCTTCGTCGGTCATCTCGTGCTTCGAGTAGATCGTTTCCCGTTCTTCGAGCGCCGCCCACAATCGGCGATTGCCCATGATCACCGCGTCAATCACGCGATAGCGGTCGAAGGCAAACTGGTCCTGGCTCAGGACGCCGAGCTTGCGTGGGCGGACGACCGTGCCCTTCTGTGGCTCGATCTCGCCGGTGAGCAGCTTCATGAACGTGGATTTACCCGCGCCATTCGGCCCGGTCACGCCATAGCGCCTCCCCGGCAGGAAGCTGGTGGAGACTTCGTCAAACAGAACTTTCGCGCCGTAGCGCATCGACACATTGCTGACTGAAAGCATGATGTTTTGGTTACTGCGGAAATCGCTCCAAAAGGAAGAAACGCAGCAGGTGTAAATAGAATAACACGAAGGAATTGCCGGAAAGCACTATGAACCAAGCGGGAGCAGTGTCCTGGTTTCTACCGCTTCTCTTGGCGAACTCCGCGAATTCCTCGGCGACCTTTGCGGTTAAAAGCTCTTATTCTCGAAATCAGTACACAACCCAAGCAGACGCCAAACGCAGAAACGTCCCAGACAATACTTCGTGTTACCCTCGACATCTATATTTCCGAAAGCGGAGTGCATGAATAACTCAAATCCTACTCATCTCGATCTTCAGGCCACCGCCAAACAAATCATGTTGCAGAACGGCTTCGAGCCTGATTTTCCGGACGGTGTCCCGCAGCAACTGGCCGCGATTCGGGCCAATCCCCCGTCGTTAGCCGCAACAAACGGCGTGCGCGATCTCCGCAATTTGCTGTGGTCGTCGATTGACAACGACACTTCGAAGGACCTCGACCAGATCGAAGTCGCCGAGCGCCTTCCCGATGGCAGCATCAAAGTCATGGTCGGCATCGCCGACGTCGACGCTTTCGTCGCCAAAGCCACGCCCATCGACCAGCACGCCGCCAGCGAGACCACCACCGTCTACACCGGCATCTGCAATTTCCCCATGCTCCCCGAAGAGCTTTCCACCGGAGCCTCTTCTCTGCTCCCCGATGTCGACCGCCCCGCCATCGTCATCGAGTTTGTCGTCGATTCCACCGGCGCGCTCCAGTCGAGCGACGTCTATCGCGCCATCGTCCGCAACAAGGCGCAGCTCACTTACAACGCCGTCGGCGCATGGCTCGAAGCCACCGGAGCCGCCCCGCCAAAAGTCGCCGCTTCCGCCGACTTGCAGGCTCAGCTCAAGCTCCAGGATCAGGCCGCGCAGGCGCTGCGCAAGGTACGCTTCGAGCACGGAGCCCTGAACATCGACACCGCCGAAGTGATGCCCGTCGTACTCGATAGCGGCGCCATCGATGTGGTCAAGCAGCAACGCAACCGCGCCACCATGCTGATCGAGGACTTCATGATCGCCGCCAACGGCGTGGTGGCGCGCCTGCTGGAAAAAGTTTCGTCGCTGCGGCGCATTGTGAAGACTCCCGAAAAGTGGGACGGCATCGTGCGCCTCGCGGCCACCATGGGCGAGTCGCTTCCGGCGCAGGCCGATTCGAAGGCGCTCAACGATTTTCTGCTCAAGCGCAAGGCCGCCGATCCCGATCACTTCGCCGACCTCTCGCTCGCCGTCATCAAGCTGATGGGCCCCGGCCAATATGTGCTCGAGCGCCCGGGCGACCCCGAGCAGGGACACTTCGGCCTGGCCGTGCAGGACTACACCCACTCCACCGCCCCCAACCGCCGCTTTGCCGACGTAGTCACGCAGCGCCTAGTCAAGGCCCTTCTCGATAAGACGACGCCCGACGCCAAGCCGGGCGCGTATGCGGCACCTTATTCGGATGACGAGTTAGCCACCATCGCCACCAACTGCACGCAAAAAGAGGATGCCGCGCGCAAGGTAGAGCGCGAGATGACCAAACGCCTGGCCGCGGTAGCGATGAGCCATCGCATAGGAGAAATGTTCGATGCCATGGTCACAGGCGTAACTCCAAAGGGAACGTTTGTGCGCGTTCTGCAACCGCACGTAGAAGGCCTACTAGCCCAAGGCGCGCAAGGCCTTCACGTAGGTGACAAAGTGCGAGTAAAGCTGACGCGAACAGACGTGCAGCACGGGTATATTGATTTCGCGAAGGGGTAAGCGGACTTGAGAATTGCGGTACGTCCTGCCCGTCTGTCCCCTCGCTTCATCCATCGCAGCCCCCGGATAAGCTTCCATGCTTCGCATGGTCTCCCATCCTCACCGCCCGCCGAGCGGACATTTCATCTACTATCTCAACCGGACATATCATGTGCGACCGACAAGTTGGCAGAATTGTCTTGACACTTTAGTGGAGCTATTGTAACGTCCTCGCTTCATCGACAGGAACACATGGGGCCAGCGGCGCAAGCATAGATGGTTCCCGTTGATGACTTCCCCTCGAACTTAACCGCAATTACGATGTGCAACCACTTTTCGTGCGTAACGCGAAAAGCTGGCGAGGGCGGAGGTCTGCCTACAGTAACCACCATGCCTAGCCGGTTGGTTCATTGGTGTGATCGGCTTTGATGTCATATAGAAAGAAGAGGTGATGGACCCATGCGAACAACAATTTGCAGGTTACTTTGTATCGTCTTATTGGTGGCTCAGTTGACTCCCGCCCGTGCGGACATTGATCCAATTGGACAAGCCAAGGGACTAATTGGGCAACTTAACCCGGTAAACTTGGCGCTCGGCCCGCTTGTGGATGACGCGATTTCTAAAGGAAACGCCGCTTTAGCTGAGCGGCTTGAACAGTTGCGTGCCATCATCCAGGAAGCGTTGTTCACGTTGGATCAGATTGCGACTAAGCAGGTGACAAAATTGAATGCTGATGCTGAGGCTCGCATCAAACAGCTACAAGATGACGTAAATCAGAATCAGTTGCTGTTCAAGTCTATTTTGGATGGCACCATTACTCAGATCAACGATGCCGCCTACAAGAGGATTCTTCAAGCCGGGGACACTGCTGGAAATCTTATTCAGTCTCTGCCGATACCCGCCAGTCCCCTGCCGGATGTACCGTCTACTGGCTTTTCGATTGTGAAGGACAATGGAGGGTTAACCACTAGCCTTTTCGTGACCGGGGTGGGACTGTATAAGGGACGTTCGAAGCCCGACGCCTACCTGTTGAGCACTGGAGACAAAGACACCCTCTTGAGTTTTGGAGGCAGGAAGCTAGATGTCCCTGCCTATTCTATGGGCTTGCTAAAAATCGAGATACCCAATGACCAGTTCTCGGCATCAGGGCCGGCAGAAAAAACCCTACATCTTCACCTTCGGTCAAACCCCTGGTTTCCGAGTTACGACGATCCGACTTTCCCCGTTTATATGTGCTCGTCGCTGCCCCAGTATTCGATTCTGGTGACGCAGGCGGCTAACGGTCAGTTCTGGGATAAAAGAAGAGCTCCGTGGCCAAGCCCGGTTGGTAGGCCCGATGGCGTTTATATAGACGATAACGGCTCTCACAATGAGACAAATGTCTGTGCGACCGACTTTGGCGGCTATCAGGTTGATCCCGAAGCGGCGGATAACGGGTTGGAGGTAAATCCCGCCACGATCAACTTCGATAAAGACGGCAGCAACGTATATAAGGACAATCCAAGGCCCGGATGCTATCACCTCTATGCTGGAAAGGATTCCACTGGGGGTGGTCACGCCCAAATTGGCGGGGTGTTTGTTCATCAGCGCAGGCTGAAGGACGGGCAGTGCGGCGACCCGATTCAGTATCCTGCTGCACCGTTGCGCTACGGCAGCGGCACTGTGTCTACAACCCCTCAAAAGGTCCTGACTCAGTGCGTGTCCACCACTGACGGGGCCTCAGCCTCAGCCGTTCTCCAGACCAACGTGATTGTGTCTGACGTTACCGCCAAACCCGTGGCACAAGTAAACTTACTTCCCAATGTGCCCGCAAAGGTGCTGAATGGCGACTTGACGCTCACACTCGATTCCTATGGGTTGATTCAGACAGCGCTGAATTCTAGGTGTCGGCGCGCAGTTAAGGACTATTCTGTAAAGTGATCGATGGAGGGTAGGCTGATTGGCTGGTGGCCCAGATCCGCTTCACCCCGACGGTGCCCCACATCTGCCTGGTTTTGGCAGATGTGGGTCCTTCCTGTAATCTCGTCGCATGCCTTGGGGATAATGTGAGGACAGACGTGACGTTTATCCCCCACGTCTTCATCACATTTCCCCCGTAATCGCCATCACAGACCTGCACCAAAATCAGTGCGATCATCACTCGACACTGCATCATGGGGAACTGCGCCCGTCTCCAGAGGCGAGGCGTCCCAAACCGTACTCCCGGCTCTTTGAAAACCGAAGCAAACGATGCCCCAGCGGCAGCCGCCAGCGAAGTCGGTTTCACTTCTGCAATCTGACTTCTGCAATCTTCAATCTGAGTCACTTCTGCAATCTGACTTCTAACTTCTACAATCCTCGTTACTCTTTGGTAAACTCGCGGCCGCGATTTAATTCCCCATAAAATCATTAAATTCCTGGATTAAATGCGTCGAGTGTCTACTAAGGTAGGTAGCGAAAAGGCCGCAAAAGCGCGATTCCAACGGCTAACTCCTTTGCCAGGAAGATGTTGCGGGTAAGTAACTGACCCCAAACAGTTTCCGCGAATTCGATGGGGGAGGGGGGGAGGGGTTAAATTATTTTTCTAGTTACTAAAACACCGCTCGGTTCAGATTCCACTGCCGCATACACCATGGGATTTTCCGACCGCATTCAGCCGCTCTTCTCTTCCAGTTCGGCCCAGCGTTTGTAAAGCACGTCGAGTTCGTCTTGGGCCGCATTGAGCGCGGACTGCGCGCTGAGCAAGCGCGCAGCGTCGGTCGCGTTGGCGGGATCTTCGAGTTCCTTGCGGTGCGTTTGCACAAGTTGCTCGGCGTCGGCGATGCGCTGTTCGATCCCCGCATATTCGCGCGCTTCCATGTACGACAACTTTTTTCTCGACGGAGCATTCGACGACGCGGATACTCTTTCACCGTTGGTCGTTGATGGATTCGCGGTGGTTGAACCTTGATTTCTTTCACGCGATGCAGCCGACGATCCTGAGGTAACTGCGGATCCTGACGTAACTGACGAAGCCTGTCGAGCCTGCTTCTGCCAAGCCTCCCATTGCGGATAGTCGGCGAAACGCTCGGCTCCGCCTTGGCCATTCAGTCCCAGCACTACAGTTGCGATGCGGTCGAGCATGTAGCGATCGTGCGTGACCAGCACAAGCGAGCCGGGAAAATCGATCAGGTTCTCCTCGAGAATTTCTAGCGTTGGAATGTCGAGGTCGTTCGTAGGCTCGTCGAGCAGCAGAATATCAGCGGGCTGAAGCATAAGCTGCGCGACCAGGACGCGAGCGCGTTCGCCTCCAGAAAGGCGCCCAACGGGCTGACCAAGCTGCTCGCCGGTGAAGAGGAAGCGCGCGGCCCATCCGGCGACGTGAATGACGCGATCGCGGAAGATGACGGAATCGCCGTCGGGCGCGAGGGCGCGGCGCAGGGTGACGTCGGGATCGAGCGTGCGGCGCTGGTCGAAGTAGACAATGCGCAGGCGGTCGGCGCGGCGAATCTCGCCGCTGGTGGGCGCGAGCTCGCCTTGCAGCAAGCGAAGCAGCGTTGTCTTGCCGCTGCCGTTTGGACCTACGAGGCCGACGCGCATTCCGGCGGTGATGATGAAGTTGAGGCCCGCAAACAGGGTGCGGCCGCCCGTGTTGCCGTCCCTCGTTTGCTCGCCGTCCGTTTTGCTGCCCGCCGTATCAGCGATACCAAAGTTGTAGGAAACATTTTCCAGTTCGATCAGGCGCCTCGTTTTGCGGTCGGTTGCGGAGAAATCGATTTGTGCAGTGCCAGTTTGAGTTCGGGAGTTCAGATCAGCCAGCTCTCCCATAAGCTCGCCCGCTTTGTCGATGCGCGCTTTCGACTTCCGCGTGCGAGCTTTGGCGCCTCGGCGCAGCCACTCGATCTCGCGATGCACCAGGTTTTCGAGCGCCTCCTGGCGCAGCGATTGAGAGTGCAGAAATTGTTCTTTCTTTTCCAGAAACTCACTGTACGTTCCATGCACGCGCAGCGAACCATTGGGATAAGTGCGATTGAGTTCCACCGTATCCGTGGTGACGTTTTCAAGAAAGTAGCGGTCGTGGCTGACGATCACGCTGGCGAATGCAGCCGACGCCAGCAGTTCTTCCAGCCACTCGATCCCGAGCAGATCAAGGTGATTGGTGGGTTCGTCAAGCAGCAGAATGTCAGGATGCTGCACCAACGCCTCAACGATGGCAAGCCGCTTCAGCCATCCGCCAGAAAGCGCAGCTGTGGAAGCGTCGAGGTCCTCAAAACCCGCTCGTCCAAGAATCTCAGCAAAACGCGCACCGCGCTCGGTTCCGGAAACGCCACAACGATCAAGCGCGCCCTCGATGACCGATCGCACAGTAGTGTCAGCGGGAAAGCGCGAATCCTGCTCAACGTAACAAAGAAGAGTGCGCTTGCGAGCGGCCACGTTTCCGCCGTCAGGCTCCATCAACCCAGCAAGAATGCGCAGCAAAGTTGATTTGCCGGACCCATTCGGACCAATCAGCCCGATCCGATCGCCTTCCGAGATAGTGAAGGACACATTCTGGAAAAGCGGTTTCGCTCCGAAGGCTTTCGAGATTTCCTGCGCATTGATAATAGGCGGCAATTGAGTTGCAGTCTCCGAGTGAGTCTGTTTGAAGATTATCAGGTGAGGTGGGAGAGGAAATGCAGATCCCTCTCTCGTCCTCGCCTCGGCTTCGGACGGCTCGGAATGAGAATTCTTGAGAACCGAGAAATGTCGGCAAAGCCAGGCGTTGAAAATCAACTTCCTCAGTTACGTAGCTGGGCCCTCAGGCTTGTCGCTTTTTAGCTCCTGCGCGGCCTGTTCCAGATCCTCAAGCTTCCCCACATCGCGCCATGAATACTCGTCGGCTCGGAAGGCACGGATTTTTTCGCCCTGGCCGGCAAGACGCAGATACGAATTGATGATGGAGAGGATTCCCTTCTCCGTGAGCATAGTGAGAAGGCGCGGTGAGATGATGTGAATTCCGGAAAAAGCCAACGACTCGGCATGGCGCGATGGGCGCACGATCTCGGCGGTGGCGTCGCTCCCGATGAGGCGGCCGCAGAGCTGGCGGTGCTCGTCGAAAACCAGATAGCGGGAGGATTCGCGCTTCTGAACGGCCAAGGTGGCGAGAGCGCCGTCGGCGCGGTGAGCCTGCTCCATAAGAGCAAAGTCGATGGTGCTGATGACGTCGACGTTGTGGATGAGGATCGGTTCATCGGGATTGCGCGAATCTCCGAGAAAGAAGTGCGCCGCTTTCTTCAAACCACCTCCGGTATCGAGCAGCTCGTCTTCGCGCGAAACCTGGATGTGCATGCCGAAGCTGTTGTGGGCTGACAGGTAATCGACGAGCTTGTCGGCGAAGTGATGCGCGTTAACGACAACATCGTTGATTCCGAAGGTGCGCAGCCGTGCTAACGTGATTTCGAGGAGCGTGCGGCCGTTGAGCTCGACGAGCGCCTTGGGACGGTCGTCGGTGAGCGGACGGAGACGAGTGCCAAGGCCGGCCGCAAAGACCATCGCTTTCATGAGTTCTGCTTCTCCAGTTCGCGATGATGGAGGACAACTTCGACGCCGTTTGAGCCGCGCAGGTGCTTGGCCAGTTGCTCGGCGAGATAGACCGAACGGTGCTGGCCACCGGTGCATCCGAAAGAAACCATCAGATTCTTAAAACCACGGGTCTGGTAGCTTGCGACGCTGGAATCGATGAGCGCGATCACGCTGGCGAAAAACTGGCGGACGCTTTCCTGCTGATCGAGATATTCGCTGACGGGCGCGTCTTTGCCGGTGAGGGCTTTGAAGCGCTCTTCGCGTCCGGGATTGGGGAGGCTGCGCGCATCGAATATAAAACCGCCGCCATTGCCGGTTTCGTCGGCGGGCAGGCCGCGATGAAACGAAAAGCTTCCGACACGCACGGTAAGCTGACCAGCGGCGGAAGCGAACCCTTGCAGCTTTTCGGAGCTGACCATGTTGCGAAAAGCCTCGGTGAGCGTGGGCAACGCGATGGGCAATTCGACGTTATGCAGCAGCCACCGAATATTGCGGAGCGCGAATGGCACGCTTTGCAGGAAGTGCGTCTTGCGCTCGTAGAAACCGCGGAATCCATATGCACCGAGGGCCTGAAGAATACGCACATAAACGTACGCATAGTAGTAGCGCATGAACTCCGCGCCATCGAGCGCAACGAAATTGGCCAGACTGTCCAAATACCGGTCGAGGAATTGTTGACGAAGACTGGGCGGAAGATCGGCCTTGGCGTCGTAGAGAAGCGAGGCGATATCGTATTGCAGCGCGCCCTTGCGGCCTCCCTGATAGTCGAGGAAAAACGGATCGCCGTCGAGGAGCATGATGTTGCGGGATTGAAAATCGCGATAGAGGAAGAAATCGCGAGGGGCGTTAAGCAGAAATTTGGTCAGACGGGAGAAATCGTCTTCGAGCGCTTGTTCGTTGAACGGAATGCCGGCGAGGCGAAGGAAATAATACTTGAAGTAATTTAGATCCCATGCGATGGACTGGCGGTCAAAGCTGGCGCGGGGATAGCAGACTTTGTAATTGTGGTCGCGAGCGGCCTCGACCTGGAAGCGCGGCAGAATCGCGACAACTTTTTGGTAGGCCTCGATAGCTGGCGCGGCAATTTCAGCGCCGGAGCGATGCCGCGACAGAAATTCGAACAAGGTCGTGTCGCCGAGGTCCTGCTCCAGATAAGCGCCGCAGGTGAGATCTTCGCCATAAATTTCCGGAACCGGGAGTCCGTGGCGGCGGAAGTGGCGGGAGAATTCGATAAAGGCGACGTTCTCTTCGCGGACATCGTACAGAATGCCGATGGCGCTGAATTTATCGGTGGAGAGACGAATGATCTTGCGGCCCGACCCTCCGAGCTGGCCTTGCAGAGGCTGGACGCGCTCCGCCGCAACGCGGAAATGCCGCTCAAAGAGTTTTTGGAGAGCGTCCATTGATGAGTGGGCGAAACTGAATTGTATCCCGGAAGCTGGCGGCGTGGGACGGGCCGGCCGCATTGCAGAAAACAGTAAGGCTCGCCTCCTGACGGAAAAACAGACGCACACCAGAAGACAGAAAGATCACGGGAATCAACGGACTATTTCTATCCGAGTTTCCTCAGGCTATTTTGGCCGGCTTTTGGCGCTTGGCATTTTGCAGAACGGTTGCAGGAAGGTGGAGCACCCTCACCGTTGGATTCTTTGCACTCTTGACATGAACTGCAACGCAATCGGCTTCCAGAAACGGATCGGAAACGACCTCGTATTCCTCGCCGTAAAGCCGAATTCGACCGGAAACTTTGTATCCTAAATGTTTGACCCTGTCACAGATATCGACAACAGAAGAAGACTCAAGATTGCTCATGATAGCCCTATTATACGCTTCGCGGCCGACAACAAAATGCGAGCGAAATCCTTAGCTTCCGAGCCTTGACGCGAAATGAAACGATTTTGGCCGATGGTAAATGAAAGCTGACACTACGGGGCGTTTACGAGCGCAGCGTTTGCCGGCGCCGGTATTAAAGTCGAAACCGCGCTCAGCGGAAAACGCCCGCCGATTGTTGCGCTCTGGGCTTGTTGCAAAAGATTCCAATCGCGGGCAATCTCGCTGCGCGAAACTCCTCGGCGGGTGGAGTGATACAACTCCGACTGAAGCCGGGCTTCGATAATCTCGCAGACCAATTGGGGAGCCGAGTTGCTATCGAGAACATTCCCGGCGGCGGCGCCGACACGAACCAATCCGTCGTCGAAACGCAATTGAAGGATTGGGGCGCCCTCATCGTTGAAAGCTGTCTTGGCTCGCGACTGTAGTTTTTCCCACTGTTTGTCGATGCGCTCGTCGGGCGCTTGGTCGCCGTACTCCGCCAGCAGGCTCTTGAACTGACGCTGATATGTTTTGCGTTCTGCGCTCGAGAGCGGCGGCTCGAAACCACCGTCTGGATTGAAGACCATGGCATTACGGTCTGGTTCAAACCGGCCTGCGCCCGTGCCGACAAAGACGGCAAAGACGCTGCCGGCAAAGACCGGGCTGACCAGCGCGCTCGGCAGAATGTACTTCTTCGATTTGAAAAAGGACTCCACCACTCCGTGAGCGTTCGAACTGCGCGGCATGCTGCCGGGAACCTGCGCAATCACCATGCGCGAAAAGTGCAACTGAGGATGGTGGGCGTTGAATTTCACGATCATCTTTGCCATCTGCTTCGGAGTGGTAATACCGGCGTCGGCGATGACACTGCGATGCAGCGACCGGGGATAGTAAAAATTAACGATGTGTTTGGCGAAATCCGCGCAATTATTCCAGACCAGGTGAAAGTGAGAACTGTTGGGCGAAGAATTCAGCTCGCGGATCAGCGCGTCGTCCTGCTCGGACGTGGTTTCGATTTCGAAACCATAAATTGTGCGGTCATAGGATGACCCAACTAGCTGATACCAGATTCCGCCAGGAGTCTCGCCGCTGGGGTCGTCGGGCGCTACCTTTTCAAGATACTTGCGGCGATATTGATCGCGGAGAAAAGCGACCATCTTGGCGTCGGCAAACAGAGGAATATCTTCCGGTTTTTCGACCGCGTAAAGATAAGGGATGAGCGGAATAGCGAGCCAGTCGTATCCGTCAATGCCATCGTAGCGGCTGATGACGACTCCCGTCTCTCCCGGCAGGCAGCGGCGAAGAACGATCGGGGAATCGGCGCAGACGTTCGAAAGATAAACGGCAGCATGGCCTGTGGCCGTAAAGAACCCCATCTTGCCGTAGGGCTCCTCGAGGAACAAGGTTGCCGAGGCGCTAGCCGCGGTCGCGCAGAGCAGCAGCATTGCGCAGAGCGCGCAAAACCGCTGTCCCCAAGCTGTCATGCGGCGGTAAGGCATAGCCATCCTTAAAGAATTATTCTTCATTATGAACACATGAAGCGGAAATAAGTTGCCAGAAAGAGTACGGGACGAATCAAACGTGCAATTGAATCAGTGACATAAGGTAATCAGGTGGCCACTGTCCGGTTTGACGATTGCTTGATGAACCACTCCTGGCTGTTCATCTCGCCGCGGTTTGTGCTGCGGGGATCGCGCGAATACGTGCCGTCGGAATTCATATGCCGCGCCTTGACGACTTCGGAAAGATACGTTTCCAGCACTTCGTCGCGCACGTAGCGAATCAGTTTGGGGTCCTGCACGGGGAAAGCGAGTTCCACGCGGCGATTGAGGTTGCGCGGCATCATATCGGCGCTGCTCAGGTAGATCTCGTCCTCGCCGCCATTGTGAAAGTAGAAGATGCGGCTGTGCTCGAGAAACCGGCCCACCACGCTGGTCACGCGAATATTTTCGCTGATGCCTGGAATGCCTGGGCGCAGGCAGCAAATGCCGCGAACCAGCAGATCGACCTGCACTCCCGCCTGCGACGCCTCATAAAGCAACTTAATGATGCGACGGTCTTGCAGAGCATTCATCTTGAAGATCAGATGGCCGCGCTTCCCGTTTTTCTGGTGCTCGATTTCGCGCCGAATCAACTGTTCCAGTTGATCGCGGAGATTGACCGGCGCGACCAGCAGCTTCCGGTATTCGATCTTGGCCGAATAGCCCGTCAGGTAATTAAACAGGTCGGTGCAGTCCTCGCCAATCGCTTCGTCGCAGGTGAGCAGGCCGATATCCGTATAGAGCTGCGCCGTCACGCTGTTGTAGTTGCCGGTGGAAAGATGCACGTAGCGCCGTATGCGGTCTTTCTCTTGCCGAACCACGAGCGCCGCTTTGCAGTGGACTTTGAGGTTCATCAATCCATAGACCACATGGACGCCTTCGCGTTCCAGCCGCCGCGCCCATTCGATATTGCTCTCTTCGTCGAAACGCGCTTTCAACTCCACAAGAACCGCGACCTGTTTTCCGTTGTCGATCGCCTCGAGCAATGCTTCGACGACGGGGGCATTGCGTCCGACCCGATAGAGCGTAATCTTTATGGCCAGCACAGCCGGATCGCGCGCCGCTTTTTGCAGAAACGCGACGACGGGCTGAAACGAATCGAACGGATGATGCAGCAGAACGTCCTGGCGGCGAATCGCGGAAAAAATATCTTCCCCTTCATCCTGCGGCTGCAACGCGGGAACAAGGCTGGGTACAAACGGCTTGTCCTTGAGATCGGGACGGTCCAGCGAAAGTAGATGCTTCAGGCGGCTCAGCGACAGCGGGCCTTTCATCTTGTAAACGTCGCCGCTCTCAATCTCCAGATTTTTGAGGAGAATTTCGAGCACATCCGAAGGCATGGTGTCGTTGATCTCCATCCGCACGACGTCCGCGAACCTGCGCTGCCACACGCCTTCTTCCACCGATTCGAGCAGATCGGCGGCTTCCAGCTGCTGAATGGCGGTTTCGGCGTCGCGGGTCACGTGAAACGGGTGCGCCTCAATGACCTCCATGCCTGGAAAGAGCGACTGCAGGTTGGCAACGATAAGCTGTTCGAGCCAAACAAAATATAGCGGCTTGGGTGGCTTTGCTTTGGACTTCGATTTCTGCTCCTTGACCACGCTTTGCAACGGAACAAGCTGCGGCAAGCTGTCTGGCACTTTGACGCGCGCGAAGTGCTCCACGCCCTGCAGGTCGCGAATCAGCACGGCCAGGTTCAGGCTGAGATTGGAAATATGCGGAAACGGCCGGCCCGGATCGAAGGCCAGCGGAGTAAGCGTGGGAAAAACGGTATCGGTGAAATAGCCGTTCGCGATTTCGATCTGCGCTTGCGTGAGCTGCGCGTAGTCGACGACGTGAATGCCTTCCTTCTTCAGTCCCGGCAGCAATTGAGAGCGCAGGCAATCCTGCCCTGCCTTGTAGAGATCGGTGACACGCTCTCGAATGGCGATCAGCTCTTCGCTTGGAGTCATGCCATCGGGGCCGGATTCGAGCGCTCCGCTTTCGAGCTGACCCTTCAGCCCAGCCACTCGCACCATGAAAAACTCGTCCAGATTGGAGCCGACGATGGAAAGAAACTTGAATCGTTCGAGCAGCGGGTTTTGCTCGTCCTGCGCCTCTTCCAGCACGCGCGTCTGGAACGCCAGCAGGCTTATCTCGCGGTTCAGGTAAAGCGCGGGGTCATCGAGTGAAGGATCGTCGAGCAAAGGGTTGTCGAGCGAAGAAGCTTCGAGTGCACGAGCGGCGGACTCATTATGATTGGAACCGTTGCTGGATGCACTCCGCCGCTTGCGGCGAGCGGCCGTGCCAGTGCCATTCTTCTTGGAGTTGGCGCCATTCTTTTGTGCGCTGGCGTCGTTCTTCTTAGAGCTGGTCTCGCTGACAACCATGACTATAAGTGTACTAGCAGCTAGAGGATTCGGTCAGGCCCGGCGTGCTCCCTCGTTTAGGGAGACACATCCGCCCGTGGGCAGCCGCCAAGCCCGCCACTTTACCGCCAAATTGTTATGAAATTGTGAAAGAACGGGGGGCGGCGACCCATCTAGCCCAGCGCCTTGGCACTCGGTGAAGTGGGAAGAATGCTCCAGGTTCCGGAGGAGGGACGCCCGCTCCTCGCGTACACGCCTAACGCCGCGCGTCATCCAGATGAAGCCTCGAACGCCGCTGCTGCCCACCTTCGTACCCTCCACCAAAGAAGACTTGCCCCAACCGCGAAATCACGCAAAAATGGAATTGGCAGAGCCGTCATTTGTGACG
>CAWDPB010000084.1:0-17927 GCA_963804075.1 uncultured Acidobacteriaceae bacterium | reverse complement strand
GGCACGCTGGCCGGCGGCCAGGTAGTCAATCAGAGCAACGTCACCGTCACAGTTGGCACCAGCCCGTCTGGACTGCTGGTTTCGGTGGATGGCGGCACGCTTCAAGCCGCACCCGTGGTCGTCTCCTGGACGATTGGCTCGCCGCATACCATCGCCACCAATTCACCGCAAGGGTCGGGTGGCACGCAATATACGTGGAGCAGTTGGTCTGACGGCGGCGCAATTTCTCACCAGGTGACCGCCTCGGCCAACGTGACCGGCTACACCGCGTCCTTCAACACCGCGTACCTGCTGACGACGGCGGCGAATCCATCCGCGGGAGGAACGGTTACGCCGCCCTCGGGCACGTACTACGCCGCGAGCACGGTTGTGCCCCTGACCGCGACACCGAATGCCAACTATGCGTTCTCGAACTGGACCGGCAGCGTGGCCAATGCGAATAGCGCCTCGACCACTGTAACCATGACCGGGCCGCAGAGCGTGAGCGCGAACTTTGCTGGGGCGCAGTTGCGACTCTCCCACTCCACGCTCGATTTCGGCACGGTGTATTTGAATAACACCTACCACGAGTTGGCGGTCACGATCACCAATGTAAGTACATCCACGGTCACGGTGAGTGGAGTCTCGATTGTGCCCGGGACAGCCGATGCCTCCGCCTATCGGCTGGTGGAATACTGCAAGGGACAAATCAAGCCGAAGCAAGTCTGCGTGGTGGCGGTGGACTTCCTGGCGGACGCGGTGGGCACGCTGACGGCGACTCTGGACATTGCAGACAATGCCGCCGGCAGCCCGCAGCAAGTCAGCCTGACCGCGAACGTGATCGACCCGGTGGCTGCGTTAAGCCCAAGGCCGCTGATGTTTGGACAACACGCGGTGAACAGCCAGACGACGTTGCCGGTGCAGCTTACGAACAGCGGGCAGACGAATCTGACGATCGGCAACATTGCGATCAGCGGACAAAACGAGGGCGACTTTTCGCAAAGCAGCGATTGTCCAAGCACGCTGACGCCAACGGTGAGCTGTACGATTGAGGTCACGTTCACGCCGTCGGCGAAGGGCGGGCGAGGAGCTACGCTGACCGTCAGCGGCAACATGGCGACCGGCAAAGCAAACATATCCATCTCGGGGATAGGTCACTGACAGGGCCTTGCGGGCAGTGGAACACGTGCTCAGTCTGGTGCTGAGGTTGACAAATGGGGCCGAGGCTTGACCCCGCAAAGGCGCCTGTATTTTTCTGGCGTTCGCGCTTATTGTCCCAGGGCGGACAATCCCGCTCGACCGAAAGACGTTGATCTGCGTTGATCAGCGTTAGTCGGCGGAGGCGGAGTCTCCGGCCAGCCCTCTCACCATCTCCGCAATCTCCTGCACCGCGTTGGGGTGCGCCAGCGACTTGGCTGCGGCTGACATGCTGCGGAGGCGCTGAGGATCGTTGAGCAGGGCAGCGATTATATCCACCAGATACGCGGCTTCGAGATGCGATTCCTCGACTACCACAGCGGCTCCCACGCGTTCGAGGGCGCGCGCGTTGACGTTCTGGTGGTCGTCGGCGGCGCGGGGAAACGGGATGAAGACTGCCGGTTTTCCAGCGGCGGCGATCTCGGCTACGGTGCTGGCTCCGGAGCGGCAGACGAGCAGATCGGCGCGGGCAAAAGTTGCAGGCATGTCGTCGATGAATTTGTGGACTTCGCCCGAGACGGCTGGCGCCGAGCCAGACGGCGCGGGCGGCGATCCGCCGGTCATTCCCAGCCTGCGGTATGCGGCGTCGATAGACTCGTAGTCGCGCTGGCCGGTCTGGTGAATGATGTGGATTCCGGGAACCTTGGAGCGCAATCCGGGCAGAGATTCCATCATGGCTTGATTAATCGCGTGCGCGCCCTGGCTGCCTCCGAAGACCAGCAGTGTGGGGACGCTGTTTCCACCAACGGTATCTCTCGCAGACAGATTAAAGAACGCTTCGCGCACTGGAACTCCGGTGACCTTGGCGTTGCGGAAGTATTCGCGGGTCTCCTCAAAATGCACGGCTGCGGCGGAGACGAAGCGGGCGACCATGCGATTGGCGAATCCGGGGACGACGTTTGGCTCGAAAGCCAGCGTGGGGATGCGGCGGCGCATCGCGGCGACCATCGCGGGGCCGGAGGCGTAACCGCCGACGCCAATGACAATGTCGGGGCGGAAGTCGGAGACGATGCGGCCCGAGGTCCAGAGCGCGCGTGGGAGATCGAACATGGTTTTGATGCGCGTGAGCAGGCTGACGTTCTTGAGCGCGCCAACCTGGATGAGTTCGAGCGAGAATCCTGCCTGCGGGACGAGGCGCGTTTCAATGCCACGCGCAGTGCCGATGAACAGCACTTCGGCGGCAAATTGCTTCGTGAGTTGCTGGGCGATGGCCAGGGCGGGGATAACGTGTCCGCCTGTACCTCCACCCGCGATGATGACGCGCATGGTCAAACCAAAATCTATCACGGAGGCGCAAAAGGTTGCGCAGCCCCATGCACACTCCACTATTTTTTCCTTCGGAATTGGGGCATACTTATCACCCAACAGGCCGGTTATCTCGTTGGTTGGCTCGGCCTTAAGCTCACCACAGCGCGATCTGGAGGATCATTACGATGTATGCTTTCCGGCTGTTTAGCTCTTATCGAATTAGTTTTGTTCTAGCGGTCCTTCTTGTGTGCGTCGGCTCGCTCAACGCGCAGGCGGCTGATCCTCGTTTGGCTGACGGTTTGGCGGTTGCGGGGCCGAATCGGCCTCCGCAAGTGCCGGAAAACTACGTGATCACGCCGTTCGGATATTTCCATCCCTCGTGTGTCCTGCGGACGGTAGAGGGCGAGACGCTCCTGGCCGATGGGCGGATTGAACATGCCGATGGAACAGCCGATGCGAACGCTCCGGCGTGTGGTTATCCGCGTTACTCGCCCAGCGGCGCACTTGTGACCGATGACTTTTTGAAGGTAAGCGATAAAGAAGTGCCAACGGTGAACGGCTGGCTTGAAAGCATATGGGTAGACACAAGCACGTCGTATGGCAAAGTCAGCTCGACCTGGCCAGTGCCGCCGCAGCCGGCAATCAATAACGGCGAGACGCTGTTCTTCTTTAACGGACTGGAAGACATAGACGCCGTGCAGAGCATTCTACAACCTGTGCTGCAGTGGTATGCGCCCGGACCGTGGGCGATAGCCAGTTGGAACTGCTGTCTTAACGGCACCACGGTGGAGAGCACCCCGGTGAAGGTCAGCCCGGGAGATACGATCCTTGGGACAATCACCTCCACGTGTAAAGCAGGAGTCACTTACTGCGCCAAGTGGAACATCGTAAGTGAAGATCAGACGACAGGGAAGAAAACAACTCTGGCGAAAACTCCGAGCGATGGGCAGATATGGAATTGGGCCTTCGGCGCGGTGATGGAGATCTACGGAGTTACAGAATGCAAGGATTTCCCAAAGGGCAATAAGAGCACTGTCTTTACGACTCAGCTCTATGACCAGAACATGGATGTGGTTTCGAGTCCGAGCTGGACAGCGGCTCCGGCCGGTTCAACTACCACGCCGAAATGCGGATATGGGTTGAAAGTCACGCCGACGCAGGAGACGCTGAAGTACTAGGTGAGTGGCGGGTGTGGGGTTCTGAAGATGAACTCCACGCTCCGGCGGCGTAGTCGGCCATTCTGTCGATGGTAACCGCCGACTCATTCTTGTCTCGAAAACCGCGGTACATGGGAAATCCGACCGCGTGGTACGGTGTCGAACCAATTTCGTCAAATGGTTTTCCGAAGTTCTTTTCCCCTACTCCGCCTGTTTGGTGATGTTGAGTAACACGCCGACGCATGCCAGCGTTACGAATAACGACGAGCCTCCGTAGGAGACGAAGGGTAACGGGATGCCTTTGGTGGGCATCAGGCCCAGGACTACGCTGATGTTGATGAAGGCTTGCAGCGTGATCATGCTGGTGATGCCGACGGCGAGATAGCGTCCGAAGTTATCTTGAGTGCGCAGGGCGGCGCGCGTGCCTCGCCAGAGAAAGATGGCGAATAAGAGGATGACGGCGAGCGCTCCAACCAAGCCTAACTCCTCGGCGGTGACGGCGAAGATGAAATCGGTGTGGGGCTCGGGGAGATAGAAGAGTTTTTGCTTGCCTTCCATCAGGCCGAGGCCGGTAACGCCTCCGGTGGAGACGGCGATGAGCGACTGAATGATGTGGAAGCCGAAGCCCTTGGGATCGGCGTAGGGATTCATGAAGGCGAGGATGCGGTCGCGGCGATACGAGACGTGGAAGATCAGGAAATAGAGCGGGAGCGATGGCGGCGGCGAAGGCGTATCCGAAATAGCGAAGGCGGATGCCGGCGACGAACAGGATGCAGGCGGTGATTCCGGCACAGGCGATGGCAGTGCCGAGGTCGGGCTGGAAGACGATAAGTCCGAGAAAGGCGCACGTGGGCACGATGGCGGGGATGAGCGTGCTGCGCCAGTCGTCCATGAAGCTGGTTTTGTTTTCCGCGGCTTTGCCGCTCAGGAACCACGCTAAGAAGAGGATGATGGCGGGCTTGGCGAATTCGGACGGCTGGAATGAGACTGGTCCTAAGTGAAACCAGCGGTGCGTGCCGTGCGCGCGATCGAGGAAGAAGACGGAAATCAGGCACAGCGTGGTAATGCCGAGCGATGTGAAAACCAGCGCCGGGTGCTGGAGGCGCTTGTAGTCGATCTTCATGGCAATGAGCATGACCGCCAGGCCGGCGACTGCCCAGACCAACTGCTTGAGCAGAAATTCGTAGGCGGAGCCGAAGCGCTCCTTGGCCATGACGGCCGAGGCGGAGAAGATCATGACCAGGCCGACGAAGACAAGCAGCGTGGTGACGGTGAACATCCAACGATCGACACTGACGCGCTTGGCCATAACAACAGTTCTCGGTTGATAGTTGCTCGTTGCTAGCTAATTTCATTTCACCACGGAGACGCGGAGGCGTGGAGAGTTTCGGGCGGGGATTTCGGATGGAGGATAACTCTGTTGGTTCCACCGCCGGTCTTCAAACTTGGCAACCGTTTCAGCGACGCGGAGAGGGGTCTTCTACGCTCGAGGGGCGGCGGTGCGATGCGATAGAAATCCCGCGAGGATAAAAACCAGGCCGGGCGCAGCAATCAGGAAGAAGAACGGACCCTGAGGCCAATGTCCGGAGCGGGCAAGGTTCCAAACATAAAAGGCGATCAGGCATCCCAGGGCAACGGATCCTCCCAACTCCTCACGGAACCAGGCGACGGCTAAGCCCACGCAAACTCCAATGGGCCAGAAGATCAGACCCAGCCATTCGTTGAGTGTCGGCGGCGGGCCACTCCGCTGGATAGCCTCAGTCACGGTGAATGCGAGAACCAGAGCGAAGCACAGAATGCTCCATACACGGGCAATCCAGCGTATGAGGAGTTCAACAGAGTCCGACATGGCCTCCTCCTGTTGCAAGAACGATTTTACTCGTTTGCCTTGTGGGCCGCTGCAATCAGCTTTTGTTCAACCGACTCGCGCCGTTGCCAGCGACTGCACGGCTTCTTTGAAGACGCTGCCGCGGTGCTCGTAGTTCTGGAACTGGTCGAAGCTGGAGCAAGCGGGAGCGAGAAGAACGACGTCGCCCGCAACGGCTGCAGCTGCGGCGTGCTGGACGGCGTTTTCCAGAGTTTCGGCGTGATCGATTTCGACGGTGCCGTGGATTTGAGATTCGATTTTGGCGGCCGCGGCTCCGATGGTGTAGACGCGCTTCACACGGGCGCGGAGCAGGTCGTTGAGAAGCGAGTAGTCGCTGCCCTTGTCTTTGCCGCCGAGAATAAGGTGAATGTTGGCGGGAAAAGATTCGAGCGCCTTGATGGTGGCGTCGACGTTGGTGGCCTTTGAGTCGTTGTAATAATCGACTCCAGCAACCTTGGCCACGAATTCGAGGCGGTGTTCGACGGCCTTGAAATTCTGAACGGCCTGGCGGATTTTCTCCGGCGCACAGCCGACCAACATGCCAACGGAAATTGCGGCGAGCACGTTTTCGAGATTGTGCGCGCCTTTTAGCGGAATTTCGGATAGCAGCATGATTTCACTCTGGCGTTGGCCATCGCGGAAGAAGATGCCGCCGTCGCGGACGTAAGCTCCCCGGTCTATTTCCTTTTTGCGGCTGAAGTGGATGATTTGCGCGTGTGTGCGGCTGGAAAGGGAAGCGGCGGTGGCGTCGTCGGCGTTCAGAACTGTGAAGTCCTCGCCTCGCTGATTTTCGAAGATGCGCGCCTTGGCGTTGACATAATTCGCGAAAGTCTTGTGGCGGTCGAGATGATCGGGCGTGATGTTAAGAATCACGGCGATGCGCGGGTGGAAGTCGACGATGGTTTCGAGCTGGAAGCTGGAGACTTCGAGGACAACCCAGGTTCCGGGTCGGGCTTGATCTACGAAAGTAATGGCAGGTGTGCCAATGTTGCCGCCTACGAGTACGGGCACGTTCGCGGCGGCGAGGATTTCTCCCGCGAGCGTGGTGGTGGTGGTTTTGCCGTTGGCTCCTGTGATGGCGGCGATGGGGCCGGGGAAAAAGCGCGCTGCCAGCTCGATTTCGCCGATGACTGTTTCGCCTAGGCTTCGCGCCTGGACGAGTTGCGGGGCATCGTAGGGAACTCCGGGGCTCACGACGATCATGTCTTGTCCGCGGAAAGTGCGGTCGCCGTGGCCTCCGGTTTCGACGGTGACGCCGTGTTCGAGGAGGAGCAGAATCTCCTTGCGCAGCTCGGCTTCGGGCTTAGAGTCGGAAACGGTGACGCGGGCGCCGCGGGATTTCAGGAAAAGGGCGGAGGCTACGCCGGATTTGCCGAGGCCGACTACGAGAACGCGTTTGTCTTTCAGGTCCATTAAGTTGGTTTTGCCGCCGAGGAAAGCAGATTCCTCGCTTTGCTCGGAATGACAATTCTATATGACGCTATGGTCAACGATCACCGTAGTTTCAGTGTTGTCAGCGCGAACAGCGCGAACACCAGCGACGCGATCCAGAAGCGCACAATCACTTTGGACTCCGACCAGCCTAGCAGTTCGAAGTGGTGGTGGATGGGCGCCATTTTGAAAATTCGTTTTTTGCGCAGTTTGTAGGATCCGACCTGCAGGATCACCGACAGCGCTTCGATGACGAAGACTCCGCCGATAAAGGGCAGAAGTAACTCCTGCTTGATCATGACGGCGACGGTGCCGATTGCGCCGCCGAGTGCGAGCGAGCCGACGTCGCCCATGAAGACTTCCGCCGGGTGCGCGTTGTACCAAAGGAATCCGATAGCGGAGCCGACCATGGCTCCGCAAAAAATGGTGAGTTCGCCGATCTGCGGCATGCGCTGCAATTCGAGATATGCGGAGAAGGTGGCATGGCCGCTTAGGTACGTTAGGACCGCAAGCGCGCCGGCGGCGATCACGGTGCAGCCGATGGCGAGGCCGTCGAGGCCGTCGGTGAGATTGACGGCGTTGCTCGAACCGACGATGACGATGATCACAAAGATCACAAAGGGCAGAAACGCGACAGGCCAAAGGTGGGGATAACTCGCCAGGCGCTGGATCTCCAGGTCAGGACGAAACTGCTTGAAGAAGGGAACCAGCAATTTAGTCGAGTATTCTCCTCGGTATTGGAGAGCGATGAGCGCAATGGCAATCACCACGCTCGCTGCGATCTGATAGCCGATCTTGGCGCGCGCGGTGAGGCCCAGGTTGCGGCGATGAACGACTTTCAGGTAATCGTCGGCAAAACCGATTGCGCCGAAGGCCACGGTGGAGAAGACGGCGATCCAGACGAAGGGATTCGCGAGGTCGGCCCACAGCAGCGTGGGGACGAGAATTGCTATGGCGATGAGCAGTCCGCCCATGGTGGGCGTGCCGGCTTTTTTCTGGTGCGCTTGCGGGCCTTCTTCGCGGATGTACTGGCCAATTTGAAAATCGCGCAGGCGTTGAATGACGAATGGGCCGACGATCAATCCGGTGAAGAGCGCAGTGAGACTGGCAAACGCGGTGCGGAACGTGAGATAGCGGAAGATGCGGAAGGGCGGGAAGTAATGATAGAGCTTCAGATAGAGCAGCCAGTAGAGCAAACTTACCCCCGTCGTCAGTCGTTCATCGTTCGTCGTTCGCGGACTTCAGCTTCGCTCGCCGCTTTCCAACCTTCTAATGCTTTCTCCAGCTTCACGCCGCGCGAGGCTTTGAGTAACACCACGTCGCCCTCTTGCGTTTCGCGTGCCAGCCATTCGCCGGCTTCCTCCGGCGTGGCCACGAATTCGGCTTTCAAGCCGGCTTCGCGGGCGGCTTCGACCATCGGCTTCGCCATGCCGCGGACGCCGAGCAAAGAATCTATCTTCTTCTCCGCCATGTATCGACCGCAATCGCGATGCAACTTCTCGGCGGCTGTGCCGAGTTCGAGCATTTCTCCTGCCACGGCGATGCGCCGACGGGCAGGCATGGCGGCCAGGGTGTCAATGGCGGCCATTAGTGCCTTTGGACTTGAATTGTAGCAATCGTAGAGCACGGAGATGTTGCCGACCTGGACGACCTCGCCGCGCTTGTCGGCGGGCGCGAGTGAGGACAGGGAAGCGGCAATCTCGGATGGCGTGATGCCGTGGTCCATCGCCACCGCAGCGGCGGCGAGCACGTTATATATGTTGTGTTGCCCAAGCAACGGGCTGTGTACAGGCTGACGCATCCCGCTGCAGGTCGGTCCTCCGCAGAGCATATCGAAGCGAGTGCCTTCCGTGCCGATAACTTCGATATTTTCCGCGCGGACATCGGCGACCGGCTTGAGGCCGAACAAAACGACCTTGCCTTTGAAGTCGCGGCCGAACTGGCTGACGTATTCGTCGTCGGCGTTGAGGAACGCAGTGCCGGAGCTGGGCAAGGACTCGACCAACTCATATTTTGCGCGGGCAATGCCGGCGATGGAATCGAAGAACTCCAGGTGCACGGGCGCGACGTTTGTGATGACGGCCTGATTGGGCTGCGCAATGCGCGCGAGCGCGGCAATTTCTCCGGCGTGCGACATACCCATTTCAACCACGGCCAGATCGTACTCAGGTTCGAGCGTGAGCAGGCCGAGGGGCAGGCCAAAATGATTATTGAAATTTCCCTTGGTGCGATGCACGCGATATTTGATGGAAAGCAGGTGCGCAACGGCCTCTTTCGTGGTGGTCTTGCCCACCGAGCCGGTGATTCCGATGGCGGTCTTGCCCCATAGCTTGCGAACGGCGGTGGCCAGCGTTTGCAGCGCAGCGAGAGTGTCGTCAACGGCGAGCAGGCCCTTGGAGTTGGTGTAACGGGCCAGCTGATCTTTGCGGATGACAGCTCCAGTCGCGCCTTGTTTCAGAACCGACTCAACGAAATCGTGGCCGTCGAAACGGTCGCCCTTAACCGCGAAGAAAAGCTCTCCTGGCTGGATGGTGCGCGAGTCGATGGAATATCCCTGGGCCAACGCGTTGGGGTCGTACTGGCCTGCCGCTCCGACAAATTCGGCGATGCGGGAAAGAGTGAGTTTCATGCGCGGCTCCCAGCCGGACTCGCGTCTGCGGGATCGCATTCATAGCCGAGCGCGGCGAGCGCTTCGCGGGCTACGTCGACATCATCGAAGGGAAGGGAACCTTCGCGGGTGGTCTGCGTTTTTTCGTGGCCTTTGCCCGCGAGAAGGACGATGTCGCCGGGTGCGGCTTTTCCGATTGCGAGCGCGATGGCTTTGCGGCGGTCGGGCTCGGTCGTGTATCTCGTTCCGGATTTCTGTAATCCCACCATGGCGTCATTGATGATGGCGAGTGGATCTTCGGAGCGCGGATTGTCGGAGGTGAGCACGACGAAGTCGCTTCCGTTGCCGGCAGCTTCGCCCATCAGCGGGCGCTTGCTGCGGTCGCGGTCGCCGCCGCAGCCGAAGAGAGTGATGACTTTGCCTTTCAGACCGGCGCGGGTTACGAAATCGTGGGCGAGCGCGGTGAGATTGCGGAGGGCGTCGTCGGTGTGCGCGTAGTCGACGACGACAGTAAAGGGCTGGCCGCAGTCGACGCGCTCGAATCGTCCGGGAACGCGGGCCAGGTTTGCGATGCCGTTCACGATTGCATCGGCGGAACAGTTGCGGCAGTATCCGGCGGCCGCGGCGGCGAGCACGTTATACACGTTGACGTTGCCGATGAGCGGAGACCAGATCGCCAGAGTGCCGGTCGGCGTGGCCATTTGAAAGCGGGTTCCGCGCGGCGTGACATCGAGTGACTCGGCGTGGAAATCGCCAGCCGCGAGGCCGTAGGAAATGACGAGTGAACTCTTCTTCTTCGCGAGCTTCAACAGTTGCCGGCCATATTCGTCGTCGGTATTCAGAACGGCGGCTCGCGGCGGCTCGGTTCCGCAACCTTCAAAGAGGATTTGCTTGGCGCGAAAGTATTCGTCCATGGTGCCGTGGTAGTCGAGATGATCGCGCGTGAGATTGGTGAAGACAGCGACGTCAAACTGGATGCCGAAGACGCGCTGCTGGGCGAGAGCGTGCGAGGAGACCTCCATTACCGACTCGGTCACGCCCTGTGCTAGGCCTTCGGCGAGCAATTGATTTAACTCAAGCGCCTCGGGCGTGGTGTGCGGAGCGGGAAGAATTTTGCCGGCAACGTGGTATTCAATTGTGCCCACCAACGCGGTCTTGCGGCCTGCGGCTTGCAGGATGGACTCGATGATGAATGCGGTTGTGCTTTTTCCATTCGTGCCGGTGATGCCGGTGTTCGCAATGCGCTCGGCGGGTCGCTTGTAGAAATTCGCGCTCAGGCGCGCGAGTGCGCGGCGTCCGTGCGGGGCTTGCGCCCATGCGACTCCGGGACGCGGTACTTCGGTTGTTGAGTCGGTGACAATTGCGACGGCTCCGGCTGCGATGGCCTGATCGATGAAGCGATTGCCATCGCTGGTCTCTCCCTTCATGGCGACGAAGACGAAGCCGGGGCGGATGCGTCGAGAATCGTAGTCCACGCCGGTGATGGCCGGATTTCCGGACGAGTTTCCGCTGCGGGAGAGGATCTCGGCGCCATCGAGGCGTTGTTGAAAGGTCATTGGAGTGATTATAGGTCAGAGGTTAGAGGTCAGATTGCAGACGTGAGCCCTTTTCCCCTAAGGCCCAATGAGCGTAATCGCGGTTCTCGACAGGTATCGGCCATCGGCGTTATCATTCGCGCAAAATGCTTCTATCTCGGGTGACACTCGGAAGGGTTGTTCTCGCTTGGATAGTGTTCCAGTCGTGCGCGGGACTGGTCCTGCCGAACCTCGATTCTCATACACGAGCCAACCCTGCCGTGAAGACAATTGTCGCGACAGCGCTCATTGACCCTGTTCTGAGGCGATCGCGGAGTAATGGCCGCCATCCGGCGGAACCCGATTGGGAGAAGTACAATAGCGGACATGCGGTGACCGAGGCCGATGCGACCAACACCGTTTGCGACCAAAGGCCGTCGACCCACATCTAGATGAACCCCATGCAATTGACCGTTTATTCCGCTCCCTGGTGCCCGGACTGCCGGGAGGCCAAGCGTTTTCTCGACCGCTATAAGATCGCTTACAAAGACATCGACGTCGAAACTACTCCAGGCGCAGCCGATGAGGTTGTCCGCCAAACTGGCAAGCGCGCCATCCCGCAGTTCGTCATCGATGGAGAATGGGTGCAGCCCTACCGTCCGGGCGAAGGCTTTCTCTATGAGGAGATGGGAAAGCGGCTGGGAATTGAGTTACGGGAGCAGTGAGACAGCGAGCCGCTGAGCCGGAGAATCGCTGCGTGCCATTGAAATGTTGAATCCGTGGATCGTTGCCGACCCGCTGCGATTCTAAAGATTTCCTGCAATTTCGCCAATTTGATTGAATCATTCTTCCGGCTCACAAATTAATTTCTTTCTAATAACACTCAAAAATGGCCCGAAAGTCTCAGTTACGTTCGCTGGCCACGCAGCCCGACTTCTGTACCCTACACGCACTCGCCTAGTTACGGCAGGATAGTATTTCGTCTGGAACCTCTCTCCCTGCCCAGGCATAAAGCCGATTCTCACTATTCATGTCGAATACCGAAAAGAAAGACGAGCCGGTATTGGAGCTCTGGCAAGGCTTTGTGCAGGGCCTGCTGGGCGCACTCGCGCTTGGGGGCGCCGTGCTCATGGCGCACTATTACGCCTCTCCGCAGCTGGAAAAGAGCGGGCTTGAACGGCAGGTCAGCCAGCTTTCGCGGCAGGTCGAAGAGTTGCAGCGCGCGCAATCCTTTCCGGCGGCGGCGGTGGACGACGCGCGGAATTCGGTCGCATACATTTACGGGATCTACCATATTGCCGGCAAGCCGCAGCACTTTCGCGCGCGCGTGGCGGGCACGGGCTTTGTGGTTGCGCCGGGCCTGGTCGCCACCAATCGCCATGTGGCTCAACCCTGGTATGGAGACCGCGAAGTTGCCGCGTCGCTTCGCCCGGGAGAGTCTCCGGTGCTGGAAAAACTGGTCGCGTACTTCCCTGGATCGCCGCTTCCGGTTGCGCTGCAACCGGTCGTGCTGGCCAAGCAGGGAGATTTGGCCATCCTTTGCATGGACGACACCGCTTTCACGCAGAGTCTGCGGCCATTGGCACTCGCGCCGAAACCGCCGCACGTTGGCGACGCGGTCACGGTTCTGGCCTATCCCATGGGAGTGACAGGCATGGTGGCGAAATCGCCTGCTATCGTCTATGAGAGATTGTCGTCGCATCCCGACGACGCCAACACCGCCGGAGAACTGGCCGCCCTGTCACTCATTCGTCCTTCGGCCACGTTCGGCCACATCGGCGATGTGAGCGGAGACAAATTGATCTACGATGCGCCCACGGCTCGCGGCGGCAGCGGCGGACCCGTTCTAAACCTCCGCGGAGAAGTGGTTGGAATCAATTCCGCTTACATCGATGGCTTCTCGGGAGGCACGCTGGGCATCACCGCCAACGACCTGCTGCCTCTGATCGAAGCCGCGAAGCGGCGCGGCACTCAGCCACCGGGCCCATTGCCCTAGGCAAGTGGGGTATTCCGATGACTCCTCTCCTACGTTGCAATCCCTTGCATACTCGGTTGGGCAAGTACTATCGGTACCCCTTTGCCCTTCGCAGACAGGCGCATCCAACTTCATGTACATTTGTAGCTACTGAAGCGGCTCGCCGTTCGACTGTGGCCGGTCGAACCCCTTGGCCTGCCAGGGTCGCTCGAAAAGCAACCGCGACTAGCAGTCCAGGAAATTTGATCTCCACGAGACCTGATCATGACTAAGAACCTTCTGTTTGTGGCGGCGTTATTGAGTCTGGCGCTTATGAGCGGTTGCGCGACCGGGGGCAGCGGGCCGTGCGCTGTCAACTGCGCTTCGATCGAATTAACCGGAGCCGGCAATGGGATCTCGCCAGTCGATCAAGCACCCATTAGCGAGTCGATTACATTCACCGCGAGTTTCAAGAATACGACGACGACGAGCGTGAACTGGAGCCTCTCCGGCACATCCTGCTCTGGCTCCGACACAAGCAGTTCGAATCCCTGCGGGTACTTCAGTGCAACGACCGGCACGACGGCGACCTACCAGGCGCCGTCCACGGTGCCGAGCAGTAACGCCGTTACTATCACGGCTACTTCGACCTCCGACGGCAGCTTACAGGGCACGGATGCCATAACCATTGTCGATATCACGACCTCGGTAGCGCCGGTGTCACCTAACGTGGGCGTGGGGCTATCTCAGCAATTCAGCGCCATCGCCACGCCCGATAACGCGCTCCAGACCTTTACCTGGACCTGCACAGCGAACGGGGCGTCGTGCGCGAACTTCGCGTGGACCCCGAGTCACAACAACAGCCCCAACGGTACCGCGACTTATACGCCGACGGCCGGCGAGAAATGCGCCAGCAGCGGATGCGTGCAGGTCTCGGCGCAGGCGCTGGGCGATCCAAACGAGTGCGCGAACAATCCCAAGGACTGCACGTCCGCCGAGCCAACGATTGTCACTTCCCGCGTGAGCGGTACCTACGCATTCCGGTTTTCCGGTTACGACAATAGCGGCGCTCAGGTGTTGGTGGCCGGTACTTTCACGGTGGCATCGGGAGGCTCGATCTCAGGGGTAGAGGACGAACTCACCTCGACTGGCCCAAACAAAGGCATCTCGATTACTGGGGGGTCTTACACGCCCACGCCGTCGAATAACTCTGGCACGCTAACCTTGACCACCGGAACTTATCCGAACACGTACCGCGTCGTGCTGGATGGGGCCGGCGACATTCAGATGATCGAGTCGGACGGTCATGGTTCCGGCTCGGGCGTTGCGGTGCTGACAACCGCGAGCAACAAGTTCAACAGCGCCCAGACATTTGCATTCGGCCTTACCGGCACGGATTCCAGCACCAATCGCGTGGGCTACGCCGGTTTGATCCCGATGGACGGCAGCGGTAATGTCACGGGCGGCATGGCTGACATTAACGATAACGGCAACACCAGCAACATTTGCTCCTCGCCTTGCAGCGTCAGCGGCACTTACACCTACAGCACGAGTACGAACGCAGGCAGCTTTGTACTCAGCGTCGGCAGCGTTACGCAGCATTTTGATTTCTTCGTGGCCAACGGAACCGCAAACGCCAACGACTTAACTCTCTACGCCATCTCGACAGATGCCGTGGATGCGACCCACCCGGCGACCTCGGGAACGATGGCCATCCAGAACCCGAAGACGACATACAACAACAAAGCTTTCAGCGGTGCTTCCGTCTCGGCCTTGACTGGAGCGAACGGAAACGTTGCGCTTGTACTCGGCACCACGGATGGCACCTCTGACTTTACCGGCACGTTCGACTGGAACAATAACGGAGTGGTTGTTTCGGTGCCTCCGCTGCCTGCCCCCTGCACTTCTCCCAAAGTATGTTCATTTGCGTACACCTACGGGACTGCGCCTTCCAGCGCGACGAACGGACGCTACACGTTTCAGATGCTGGGTAATCCGAATGCGACGACTGTGGTCGCGCCACTGAATTTTATTCTCTATGCCAGCGGAGCTAATCGCGGCTTCCTGCTCGATCAATCCAGCTCCGCTGTAATGACGGGAACGATGACTGCGCCGCAACCGCCGAAAGGCAATGGCGGCTTTTTTGCTAACGCGACAATGACCGGCACTTATGCGGTGGCGACGAACAGCAACACTCTTTCCAATACTTCGACTTGTTCGGGGCTAACTTCCTGCGACGCGACCATGAACCTCTTGCTGACGTCGCCCGGAAGTGCGGTGTTCAATGCGACGGGAACTGAGAATCCCGGCAGCCAATCGGTAAGCTGGACTTACAATGTGCAAACCACGGGGCTGGGCACGCTCTCGCCCATATCTCCAGCGACGACTCCCACCTACGACTTCTATGCAATCACCGGGACAGACTTTTTCATGATTGAGATTGATCCGGGAGTTCCCAGCCCGATTCTGTTCATGGCGCAGTAGAAGACGAGGACGGCAAATTGGGTCACCGTGGTCGACGGCGATCGCGCCATTCGACGAGCACAGGAGAGAATTAGGCTTCTCGCGCCCTCGCAGCCCCGTCTTACTTTTCGCGGATGAGCGTTCTTGCCGTAGCCAGATTGTCGAAGCGATCGTAGGCGCGAACCACGATCACGTGGCCGCCTCCCACTGAACCCGCAACCAGCGGCGGAGCGGCTTCCGGTTCGGGCGTGTCCACGCGAAAATCGTAATCTTCGGTCTTCGCGTCGGATAACTGCCCCGACGGATCAACGAATTGCCAGTCGCCACCATCCAACGAATACTCGGCACGCTTGATCACCGAAAACGAGTCGCGGGCCCGGAAGCGCACGTGAATCCGCTTGCCCTCAAGCGCGGCCGTCAGGTTCTCGATCACCGGCGCAGTGTTATCGACTTCAAAACGCGCCGACACTTTTTGCCCGTAGAGCGCTCCGCCGGGCGAGTGCGACGGAGCATCCGACGCAAGCACCATCACGCTGTATCCGCCATCCGGCAACAGGCTGGCATCGAACGCGTAGTAACGTTCGCTAATATCATCTTTCAATAACTGCCAGCGCGATTCGCCATCGGCGCGATAGTAGACGGAATACACAAGTTGGTCGTCATTGTCGTCGTGCGCCTGCCAGCGAATTCCAATCGAATCGCGGTCGCGGATTGTCGGCGGCGGCGGCTCAAAATGAGGCTGGCCGGACGATTGCGTGTCCGCGTTCTGCGGGCGCGGAATCGACTGATAGCGATAACCCGGCTGAACCGTGATTTCGTCGACCACCGGCGCAACGTTCTTGGGAAGGTAATAGAGCAAAACGCTGTCAACGCACGGAGGCGTACTTCCCGCGTGCAGCACTGACTTCCATTGCACAAAGCGCGCCGCCGGAATTTTCAACTCCGCGTTCGCGGATGTATCCACGCGAGTCCAAAGGCTCCAGTTGCGGTCGGGGTTATCGACGTTGCCGCTGCGGGCGTAGAGCTCAACATTGCCTGCGCTGCGCATACTCCCGCGGCCCCAGAGCGAAAATCCGTGCGCGTCGAAGACATCGCTCTCGTAGGAGCCTTCCGCATCCGATCCAGGCCCAAGCTCGAAAATCTTCCCGAGGTTGCTGCTTGAGGCGTAGAGACCTCCGCCGGGTGCAGGGGCAAACGCGGTGATCTGCGACGCTGTCGCTTTCACCAGGTCTGTGTAACTGTCCGGGCCGTTGATGGCATATATGTGGCCGCGATTACCGGTTCCGGCAAGCAGGCGCCCCTGCTTATCAAATCCGAGAGCGTAGACCAGGTCGTCGCGCGAGCTCCACAAATGTTCGGGAGCGCCGTCGGGTGTGATGCGGTAGATCTCCGAGCCGCCAGAGACTCCTGTACCGGGAGCGGGAAACGGCGTGGCGGGCGCGTTTGGCGCAGCCGGACTGATGGTGATCCCGCCCATCGAAATCGGCGCGGACGGCGCGGGCGGCGCAACGGTAATGTTCACGCCTGCGTTCGAACCGGTGCCCGAATGTTTTTCTCCGGCGCCTGCCGCGTAGATGTTGCCTGCGCTGTCGATTGCCAGCGCGGTGATTTCCTTCTTGGGCGCGCTGTAGAGAACGAATGCATCGCCGTTGGGCGCAATGCGATAGATCAGGCCGCTGCCATCCGATCCGGCGACTAGATTTCCTTTGGGATCGAGCGCCAGCACGCGAATGTGAACTTCGTCGCTCTTGAAGAACAGCGAGTGCTGGCCGTTGGCGCTGACCTTGTAAATTTCGCCGTGGTCGCCGGTTGCAACATAGAGGTTGCCAGCGTTGTCGAGCGCGAGATCCCAGACGTACTTTGCCACGGGATCGAAGTAGACGGAGGCGCTCCAGCCGTTCAGGGGCGAATTGGCCGCCGAGTTGGCCGAGGCCGATTTGCCCGCTGGCGTTTTGCCCGGCCCTTCCTTTGCTTCGGTTTTCGTCGGCTTGCCGGATTCTGCTCCGCCCTTTGATGGTGTCAGCCGATACACCTTTCCATCCGGCGAGGTCGCGGCGTAGACGGTGCCATCTTTGGCGACGGCCAGCGCCTGCACCTGCAACTCCTGCGGCTCGAAGATTGGCGTGCTCTTGCCGTCGGGCGTGATGCGATACACGCGCGCAGGAGCTCCGGCAGCCGCGTAGATATTGCCCGCCGCGTCGGAAGCGATCGCCCAGATGTAGGTGGAAGGCAGCGTCGCCAGTGACTTGAATGCCGGAGCCAATTCCAGGCCGCCGTCGCTCGGGAAGGCAATGCCGGTGCCGGTGCCTTTGATCAGATCGTCGAACTTCGATTGCTCCCATGTGCGTGTGCCTTCGGCGAAGGCAAATGCGGAAAGGGCAACGGCGGAAAGAGCAAGGGCGAATAACAGAGCAAGTGCTTTACGGGCCAAGGCCATATCTCTTTAAGTGTAATGCTTGAAGGCAAGTTAACGGACAGAGTCAACGGAGGAAGTCAATCGGCCTCGGCT
>CAWDPB010000083.1:0-16817 GCA_963804075.1 uncultured Acidobacteriaceae bacterium | reverse complement strand
CATCATTGAAGATAATGTCGTACGGTTCTTTTTCCTCGGAGACAATCTCAAGCGCATCGCTCACCCGCTACGTAGATCCGTTGGCTGACACCGGCACGCTCGAAGCAGCGTTGAGCTTCTCATCCGCGCGCCTCTGGTCGCCGTCGGTGCAGATGACTCTCCCGCCTTGCCCAGGCCTTCGCGCCACCAGATAGTCGAATACCCGATCGCCGAGCCCATCTCGAACACCCGCTTTGCACCGCTCGATTCGGCCAGTCGAAGAGCACGCGCGCCACCGCCGGCCCCACGATCGCGTAGTCGTTCTTTGTAGCATCCGCTTCCATTTCTGTGAGAACTTCGTCGCGCGGCGGCAACATGTCGTAGAGATACTCTTCAACCTCTGGAACCGTGATTCCTCCATGCGCCAATCCGGCTTCGTGTGTTGATTCGCCATTGCCTTCCTTTCCGTGAACCAAACCTATTGACTTCTCGTAATGCCGCCGCGCGCCCCAAGGGGTCGTCTCTCCGTGGAAGAGCGGCCCTTCAGGGCCGCGTACATTGCCCTAAACGATCAGGGGCTTTAGCCCCGGTGTTTGTTGCGTGCGCGCGCTACGAAACCGTCGCTCCCGGCTTCAATCAACCACCTCAACCTCAGGTGCCAACTTCTGCAACTCGCTCGGACGGCCGGTCAGCAATGGGAACGTCCCGAAATGCATGGGAATGACCGTCTCCGCCTTCAGCAGTTTGCAGGCATAAGCCGCCTCGCGCGACGACATCGTAAAGTGATCGCCAATCGGCAGCATCGCAATCTTAGGCGCATAGAGATCGTGAATAATCGCCATATCGCTGAACACGTTCGTATCGCCCGCGTGATACATCTTCACGCCGTTCGAGAACTCCAGCACGTAGCCGCAAGCTTCGCCGCCATACACAATTTGATCGCCGTCCTGAATTCCGCAGGAGTGCACAGCGTGAACCATTGTGATCTTCACATCCGCGACCACCTGCGTACCACCTTTATTCATGGGCGCGATCTGTTTCGCTCCCTTTTTCTGCAGCCACGAGCACAGCTCATAAATCCCGACCACTGCCGTCCCATCGCGTTGCCCCAACGCCACCGCATCGGCGATATGATCAAAATGGCCATGAGTGATTATCAGGGCATCCGCCTTCTTGACGTTCTTCTCGCTCTCAGGGCACATCGGGTTCCCGCCAATCCACGGGTCCAGGAAGAGCGTTTTTCCTTCCGGTGTTTCGATGCGAAACGTCGCGTGCCCCAGCCATGTGAGTTTGATTCCCTTAAGATCCACGATGCCTCCCACGTTCTGTATCTGCGAGTATTTCTCTTAACGGTGCTGTTCAGATATTGTCGGTGCGAATGTAATTGAAGCCGTATTCTAAAGAACAAACACGAACCAACATTCTAGTGACGCAACCTGATACCGCGCAACGAACGCGAAAAACGTAGCGCCGCCGGCCGGGCGACTGTCCGGTGAGCGTCCCGTCCACCGCGCCTTGGCAAGAGCAATCTCTTTGCACTTCGATCTTGTCACAACTTGCGTATAAAATTGCTTCCGATGCCTGACCTCAAAGTGCTGTTGTCCCGCGATCAGATTGCCAAGCGGGTCGCCGAAATCGGAGCCGAAATTGCCCGCGACTTCCAGGGACAATCCGTCATCTTTGTCGGCGTTCTAAAGGGTGCCGCGATCTTTCTTAGCGACCTGGCGCGCCATGTGCCCCTCGATGCGACGTTTGACTTCATCGGCGTCTCCAGCTATGGCAGCCGCCCGTTGCCTAAGGAAGATCCCGCCGGCCACGCTGCCTGGGATTCGCTCGGCGAAGTTCGCGTCACCAAGGACATGGACCAGTCCCTCGCCGATCGCAACGTAATCCTAGTGGAAGACATTCTCGATACTGGCCTCACGCTGAACTACATTTCCAAGCTGGTCATGGCCCACCAGCCGCGTTCACTGAGCATTGCCGCGCTTCTCGACAAACCGTCTCGCCGCAAACAGCCTGTACAGGCGCGTTACATCGGCTTCAGTATTCCCGATGCCTATGTCGTCGGCTACGGTCTCGATTATGCCGAGCGCTATCGCAATCTTCCGGATATTTGCGTGATTGAAAACCCTTAGGGATTTAGGATTTGCAATTTGAACTTTGTGTAATTGAAGAGCGCCTAAATTGCAAATTACAAATTCGTAGACTGCTATGATAGAACGCTGTGAAACCTTCCGCCTCCCAAATCGTTCGCCAGTCTGAGGTGGAACCTCTGCTGCTCGAAGTCGCCGACGTGGTCAATACCACGCTCGATTTGGAAACGACGCTTCGCCGTGTCGCCGAACTGGTTCGTAAAGTCATCGACTACGAGATTTTCGCGATTCTCCTGCTCAACGAACAGCGCCAGGAACTCTACGTCCGTTTTCAGGTTGGCTATCCGCCTGAAATTGCCGAGCGTGTACGCGTCAGAGTCGGCCAGGGCGTGACCGGCCGTGCCGCTGAAACCCGCCAACCCGTTCTCGTGGCTGACGTAACGCTGCCGGATTTCTACATCGACGCTCTGCCCAACGTGAAATCCGAGCTGGCGATTCCTCTCATCGTCAAGAATCGCGTGATCGGCGTCATCGACCTGGAAGCGCGGGAAAAAGGTTACTTCACCGACGAGCACAAGCGCGTGCTCACGCTGATTGCCTCGCGCATGGCCGTCGGGATTGAAAATGCGCGCCTGCACACGCGCATCACCCGCCAGGCACGCACTTTGGCTCTGCTGAACGAAATCGCGCGCGAGCTGACTTCCATCCTCAATCTTGACGAGTTGCTCAAACGCATTGCCGAAATGCTGCAACGCCTCATCGACTACCAGATGTTCAGCATCCTTCTGTTGGACGCCACCGGCGAGAAACTACAGCACCGTTTCTCGCAGCGCTTCGAGCAGCGAATGCACTTGAAGCACGACATCCCTCTTGGCCGCGGTGTGGTGGGCCATGCAGCCGAGGCCAAAGAAGCGATGCTGGTACCCGACGTTACCAAGAGTTCCCTCTACATCGCGGTCAACCCAGAGACGCGTTCCGAGTTGGCGGTTCCCCTCATCTATCAGGAAAAAGTGATCGGCGTGCTCGATCTTGAGCACACCCGCCGTAACTATTTCACCGAAGATCATAAGCGCACCCTGACCACGCTGGCTGCGCAGTTAGCGATCGCCATCGAAAACGCTCGTTTGTACGAGGAAATCGCCCGCCAGGAAAGCCGCCTTGAGCGCGATTTGGCCCTGGCCCGCGAACTGCAATTCCGTCTTCTGCCTCATTCCCTTCCCAAGTTGCCTCATCTGGACGTTCAGGCGAAGTTCGTTCCCGCGCGAGCTATTGGCGGCGATCTCTACGATTTCGTTCCCTACTCGCTTTCGCGTCTCGGAATTGCGGTTGGCGACGTGAGCGGAAAAGGCGCGCCCGCCGCCATTTACGCGGCTCTGGTCAGCGGAATTCTCCGTTCACATGCGCCCATCGAACCCGGTCCCGCTGAGATGCTTTCCGCAGTGAATCTTTCCCTGGCCGAGCGCCGCATTGCCGCTCAGTTTGTCTCCATTATTTACGCCGTCTGGGATGACGCCGCTCGTACGCTGCTGGTTGCAAATTCCGGATTGCCGCTCCCGCTCTATTGCCACGACGGCAAGATCGAGCGCATCGAAGCTACCGGCCTGCCGCTCGGATTATTCGACGAAGCCGACTACGACGAGTTTTCTTTCAAAGCCAAGCCAGGCGATATGTTCGTGTTCTTCAGCGACGGCATCCTCGATGCGCGCAACCGCCACGGCCAATCCTTTGGCGCAGAGCGGGTCGAAGCCATCGTTGCCGGATGCGCCGAACAGTCTCCTGACTGCGTCGTCTCCAACATTTTCAATGCGGTAACCGAGCATGCCGCCGGCGTCGAAGCCTTCGATGACCAGACAGTAGTAGCAATTAAAGTTAAAGGCGGCGCAGCTAGGCGCAAGTGAGGATCGGGTTTCGCGAATGCGAAACTCAACGTGGTCCGATGCATCGTTTTGTGGGGTTGAAACGCGGCTGAGGATGCGGGTTTGCATTTGGGTGCGCAGCGCTAGCGCCTGAGGGCGGATTTTGGCACCCGCAGTGACTTTTCCGCAACCTCTGAAAGCCGCCGGGGTAGATGATCTCATCCATGCGAAAGGCAACTTCCCAGACAAGTCCAATCGTCCTGCGCCCGCCAGCCTTCTCATATCGCCCGTTATCCTTTGCGGCAGGGCTGACGCTTTGTTGCGAGGACGCCGATCTCGCGCATCTCGCCGATCGTTTCGGCACCCCTCTCTACGTTTACTCCGCAGAAACCATCTGCACGCGGCTGAAGGCCTTCGATAAGGCGTTCCGTGTGATTCCGCACACTATCTGCTATTCGGTCAAAGCTAACTCCACGCTTGCGATTCTGCGCTTGATTGCTCAACAAAGCGCCGGTTTCGATGTCGTCTCTGGCGGCGAACTCGAACGAGTCCTGCTCGTAAATTGCAAACGCGCCTCTAACGTCGTCTTCTCTGGAGTAGGCAAAACCACTGCTGAAATGGAGCTTGCACTCACGTCGGGCATTCTTCTCTTCAACATTGAGAGCGCCTCGGAACTGCATGCGCTGGCCGCCGTCGCTGCAAGACTTAAGAAGAAAGCGCGAGTAGCCATGCGCGTCAATCCCGATGTCTCGGCGAAAACTCATCCCTATATTTCCACCGGCCTGCACGAGCATAAGTTCGGCGTGACCATCCCTGAAGCTTTCAAACTCTACGCCGAAGCGGCGAAGCATCCCAACCTGCGTGTTGCCGGAGTGAGTGTTCATATTGGTTCGCAGATCACCGAACTGGGTTCCTTTACCGATGCGCTCACCCGAGTAGCTGCGCTTGTGACCAACTTGCGCCGCGCTGGCCACAACATCCAATACGTCGATGCCGGCGGGGGCCTCGGTATTTCCTATCAAGACCCACAAGGCATTTTCGCCGATCAAGTTGCTGCCTACGCCAAAGCCGTGACCGACCCACTTCGCAAACTCGACGTTCACCTTCTGCTTGAACCCGGCCGCTCAATCGTTGGCCCCGCAGGTGTGCTAATCACGCGAGTAATTTATCGCAAGACAAACAACGGCAAGCGCTTCCTGATCGTCGACGCCGCGATGAACGACCTGCTACGTCCATCGCTCTACGGCGCACACCATGAGATCGTTCCTATTCACGTCTTACCAACCTTACCACCTTGTCATTCCGTGCCGTCCGCAGCCGCGCTTGCGTGGCGCGAACGAGGGAGGAATCTGCATTCGGCGCCTTCTCCCGAAGCCTCTTCACACAACACCGAACTCACCGACGTGGTCGGCCCCATTTGCGAAACCGGAGACTTCTTCGCCCGCGATCGCGAACTCCCCGTCATACAAGAAGGCGATCTACTGGCAATCCTCGACACGGGGGCCTACGGGTCGGTGCTTGCCTCTAACTACAACACCCGCAGCCGTCCCGCCGAACTTCTGGTTGATGGTGAAAAAGCGCGCGTGATCCAGAAGCGCGAAACGACGCGCGATCAATTACGGTTGGAATCCAAGCGGTGACGCAGTACGACGACAGGTTGCAACAATGAATGATAGTCGGCTCGCCCGCAAAAGCTCACAGCTTACCGGTCGAAGCTCGTAGCTGCCCTACAGCGATTCCAGAAAATTCGTCACCGCCCGCAGCACAGGCTCCGGTTGCTGAATAAACAGCGCGTGCCCCAGATTGCGCATTCGGACATGCGTATGGTGAGCGAGCAGACGCGTTGCCAGCGCAACGTCGGCATCGGACATCAGTCCGCCCAGCTCAGGAGTCGCTTGCAGTAGCAATGTTGGACAGGCGATTCCCCGCAGTACGGTTTCTCCATCCCAACTTTCGAGCGCCGATCCATCCAGCGTCATGTCGTAAACATCCGCATCTGCCTGCTGTACGCAGCGCGCCCATGAGAGCAGATACGCCTCGTCGTTGCCCGGCAATTCGCGTATGGAGACCGACTCCTCCGTGCCAGGCACCGGCAAGACAATTTTGCCTATCCCAGTGGCGATCTGCTCGACCGAGCCGCCTTTTCGCGCTAGGTCGCGCAGACCGCCAAACAGCGCCGTGTACATCGGATTGCCCAGCCGACGAGCAATGATCATGTTGTCGCCGAGAACCAACGCTCGAGCAGGCTCGGGATGATGGCTCGCGATCCACATGGCCAGCATGCCGCCAAGTGAATGCCCGAAGATCACGGCCGGCCCCGGCACAAGCTCACGAATCAAGCGTGCGACATCTTCGGCATATTCGGTACCGTGATATCCGCGGGCCACGCGTCCCGATTTCCCGTGACCGCGAAGGTCGACAGCAAAAATGTGCCAGCGCAGGCTGAGCGCCGGAATAACCGACAGAAAGACTTGCCAGCGCCGGCCCAATCCGTGGAGCAGCACGAGCGGCGCGCCGTTCGCCGGCCCTTCGGCATAATTCAACGAGACTTGGCCGGTATCGAACGTGTGCTCAGTGATTCCGGGATGAATATCGGTCGCGCTCTTGGAACCCATCTTCAGATTCTATCGTCTCTTTAGAGTGCGGATGCGTCTAACAAGCCTTGGGATTCCTTACCGCTCGCCCCATTTCAGCTTGGTCGAGAGCACCTCGAAGAACGTTTTCTGGAAGCGCAGCAACTTGGCGGGATGTTCGGCTTTCACGCAGCGCACCCGGTCGCCATTCTGAACCGGCATCCCGACTTGGCCGTCCAGGCTGAGATAGGCTTGCTCGTCGCCACTATTCACGCGGATCTCGATCACCACGGTGTCGCGAACCACCACAGGCCGGTGCGTCAATCCATGAGGAGACACTGGAGTAATCAGGAACGCCTGTACGTCGGGCTTCAGGATCGGCCCGCCCGCGCCCAGCGAATACGCGGTCGAACCGGTGGGGGTTGCGATGATAAGACCGTCGGCCTTGTAATTGGAAACGAACTCGGAATCGACAAACAGCTGAAAGGAATTCAGGCGTGCAATCGCACTTTTGCTGACCACCAGATCGTTAAGCGCCACGTGGGCCGTCAGCGTCGAACCGTTGCGGATGAGCGAACAACTCAGCATTGACCGGCTGTCCACAATGTACTGGCCCTTTTCGATCGAATCGAGCGCCGGGTAAAGGCCCGAAAGCTGCACTTCCGTTAGAAAGCCGAGAGTGCCCAGGTTGACGCCGAGGATCAGCGTTCCCGAGCTCGCGACCGCGCGAGAGGCCGAGAGCAGCGTTCCGTCTCCACCCAACACCAGCGCGAGGTCCGGAGATATCTTCGCAAACTCCTCGCGCGAAATCGCGGGCGGCCCAGAGTAGTAAGCCGCGCTCTCGTTGTCCATGACAACGTCGTAACCGTGCTCTTGCAGCCGCCGACAAAGCGGCGGAAGCACGTCAGTCAACTCCGGCCGGTCAGGCTTGGAGACAATGGCGACCATCTTGATTTGCGCAGGCGCCGGAGCTTTATGCGAATCGTCAGGCATGAACTCAAGATTGTACAGCGTGGGCATTGGTCTCGTGTCCAGTAAGTCAGCCCACTACGTTGCGCTGTCATCCTGAGCGTAGCGAAGGATCGCCGTCTTCTGCTTGCGATGCTGCATCCTCCACTCCGCCAAGAAAAGACTCACCGTACATCAGGAACTCCCGGTTCCCTTCCGCCCCCAGAATCGGAGACTCGATCCACTCCCTACGCGTCATTCCCAGAGAACGAAGTTGTCCCTCGACTTTCTTCACTGCATCCAACTGTGCCGTTTTGTCGCGGACAATCCCGCCCTTCCCCACCAGGGCGCGACCGACTTCAAATTGCGGCTTCACCAGCACGACAATCTGCTCTTGATGTGACGCCGGAGCCGAGAAAGCGGCCTGAATCACCGCAGGCAGCACCAGCGTCGCGGAAATGAACGAGACATCCATCGCGATAAAGCTGATTCTCTCTTCAGCACCTGCTGCAAAGCCGCTCTCGCGGATTGTCTCTCGCGTCAGGTACCGGGCATTGGTCCTTTCCAGAAGCCGCACGCCTGGATCGCTTCGCAGCCGGAAATCCATCTGCCCATAGCCGGTGTCGATGGCAATCACCTTTGCCGCACCGTGCTGTAGCATGCAATCTGTAAAGCCGCCGGTCGAGGCGCCCACGTCGAGGCAAACCTTCCCATGAAGGCCAATGCACCAATGTTCAAGCGCCTTTTCAAGCTTGAGCCCGCCGCGGCTCACATACCGCAGATCCTCGCCTAGCAACCGAATCGACGCCTCAGCTTCTACCGCCGCGCCCGCCTTTTCGATCTTCTGCTCGTTAACCAGAACTTTCCCGGCCAGAATCAGCGCCTGCGCACGCTCGCGCGACGGCGTCAATCCGCGCTCCACCAGCAATTTGTCGAGACGTGTTTTCACCCAACCTCGGAATCCGCGATCCAAACTTCGCGCTCCAACTCGGCACGCGAAGGCTGACCGTCACAGCTCATCGGCATTGCACTATGTTTCGCACCCCATGAGGTGCAAAATGTAAAAGCGACTCGTCAGCAAAAGGTTACAGGGGTTAGATCTGCTTTTTCCACAAACTTTTCCTCAGAGATGTTGAAAACTCCTGCAAAGTTACCGCAAGTTTCGTTGCCTACGAAAGCCAAACCTCCCAAACGACAAAGCCGCCCAACAGGGCGGCTCGGTTGACTTCAGATATTGGACGACGATCTTATCCGGCCACTTCTTCCAGCACCTTCTGATCGATGTCGAAGTTCGCGTGCACGTTCTGCACATCCTCGTTATCTTCGAGCGCTTCCATCAAGCGGATCATCTGCGTCGCCTGCACCCCTTCCAGCTTGATGTAGGTATCCGGAATCATGCTCACGCTCGACGAAGCGGGTGCAATACCAGCCTTCTTTAGCGCCTCAAGCATGCCTTCATACGCGGAGGGCGCAGTCAGGATTTCCCAATTCTCGCCATCGTCAATCGGCTCATCCTCACCGCCCGCTTCGATGATGATGTTCATCAGATCGTCCACCTTGGCAGCCGACTTGGGGACGATGATGTCGCCCTTCTTGTGGAACATGTAAGACACCGCGCCCGCCGAGGCCATGTTGCCGTTATTCTTGCCGAAAACGTGGCGGATTTCGCTGACCGTTCGGTTGCGGTTGTCGGTGGAAATTTCGGCCAGCAAGGCCACGCCGCCGGGGCCGTAGCCTTCGAGCACGAACTCTTCGTATGTCAAGCCCGGCAGTTCGCCGGTTCCGCGTTGGATTGCGCGCTTGATGTTATCGGCGGGCATGTTCTCGGCCTTCGCCGCCAGGATCGCCGTGCGCAGGCGCGGGTTCATGTCGGGATCGCCGCCCGACTTCGCGGCCATCGCGATTTCCTTGATGAGACGGGTAAAAATCTTGCCGCGCTTGGCGTCAAGCGCGCCCTTTTTATGCTTGATTGTGGCCCATTTTGAATGGCCGGACATGGGTATACCTCGTATCGAAAAATCTTAAATTGCGCTGATTCTATGCGCTTTTTCGCGCACAATGGAATCGACCACGGATTCGCCTACGGAGGAAATCATTGGATAAACGACAGCCTCGACGGTAAAGCCTCAGGCGAACGAAGATTATAGCATGGGTGAAAAACGGCTACCTTCCCCCTTTTTATTTATTCATTTGCGCTATCGATGTTCTTGCCACCAAACCGGGCGGAAATGGGCACGAGAGGGCAGTCTTTGCCGGCAAAATGTCCTCTTCGATAGAGGGGTACTAAGGTGGATTTTTGATGGGCACGAAAGTAGACAAAAAGGCGCAAAACTCTTGTCGGGTTTAAGTCGGTTTTATGATATATGGGAGCGCGGCTGGCTTCCCGTGGACTCTCCCGTCCCAGGTTGGCTCCCAAAGAGCGGGCGCGGACCCTTCGGCAAGCTCGGGGCAGGCTCTGGGGCAGCCATTGCTTTCGTCCTTGACCCAGCCGTTATTCCTTACTATTATGTAAGGAGACTTGGAGAACCCATGGCGCTCGCAACCTTAACTTCCAAAGGCCAAATCACTATCCCCTCTCAGGTGCGCCATGCCCTTGGGCTGGAGGCGGGTGATCGCGTGGAATTCGTCGAACAGGAGAAGGGGCAATTCGCCATCGTCGCTGCCACTCGCTCGGTTCTGGAGCTGAAAGGGATGTTTCAAGGCAAGCGAAGCAAGCCGGTATCGATTGAAGAGATGAACGCGGCCATCGCGCGGCGCGCGACCGGGGCGCGATGATGATCTTGCCCTTTATGGTCCTGCCCTTACGCACACGATGATCGGCCTCGATACAAATGTTGTCGTCCGCTATCTCACTCATGACGATGCCGCGCAAACGGCCGCGGCAATCAAAGTCATCGACTCGCTCTCTCAGGACTCGGCTGGATTTCTGTCCCTCATCGTCATCGTGGAACTGGTTTGGGTGCTGGAAGTTTCCTATCGCTTCAAGAAGAACGAAATTGAGCAGGTGCTGGAAACTTTACTGCGCAGCAAAGAATTGGTGATTGACCGGGCGGAAATTGTCTGGCAGGCTCTGCGAAGGTTCAGCGCCAGTCGCGCCGATTTTGTCGACTGCCTGATTGAGCGCTGCGGCCACGCGGCGGAGTGTCAGTACACTGTTACCTTCGACCAGAACGCGGTGAGCGCCGCGGGGATGAAGCTGCTGCGGTGATTGTGGTCGGGACCAGTCGGATGCCGCTCCATGCTCGCGGGGAATGCCAGAATCTTGTGGAACAGTGCGGCAAGAGCCCTCCCTTGTAGAGTGCGCAAGGGTGGGGCAGCCTCGGGAAACACAGGCTAAAGCTCAGCCCACGGCAGTTTAATTACTTCTGAATAAACGTCGCGAAACTCATTGCGTATGTCAAGTGGGCACTCGTCGGAAAAACCGCATTTGAGGGTTTCCCCTTCGTGGCCGCATGAGGCCTCAACATAGCGACCGCTTCGCGATTGTACCTCGTCTCGGCTCGTCCCCTCCGGGACGTCAACGATAAACAGCCGGGCGTCCATTTCTATTCCGTGGAGCGGCGTGTCTGTAGCAGGCCTAGCGGGTCAGTAGTCGATTTATTAGTGGGGGTCTCGGTCCAATAGGCAAACATCATCGAAGTAGCCAACCTTCCTTGCCTTCATAACCTATATTAGTTCCAGTCCATCTCGCTACGCAGAAACTCTATTCTTAGTTGACAGGGCTTACATGCATTCAGATCTCATCCTGGGGCTACAATCGACGCTGCCTCACTGTCCTACTCGCCCTTTCAGCAGCCGCTTCACATTGCGCTTTCCATGCAACACGGCAACGATCTCTGTCGTCGTCGCTTGCCGGTATACGACCATATATTGATACACGCCGAGGAAGAGCACGTCACGCGAGGTGAGATCGGAACGCTTGTGGCCTTTGCCCGGGAAATTTCCCAGACCCTCAAACGCCTTTAGGAGTTCATCCTGGATGCGGTCGGCGACGGCCAGCCCCGCTTCTTCCGCAAGGTAGCGCCAAATCTGCCGTAGATCGGCTTCCGCCTCAGGCGCGACGCGATAGGGCTTCACGGACCCGACCGGCGTCCGAGCCAGGCCGCCTTGTCGGCTTCAAGACGTCCGCGCAACTCATCGCTCGCAATGCCTTCGCCCTTATCTAGCTGCGCTAATCCGCGATCGATTTTGCCGCGGATTTCATCTGCGTTCTCCTGGAGCCACGCTTCGCGCTCGCCTTGGCTGTTCAAGGCATCGAGCAGCACATCTTCCACGCTTTGGAACGCTCCACTACGCAGCCGTTGTTGAATGAGCGCTTCGATCTCGGGACGGTTTATTTCGATGTTCATCCCACGTACCCTCCATCATTTTTACATCAACCTACCGCCAGAACTGGGCTTGGTCAATCGAAAACGGCAACCGGGACGCGGCGACCAGCGCTGGGCCGAAACCAGAACTCATCTCATAAAATGGCCTAGCGGAGAAAGCGTAGGCCCTCAGGGGCTGAGGCCCCCATTTCTTTGGCTTCTAACGGCACGGCTGAAGCCGGGCCCTTCCCCAACCCATTTATGAGACCAGTTCGACTCAGGCGGCGACTTTCGCCAGGGCCTTCTTCCCTGCTGGCTTTTTCTTGAGGCGCTCCAGGACGGCGGCGACGATCAGCGGCAGGCCGACGGTGGCGTCGACGAAGACCTCGCCGAACTTGCCGCCTTCGGCTGGAGGCACAAACTTGCCCCACGAAACCGCCTCACTGTAGGGACTGCCCGAAAGGCCGCCCCAATAGACCGGCTCGGGGCAAATGCGCAGGCCATAGTGATAGCGCTTAAGCGGCAGGTCTTCTCCGCCGCGGCGATGCCGCAACTCGATGAAGGGGCCGAACTGCTGCGACCAGTTGCGGGGCACGCCGCCGCCGATGGTGAAGATGCCGAGGCGCTTCTGCGCGAGGAGAGTGGCGGCGAAGTGCTCGAGATCGAGGAAGGGATCGAAGCGGAAGCGCGGCTTCCCTGCCTTGTCGCGCTCGCGATTCGTCAGCGCGTAGTCGAGGCCAAGCTCGGAATCAGAAAACGCCGGCACGAACACTGGAACACCTTTCTCATACGCCGACTTGAGAATGCCGCGCTGCCCTTTGGCCGCCTTCGAAAGATGCGCGCCGATCGCGCGATTGAGCTTGTATGAACACATGACTTCGTCCGCATCCCAGGCCGAGAACACGGCGTGCATTACGCGTTCCACGTCATCGAGGTTCTGCTCCGGCTCGAGCGTGTCGTAGACGCGGTTGTAGCCAGCTTCGTAAAGCTCTTCATCACTGAGATCGGGGTTATGGCGGAAGTGAGCGCGGCCAGTGGCCTCAACCAGCCCGTGAGCCATAAGAGCGCCGGTCGAGACAATCGCATTCACGATGCCGCGCTCGATCAACTCGGCGATGATCAGGCCTTGCTTGGCTACAGTCATCGCGCCGGCGAGCGTCATCACAATGAAAGCGTCTTTATCGCGGGCCATGGCTTCGAGCACGTCGGCCGCTTCGCCTAGTTGGCGGCCGGTGAAGGCGGTCTTGGACATGGCGCGGAGCAGATCGTTGACCGATTTGATTTTGCCGAGATCCAGCGGAGCCAGCGGGATTAAGCGGTCCGCGACCGGATCGTGCAGCTTGCGGTCGATGCCCGCGCCCTGGTGTTCGGCCTGCTTGAGATTCTTCGTGTGGTTCAAGGAATAGTCCTCCGATATGAATGCGATGTGGTGAAGAACCAATTTACTAGAAGTGGTCCTGAAAATGGTGTTGCCGGAACAAACGTTAACCCTCACGGGCTAAAGCCCGCATCGTTCTTGGCCTCTAGCGGCACGGCTGAAGCCGTGCCCTACCCAAAACCTAATCAGGAGACCAGTTCTAGAAGTTGTGGAACGCCGCGACAGTGTCGGCATCGGCGCTCTGATATTCCGCTTTGGTATCCTAAACGCAAGGTCAGGTAGAGAGACGGCTGGCGCGTCTCCCTTGACTGGAGCGGAGAAGAAAAATTGCCCGATAAATTCACCGTCGCTTTAGTTCAGATGTCGTGCGGGCCGGAGCCGCGCGACAACATGGCCAAGGCGCTTAGCCGCATCGCCGACGCCGCCAAACACGGCGCAGATGTCGTCTGTCTGCCCGAACTTTTTCAGACGCAATATTTCTGCCAGCGCGAGGACGCAAACCTGTTCGATCTCGCTGAACCAATCCCCGGTCCAAGCACTGAGAAGCTGGCAGCGGCGGCAAAGCAAAACAAAGTCGTGCTGGTCGCATCGCTCTTCGAGAAACGGGCGCCCGGCGTCTATCACAACACGGCTGCCATCTTTGATGGGAAAGCCGATTCCGACGGGACGCTGCGCGGCATCTACCGGAAGATGCACATTCCCGACGATCCGCTTTACTACGAGAAGTATTACTTCACCCCTGGTGATCTCGGATACAGGGCGCTCGACACGAGCGCCGGCAAGATCGGCACGCTGATTTGCTGGGACCAGTGGTATCCCGAAGGCGCTCGCCTCACTGCCCTGCAAGGTGCGAGCATTCTGTTCTATCCGACGGCAATCGGCTGGCATCCGGATGAGAAGGCCGAATTCGGCGTCGCGCAACACGACGCCTGGCGCACGATTCAGCGCGCGCACGCGATTGCTAACGGAGTCTACGTCGGCGTGGTGAATCGTGTGGGCTTTGAAACCGGCAACATTCGCGGCAATTCCGCTCCGGGCAAGGGATTGGAGTTTTGGGAGGCTCGTTTCTCTCCGATCCCTTTGGCCGCGTTTTAGCCGAGGCATCGCATGACAAGGAAGAGACTCTGCTCGGCGAAGTTGATCTGAAGCTGATCGAAGACACGCGCAGAAATTGGCCATTCCTGCGCGACCGCAGGATCGACAGCTACGCGCCGATCACGAATCGCATGCTGGACGGAAAATGAGTTGATCACGACAGCCCAAACTTCCTGCCGCGCTCGGCTATCGCATGCCTGCGGAATGGGAAGCGCACGCTTCCACCTGGCTCGCATGGCCTCATTTGCGCGGCGATTGGCCAGGGAAGTTCGAGCCGATTCCATGGGTTTACGCTGAGATCATTCGCAATCTGGCTCGACATGAACGAGTCGATTTAATCGTCAATAGCGAGCGGGTAGAGAAAAGCGCGCGGGCCGTGCTCGAACAAGCGGATGCGCTCGCGGATAACGTCGTCTTTCATCGTTGGCGGACGGATCGTGTTTGGACGCGCGATTCCGGCTGCATCTTTCTTAGAAACGAGCAGCTTGGCCACGAGCCCCGAGCGTCGAGCGTCGAGCTTGAACCCGGGGATCGCTCGCAGGTCGAAGCCCCAAGCTCGAAGCTGGCGGATGCGATCCTCGCGTTGCACTTCCAGTTCAACGCGTGGGCAAAGTACGACAACTACCAGCACGATGCCAAACTTGGCGCGCGCATGGCCAAGAGCGCAGGCGCGCGCGTGGTACAGCCAATGTTCTCGAAAGAATCATCTGACAATCGAAGTTCCGCCGATCGTTTAGCAGGCGAGCGCGTTGTTCTTGAAGGCGGCTCGATCGACGTGAACGGACAAGGCACGCTGATTACGACCGAGGAATGCCTGCTCTCGACGACGCAGCAGCGCAATCCGCACATGGATCGAACTGCCTACGAGCAGATGTTTGCGGATTATTTAGGAATTCAATCCGTGATCTGGCTCGGCGACGGCATCGAGGGAGACGACACGCATGGCCATGTCGACGATCTCGCGCGCTTTGTCGCACCCGATACGATTGTCACGATGGTCGAGGCGAACGCGCAGGATGCGAACTATTCCGCGCTGAACCACAATCTTGGACGCCTGCGCGCGGCGCGGAACCAGAATGGCCAGCGGCTGAATATCGTGGAAATTCCCATGCCGCGCCCGGTGGTATTCGAAGGACGCCGTTTGCCGGCGAGTTATGCGAATTTCTATATCGCAAATGGTGTGGTGCTGGTTCCTGTATTCAACGATCCCAACGACGGCGTTGCATTGAACACCTTGTGCAAACTGTTTCCTACTCGCGAGGTTGTCCCCGTTTACGCTGGAGACCTGATCTGGGGCTTTGGTGCGCTGCACTGTATGACCCAGCAGGAACCCGCCATCGGCTTGGGACCCGCAGTTTGACATCACCCCGTTCGAGAAAGGTCCTTTACTTTCGCGCCGAGGCGCATACAATGGCGGGGCGTTCTCGAAGCGCCTGCTGGCGGCCCGCACGCCTCTCTTTGACGGGGCTGGGTTCGAGCATAAGGCAGGCCGCCGAGGAGCGCAGAGAATCGGATCGCGAGCGTGACGAATATGTTGTCTTCCCTGAGTTCGTCCAGGCATCATCGGCGAACGGTGCAGAAAGCCGCCGCAGCAGCCTTGCTCACGATCGCTTTCCTTTGCCTGATCGGGTCGGTCATACACGCTACGGGAGCGAACGTGCTCGCCGGCCGCGCGAGCAATGGCAACGACTCGACGGAATCCCTGCTGGGTTTGTTCTCGTTCACGTCAAGCGTGTTGGCCATGATGATCGGCAGGACGCTGCATTCTCCGGCGCGTCAGATCATCTATGCTTCCGGCGCAATGCTAATCCTGATGGCGGCACTGTTTTGGTTTAGCGTTGCTACAAGCCAGTAGACTTCAATCTCGACCGTCAAGAGCAACCCGCTGCGGAGGAGTCTTCACAGCGCCTGGACGATTGTTGTTGTCCCCGCGGAATGCTGTCTGCTATCGTCCCGCAACATCGTTTACACTCTTCCCGTGAACGCCGAAATCATCGCCGTGGGCTCCGAGATGTTAACACCCCACAAGCAGGACACTAACTCTCTTTACCTGACCGAGAAGCTGAACGGACTGGGCGTTGAGGTACGCTCAAGTCCATCGTAGGCGATGACCGCGAGGGGCTGGTGGCGGCGGCCAAACTCGCCATGCGGCGCTCCGAGATTGTGATCTTCTCTGGCGGCCTCGGCCCGACCGAGGACGATCTGACACGCGAAGCCGTTGCCGAAGCACTTGGGCTCACGCTCAACCGCGATCCGGAAATCCTTGCCCGGCTTGAAGAGCGCTTTGCGAAGCGCGGCTACAAGTTCTCTGCGAACAACGCAAAGCAGGCGGACGTGATCGCGAACGCCATAGCGCTCCCTAATACGATGGGAACAGCGCCCGGCCAGTGGATTGGCGGCAAGTACGATGGCCGCGACCGCATTCTGATGCTGCTGCCGGGGCCGCCGTATGAACTGAAGGCGCTGTTTGAAGGCGAATGCATTCCTCGTTTGCGCGCCAAGATTCCGGAGCAGCACATTGCCGTGCGCACGCTCAAAATGGCGATGCTTCCCGAGTCGCAGGTGGATGCGCGCGTATCGCCATCGGC
>CAWDPB010000082.1:0-18486 GCA_963804075.1 uncultured Acidobacteriaceae bacterium | reverse complement strand
GCAGGCCTTCGCTGGCCCAGTCGAGCCGTCCAATGGGATAAACGCGGCCTTTAATCCCCTGCACAAGATCCATCACGGTAGGGCGATTCTTTTCATCGCTAACAGTAGTGACATAGCCCTTGGGCTTGTTGAGGACGTAATAAGAGAAGCGCTCGGGCGCATGCAGCAGCTTACCGTCGACACGGATGTGATCGCTCTCAGGATCGGCCTTAGTGCCAAGCTCAGTTGCGGGCTGCCCATTGAGGAGAACGCGACCCGCGATGATCAGCTCTTCCGCTTTGCGCCTGGAGGCGATACCGGCAGCGGCGATGATCTTTTGTAAACGCTCGGTAGGCATGGCTAATCGTGCTCGCTGCCCGCGGATGCACTCGCATGTTCGGCAGCTTCGGATTCGTGTTCATCCACCGACTCAGCCGCGTTTGAGATTTCCGACGAATTTTCAGCTTCCGCCATTTCCGCGGACTCGGGCGATTGTTCTTCTTCCGATTCCGCGCTATCGCGCGTTTCGGATAACGACTCAGATTCCGCCAAGGTAGAGTCCGATGCTGTGGCTGGCTCCGCCTCGCTGGTCAGTAAGTCGCTCTGGAACGACTCGGCGAGCAGCTTCTCGAATTCCTCCATGCTCGGCAGTTCTTGGATGTCTTTGAGTCCGAAACGAAGCAGGAACTCTTTACTGGTTTTGTAGAGGATCGGGCGTCCAATCACGGCTTTGCGGCCCGCGGTCGAAATAAGTTTGCGGTCGAGCAACGTGGCGATGACGCCGCCCGAATCGACACCGCGAATCTCGCTGATTTCGGGCACAGTAACGGGCTGCTTATATGCGATGACAGCAAGTGTTTCAAGCGCAGGCAGCGAAAGCCGGAATGGCGGCTTGAGGCTCTTGGCAAAAGCGCGCACCACATCGTGCTGCTCGGGCTTGGTCGACATGCGATAGCCGCCGGCGACCTGGCGGATTTCGATGCCGTGAGCCGAGTCGGCATAATCGGCAATCAGCTCTTCAACCGCAGCGCGGACACGCGAGCGAATCTCCGTGGCGTCGATTTCCGGCGACTCGGCGAGAACGGAATCCCTGACGAGCGGAATGATCTGCTCAATCGTAATCGGCATTTCAGCCGCGTAAATAATGGCTTCGAGTTTGGGTTTAAGGCTCATAAGCTCGTCGTGCGTCACTGGTCGTCCGTCGTTCGGAATTCATTCTAGCCCGCCGCCGTGTTTTGCAAACGACCAGCGGCCAATGACGAACGGCCGTTTCACTTCCAATCGTCTCTTACCGCCGCTTGCTCTGTCATCACTTCTTCGAAATGCGAATGCTTGCGCACCAGCACTTCGCCGAACACGTGTTCCTGCCTAACCTGGATCGCCTGCAGCCGCACCAGTTCTAGCATGGCCAAGAACATACACACCAAAGCCTGGCGCGACGGCACATTTCGCAGCATTTGCTTCAGCTGGATGGGACGATCTTCGAACGAAAGCCGGCGATACAGATACTGAATCATCTGGCTGACAGTTACCGTTTCTTCGTCCACTTCAAGAATCGGCCGCGTACGTGCGCGGTCGAGAATCTGCTGGAATGTTTTGACCAGATCGATCACGTCGGCGGCAATCTCCGGCTCTGTGCCTTCGGCGTCGATAAACTCATGAAGCGCGGGATTGCTCAGCACCGCTTCTTCAATCTGCTGCTTTTGCAAAAGCATTTGCGCGGCCGACTTGAATTTTTCGTGTTCAAGCAGTCGGTTGACCAGTTCGCTGCGCGGATCTTCCTGCGCATCGGCCGGTGCCAGCGGGTCACGCGGCAACAGCATCTTCGACTTGATGTGAATCAGCACCGCCGCCATGTAAATGAATTCGGAGGCGACGTTCACGTCCAGCTGGCGTATGCGCTCGACATAAGCAAGATACTGCGCTGTGATCTTCGCGATGGGGATGTCGTAGATATCGATGTCCTGCTTGCGAATCAGATCGAGCAGCAGGTCGAGCGGCCCTTCGTAGATCTCGCCGAGCGCAATTGAGAACGGGAAGCCGCTTTCTTTTTTTGCAGACTGCGGCTGAGCAGCCTTCGTGTGTGCGTTGATCGGAACAACAGGCGCTGGCTCACCGCGCTTTGAGTCCGCTATAACGGACGGGGCCTGCTCAACGTCGCTCCCTATCGACGGCTGCGGGCGCTCTTCGCTCCACTCTACGGATTGGGATAATTCGGTCACTTCGCGGAACTCTTCCCCCCGGACTCCTTGGGCGGCTCGTAATCGAGCGAGATGCTCATGGCATCGCGCACTTCGTTCATGGTTGCGCCGGCCACATCGCGGGCGCGTGAGGAGCCTGCTTCCAGAATATCCCAGGCGAGCCGGGGATTCTCCTCATATTTTTTGCGGCGCTCCTGCATGGGATTGAGGATCTTGACGATCGCGTCGGCAACCCAGCCCTTGCACTCGATGCAGCCAATGCCAGCCGAACGGCAGCCTTCGTTCACTTTGGCCATCGTTTCCGGCGAACTGAAGATTTTGTGCAGATCGCCCACCGGGCAAACATCGGGATTGCCGGGATCTGTGCGGCGAACGCGCGCGGGGTCTGTGACCATCGGCTTCAGCTTCTGCCGAACGACGGGCTCGGGATCGGTGAGCATGATCGCGTTGCCGTAGGATTTCGACATTTTGCGTCCATCGGTTCCAGGCAGTCGCGGCGCGGGAGTCAACAGAGATTGCGGTTCGGGGAAAATTTCTCCGCGTTTGGCGCTGTAGAACCCGTTAAACCGCCGCGCAATCTCGCGCGTCAGTTCCACGTGCGCGACCTGGTCTTCGCCAACCGGCACGACATCGGCTTTGTAAATCAAAATGTCGGCCGATTGCAGCACGGGATAGCCCAGAAAACCGTAGGTACCAAGATCCTTTTCTCTGATGTTCTCTTTTTGCTCTTTGTACGTGGGCACACGCTCCAGCCACCCCAAAGGCGTAATCATGGAGAGCAGCAGATGCAGTTCGGCGTGCGCCGACACGTGCGACTGAATGAACATGACGCATTTTTCTGGATCGAGTCCCGCCGCCAGCCAATCGAGCAAAACGTCGAGCGAATTTTCCTTGATATGCGAAGTGTCGGCGTAGTCGGTGGTCAACGCATGCCAGTCGGCAATGAAAAAGAAGCAATCGTACTGATCCTGCATCCGGACCCAGTTCTCGAGCGCGCCAACGTAATTGCCCAAATGAAGCTTGCCGGTCGAGCGCATGCCGCTCAGCACGCGTTTCTTGTTCAGGAAAGCTGTCATTCGGAATTTGTCCGGCGATTCAGGGATTTTCTGAGGCTCATGGCGGATGCTTGATTCTAACAAAGGAGCCGCCAGCTGCGAACTTTGAGTCGTCGCGCCGGCACCTTGCCGGCAGTTCCGAACGCGTCCCGCGCTCGGGCGAGAAATGACGTCACTTGAAGATCGAGTGTTGAGGTTCGCCGCTTGAGGCTCGCAGCTCACAGCTGTCTTATTGTCCGGCGCGGATCGGCGAGACTACGAACTGTCCAGCAGGCCGTTTTCTGCCGTCGCCCTTATCGTGCTGATAAACGAGCGACAGCGCGCCATCCGACGAAGTCGTGGCACCGGCTAGTTCTGCGGCCAACCCTTGATACGAGCGGCTCACATCGTGATTCCCCATCATGGCGACGGGGCTTCCCTTGTCAATCGCGGGGCCAATCAATTGGAAGTTATTCGGGATCTTCCAAAGTACCTGGCAATTGGTGGCCTTCTCGACATCTTCATCGGTAAAGCCAGGGATCTTTTTATAGCGGTTGAGCACCACGCGCAAACGGTCGCGTCCGGCGCCTTCCTGCAAGAACTGATGCACGCGGCCCGCGCTCCACAGTGAAACCACGTCGGTCTGGGCCACCAGCAAAACTGCATTCGAGAGGTCACTGATCATCTGCATGGTGCCGTCGAACCGGCCCGAGCAATCCGCAACCACGAAGTGATACTGGCTCACGAGCAGATCGAAAAGACGCGCCAGTTCGGACCCGGTCGGAACGGTACCGTGTGGCGTCTGGGCGCCGGCCAGCAAGTGCAGGCCGTTGCGATAAGGCGTCATCAGGCCATCCAGCAGCGAGAGGTCCATGCGATGCAGGTTCTGCAACGCATCCACAATCGTAAACTGCGGACGAAGATTCAGCTGCAGTGCGGCGTGTCCAATCGGCGCGAAATCCACGAAAACCACCCGCCCATGCGCTTCCTGCAAGGCAATGGCGGTATTGACGGCAGCGGTAGTAGCCCCCGCGCCGCCTTTGGCATTCAGGAACGTAAAGACCCGCGCCTTGCTGGAACTGCGTTGTGCGCGGCTCAAGGTAGCCGTGAAGCGGGTAAATGCCTCCATCAGCGCTTCGTGGCTGGCGGAACGGTCCACATACTCGCGCGCGCCAGCCCTCATCGACGAGACGATCGTGGTGGGCTGATTCATTTCGCCCACCGCGAAAATCGTAATGTCGGGAACGCTCCCGTGAATCAGCTCAATCGCGCGCACCGCGCGCTGCGCATTGCGCGGGTCGATATCCACCAGCACAATTTCCGCGCGCTGGTCTTCAAGCTGACGCAACACGCCATCGCTCGGCCCGTGCGGAAACCCGATGTGGTTCAGCACCGTATGCGCCATGTGCGTGCTTTCGACGCGCGTATTAAGGATGACGGATTGCTCGCGATCCTCGGCGAGGATGGCGACTGCGATTCCCTGCATGAGCCGGTTCTCGGTGTTCAACGTCATGCTACGAGCTTCCTGCGCTGGGGCCAAGTGACCATCGTAATAAAGCGCCTTAGTGAGATTCAGGTTGGCTGCAGGTTTCAGGAACGTGAAACCACGACAGAACTGCGAGCTACAATGATTGTAAGGCAGAAAACTGCGATTTGGAAGCCTGCCAGAAAGTAAAACGGAAATCGCAGGTTCAGGAAAATGCCCGCTGGAAGAGGCTTTTCAGCGGCTTAGCGGCCGATGAGCTTCGGTGCCGGCGGCGGAAATCCGCATGAACTGCGAGACAGGTTCCGCCGTGTCGGCAGGGAGGTATTCGTAGGAATCCAGACGCACCGCGATACCGCTTCGCCGTCCGCCCTGGGCGCGCGCCGTGCGCAAAACATGTCCGCGGCAGCGAACGGGCATACTCTTCGCCTAACGTAATTTCGGAAGGCATCGTAAACGTCAATTCCACCAGCATGCCCACCGGCAACTCGGCCTCAGTGTAAAAGAAGATTCCACGAGCGCTCAGGTCTTGCGTGAAGCCCGAAACAACGCCGTCGTCGAAGCGCACCGCCACCGGCATGTGCAGCTCGAAGCGTTGGGCGGCTCGGCGTTCCACGCGGTTTGAATCGGGATTCGTCATCGTTCTTGCCTTGATGCGCTGGAGCGGAACAGCAAGAACAACTCTACCCCGGAATCAATCCGCGCGAAAGTTGCAAGTCGGTGACATTTACAGCCTGTGGAAATCTGCCATAAAAGTAAACACCGCCGCGGCGATTGCAACGGACGAACGACTTGGAACGTTCGTCGCGTGCGGCTTTCCAGCGGTTGCCCGCATCGATAAGATGTGACAAGGTTGATAAGAGTGACTCAAGCGGCGAACTCGACGACCGACCTCCCGGACGTAAACAGCACGCAGAACCGATGGGCCGCAACTTTGCGCGCGCTGCGGCACCGCAATTTCCAGCTCTTCTTCGGTGGGCAACTGATCTCGCTGATCGGCACCTGGATGCAAACCGTCGCCCAATCGTGGCTGGTCTATCGCCTGACAGGGTCGGCGCTCCTGCTGGGCGCGGTTGGCTTCTCCAGCCAGATCCCGGTTTTTTTGGTTGCGCCTATTGGCGGCATTACCGCAGACCGCGTGAACCGCCAACGGCTCATCATCACAACTCAAACCTCTTCCATGATTCTCGCTGGCGTTCTGGCCTGGCTTACGTTGAGCGGGCACGTCCACATTTGGCACATTTTTGTGCTGGCCGCGCTGCTGGGAGTGGTCAATGCCTTCGATATCCCCGGGCGGCAATCGTTTCTCGTGGACATGGTCGGCAAAGAAGACCTGATGAACGCCATTGCCCTGAACTCATCGATGTTCAACGGCGCGCGCATCATCGGTCCGGCTATAGCGGGCATTCTGGTTGCGCGCATCGGCGAGGGCTGGTGCTTTGCCGCGAATTCTCTCAGCTATATTGCGGTAATCATCGGGCTGATGTTGATGCAGGTGCATTGCGTACGGCGCACCAGCGGCAGTTCCCCGATCGAGGATATCGTCGCGGGATTCCGCTGGGTCGCCGAAACAAAGATCATCCGCGCGCTGCTTCTGCTGCTCGGGCTTATCAGCCTGGTTGGCATGCCATACGTCGTGCTGATGCCGGTATTCGCCGACAGGATTCTGCATGGCGGGGCGCGCGGGTTGGGCATCCTGATGGGCGCAACGGGCGTGGGTGCGTTGTTTGGAGCTTTGACGCTGGCCGCGAAAACAGGCGTCAAGGGCCTGGGACGCTGGGTGGCATACACGTGCGCCGGGTTCGGAGTCAGCCTGATTTTGTTTTCGTTTTCGAGGTGGTTTTGGGTATCGGTGGCTCTGCTGCTGCCAGCGGGATATTCCATGATGTTGCAAATGGCGTGCTCCAACACGCTGATTCAGACGATGGTTCCCGACCAGCTTCGTGGGCGAGTCATGGCAGTGTATTCCATGATGTTCATGGGCATGGCTCCGTTTGGAGCGTTGTTTGGAGGAGCGCTCGCGCATCGCATGGGCGCGCCAGTCACGGTTGCAGCGGAGGAGTCGCCTGTGTACTCGGCGCGATCTGGTTCTGGCGCGCCTTGCCAGACATGCGGGTCGGAGGCGCGGCGGCTGATCGTAGCCCAAGGTCTGGCCGGCGGCGAACCCGCGCAAGAATTGAACGCCCAGCCAGTAGAAGAGTGACTTAAAAAGTAGCGCCGGCGCCCTCGCCGGCGGTTCGCGGGCACCCTGCCCGCGCTCTAGAACGCACTGCCCTATACCAATTCCTGCGACACCGCAGCGTCCTGCTCCAGATCCTGCTTCTCTGGGCCTGCAGCCAGCGCCGCCACGCCGTACTCGTAGCCCTTATCGAAGGCCTTCAGGTTCAGCTCGCGGAAGCTCGCCGGGACCGAGTCGGCCACGGCTTTGCGCACGGCGTCGACTTCGAGCAGGCGCGTGACGGCGGTGAAAAATCCGACCATGACTATGTTCAGCACCATGCGCTTGCCGAGTTCTTCGGCAATGCGTGTGGCGGGCACGCTAAAAATACGCGCATACTTGCTCACGTCCGAAACGCGCACCAGGTCGCGCTCGATCAGAAGCATGCCACCGTCTTTCAATTCAGGTCTGAACTTCACGTAGGCTTCCTGAGACATCACGACCATAATGTCCGGCTGCGTGACGTAGGGATAGAGCACAGGCGTATCGGAGAGGATAAGCTGGGCGCTGCAGGCCCCGCCGCGCGCTTCCGGACCGAAATTCTGGGTCATGGTCGCGTACTGGCCCTGGTGAATGGAGCAGGCCTTGCCGAGCACGATGGCCGCCAGAATGACGCCCTGGCCCCCGAATCCCGCAACACGAATCTCAGTTAGTGGCATGAATCCTCCTCGCAACCGCCATCGGCACTGCAGGCAAGTCCTTGTTCTTCGTCGTAGTCCACGTATTTGTCGCCCAGCGTTTCGTGCATCTGAGCCTTGAGCAGCGAGCCGTAGTCCGGACGATCGCGGTCGACGAACTTGCCGACAATGATTTCGCCATTCAGCGTAAGTCCGACTTCGCCGGTGGGACAGCCGTGCTTGGTTTTGCTTTTTTCCTTGTAGTACTTCATAGTGTCGAGCCCGTCGCCCATCTTGTTACGGCGCTGGTAGAGCGTCGGACACGGCGAAATCACTTCGATGAAGCTGAATCCCTTCTTGTTGAAGGCCTCCTGTGATGGACCGCGAGAGTTGGCTTGACGTGGAACGTCGTCCAGCGCGCGACATACACGGCGCCGGCGGCCTCGACCAGATGCGGCAGATTGAATGCCGGCTCGAAAGTCCCATAGGGCGAAGTGGATGTAGTCGCGTGGCCGGGAGTAGTTGGAGCCGTCTGGCCTCCCGTCATCGCATAGATAAGGTTGTTGACGCAGATCACCTTGAGGTCGATATTGCGGCGCGCGGCGTGAATCAGATGATTGCCGCCGATGGCAGAAAGGTCGCCGTCGCCCGAGTAGACCACTACATTGAGGTTGGGATTGGCAAGCTTCAATCCGGTGGCAAACGGAATCGCGCGCCCGTGCGTGGTGTGGAACGAGTCAAGCTTCACGTATCCAGCCACGCGGCCCGTGCAGCCGATTCCGGAGACAAGCGCCAGAGTCTTAAGATCGATTTTGGATTCGATCAGCGCCTCGGCAAAGCAGTTGACGGTCGTCCCGATGCCGCATCCCGGGCACCAGATGTGCGGCATGCGGTCGCATGCGGAGAAACGGTTCTACAGGATTGCCGGGCGTATGATCCGCCGGCACTGGATTGACAAGCGTGGTCATCGGGCAGCCTCCTGGATCACGGCGAGAATGTCTTCGGGACATGCACGCTGCCTCCGGCGTGGGGTACGAGGTTCGTCTTGGCTTTTCCTTGGGCGGCGCGCTGCACTTCGCGCGACATTTGGCCAAGGTTGAGTTCAGGTACGACGAAGGCCTTGGTGCGGCCGCCAGTTCGTGGATCTTGACATCCGGGAACGGCCACGCGGTAATCAGGCGCAGTTTGCCGACTTTCAACCCTTGAGCGCGCGCCATATCAATGGCGCGTTGCGCAACCCGCGACGTGATGCCATAAGAAACGACGATCACATCGCAATTTTCGGTCGAGTCCTCTTCGACCATCGTAATGCGGTCGATGTTGGAAAGAATTTTGTTCTGCAAACGCCCTACCAGTGTCTTTTGCATCGGCGGGGTCATGTTCGGATAGCCACGCTCGTCGTGCGTCAAGCCGGTCACGTGGAACTTGTAGCCCTCGCCCGCATGGGCCATCTCTGGAACCATGTCGCCGTTGGTGCCGTAAGGCAGGTAATCCTCGGCGGACTTGTGGGTATTTTTGCGCGGACAACTTCAATCTCGTCCGCCGGAGGAATCACAACCTTCTCCGTCATGTGGCCGACGACTTCGTCCATCATGAACATCACCGGAACGCGATATTCTTCGGCCAGGTTGAACGCCTTGATGGTCAGATCGAAGCACTCCTGCGGAGAATTCGGGCACAGCGCGATGATCTCGTAGTCGCCGTGCGATCCCCATTTCGCCTGCATCATGTCGCCCTGTGCGGGAAGCGTGGGCAAGCCAGTCGAAGGGCCGCCGCGCTGTACGTCAACGAACACGCACGGAGTCTCCGTCATGGCGGCATAGCCGATATGCTCCATCATGAGCGAGAAGCCGGGGCCGGAAGTCACGGTGAACGCTTTCGCTCCGCCCCAGACGGCGCCTTGCAGCGTAATCGAAGCGGCGAGTTCGTCTTCCATTTGAATAAAGCAGCCGCCGACCACGGGTACGCGCTGAGCAAAGCGCTCGACTACTTCAGTCGAAGGTGTAATTGGGTAGCCGGAGGCAAAGCGCGCGCCCGCCGCCAGTGCGCCCTCGCAGCAGGCATGGTCGCCATCCAGGAAATGTGTGCCAGTCAATACGCCGTGCGGATCAGCCTTCATTGTTTCACCTCTTGTGCAGGTTTTGCCGTCGGCTTGGGCGGCTCGGCCTTGGCCGCAAGCTTCGCTCCGTCGGTCTTGGCTCCGGCTGTCTTTGGTCCGTTGACCTTATGTCCATAGATCGCGAAGTCAGGGCAGTACATGCCGCAAAGATCGCACCCGCTGCACTTCTCGGGCTCCACGACATGCGGTGGATGATAGCCTTTGGAATTAAACGCCGAGGAGAGCGCCAGGACTTTGGTGGGACAGAACTCCACGCAGAAGCCACAAGCCTTGCATCGCTCGACAACGATGGATACGCGTCCTTTTGCCACGTTACCCCCACAAACGGAGAGCGTCAGCGCTCCCAAACGTTAGGGAAGCATTATGGATTTTTCTTATCGCATCCCGGTGTGATGCGGGTCACGGACGCTTGTGAGGTCAACTACAAAGCCCGCGAAAGCCTTGTTCTGCTTAGCTTTCCACGGCGAGATGGCCGATGAGCGTAATTGCGATTTTGCGCCAATCGATTTGAAAGTGGCATAATGCCGCGTGCCCGACTTGGTCTCAGACTCACATCCGTTCGAGTATCTCTTCCGGATCGGCGCGCGAAAATTCTTCGTGGGCATTTCCTTATTCGTGGGAATTGCGCTGCTCTCCGGCTGTCACAGGACGCGTTCGTCCTCTCCAATGGGCCAATACTTGCTCAAAGATGACTCCAGCCTGACGCTTCTTCTCCCACCGGAGTTGGGACCATCAGCCGGCAAAACACAGGTTGCCGAGCTGTCGCTTGGAGCCCCTTCAGTTAACGTCTCGCCAGAGGAAACCCTCGCTGATTGTTCCATTCACGGCGTCCTGTTCGGACTATCACCGGCGCCTGACCACAGGCGGTGGATATTTCAGTTTCCAAGTGCGGAGGGTTGGAGCGCTCCTTCTGCGTACGAGGGTGCCGGAAATGAATGGACGTCGTTCCTCCAACAACTGGCGGAACGTTCCTCGATAGGATGCTTTGGAAAAGAGGCAGCCCTCAGCGCGATGCAGGAGCGTTTGGTAGCTGCAATGCCTATCCCTGCCGATGAGGCACTGATCTTCTACTATTCTCTGGGTTCGTACGGTCTGGTGGATCTCCATCCTGGCATGGAGATTGAGATCGAGTCCGCGACCACCGTAGCAGAGAAGATAACTGGCAGCGATAAAGCTCTGCTTACCGTTCAAGACCGATCGCCGGACGGTGTTTCACTAGTTCTAAGGGGATCACGTAAAGACCTTAGAGGCGACGCCGGCGTAATCGCATCCAATGCGCTCGAGAAGTTCGCGGAGTATCCGTCCCTTCGCCTTATTCTTGCGCAGGTCACCCCGGAAACGAACCAGAAGCGGCATGCGATGCTGCTTGGCGCCAGAACCCGGGATGCTTCTGACCAACTTGCAGGAAAGATCATGCGAGACGGAGAACGCGAGTGTGCTCAAGGTCCTCCCGAGACCGCTTGCCTTATATTTCCGGATGGCACTGCCAGCTTGCTATCGACGGTCACTATCAACGGGCATGCCGCCCTTTACGCACCTGGAATAACTTTGAGCCAAATCATTGGCACTATCCGGCCTGCCATGCAGGAAAGGGCGATGCAAACCGTCACGGTCCAGAGGCCATATCTCGGGAACTATGCAACTATTCGTTTTGATCACAGCCGATCTGAGATGCGCAAACTGATCCTGATCAACGGAGATCGAATTACCTGGAAGTAGGATCGGCGCGCCGAGATCGCGAACCGCTCCAAGACGAAGATGGATGAAACCGCCGATGGTTGATGCTATCAGCGATGACACTCACCTAAAACTTTCTCGATCCAACTCACCCCGACCTATAAGCTTCATCCGGCAGTCCCGTAATACGCAAACCGCTGTGTCCTTTGTGCCGGATATTGAGGCCAATCAGAAGAGCCGTGATCTGCTCAACGACGCGCGCGTTTTCCAGCCTGCCGCCATCAAGGGCGCGAATGCCTGGAATTTTCGCGGCCAACTCCATCGCCGCTTCGGTGGCCTTCGGATCGTCGCTGCAAACGATCACATCGCAATCCACATCGTCGTCGCCGTTGAGCACGTCGGCCGAAACATTGTGAAACGCGGCTGCCACCGACACTCCCTTCGGCACGAGTTCGGCCGTCTGCTGCGCGGCCGATCCTTGCCAGACTCCAAGAGTGCGGCTGGCGCGGCCGCCAATCCCCGCCGCCAGCGGAACTGTGGCATCGATCAAAACACTTCCCGGACGAATCGCGCTTTTCAATTGTTTGAGCAGCGCAGCTTGCCCGGCGAACGGGACTGTAAGCACGAGCAGATCGGTAGCCGCGCAGGCCTCGGAATTTCCCATGCCGGAAATGTGTGGCGCGGGCGCCCCCGCCAGCGTGCTGTCGCTGACGCGCTGACGGATGACTTCCGCTGTCTGTTGCGCCCTGCCAGCGTCGCGCGAACCAATGATGACCGTCTCCCCGGCGCGCGCCCAGCGCAAAGCCAAACCCATGCCTGCGGGACCGGTTCCTCCGATCACCGCGATCGGGCGGCTCACGCCGACTCCGCGAGTTGTGGCTCCGGCACCGCTTCGGGCAGTTTGATCTTCAGGCGTGAATATTTCGTATTCCGCTCGGCGGGAATGCGGCCGATCTCGAGAATCAGAGATTGGAAATCCTCCGGACTGGTGTATTCGCCGGCTTCCGCTCCTGCCTCGCGCGAGATGTTTTCTTCCATCAGCGTGCCGCCGTAGTCGTTGGCGCCGGCCTGGAGGCAAAGCTGCGAAAGCCCGCGATTCAGCTTGACCCACGAAACTTGCACGTTGCGGATCGATCCCGCGAGCAGAATTCGCGCCAGCGCATGAATCTTCAAGTGCTCTTCCGTAGTCCGCCCGGTGCGTGCCAGCCCTTGCTGGAACAAAAGCGTGTTCTGATGCACGAAACCCAGCGGGACAAATTCGGTGAATCCGCCTGTTTCCGACTGAATCTGGCGAAACAGGGAAAGCTGCTTCACCCAATGATTGGGCGTTTCCATGTGTCCATACATTAATGTACATGTGCTGGGAATACCGCATTGATGAGCGGTGCGGATTACATCCTGCCATTGAGCGACGGAAAGCTTATTGCGGGAGAGGATGCGGCGCACATCGTCATCAAGCACTTCCGCCGCCGTACCCGGCAACGTGTCCAGGCCGTTATCGCGCAGCATGGAAAGATAATCGCGCAGCGGCATGCCTGTCAGTTCCACGCCGTAGATAATTTCCATGGGCGAAAACGCGTGAATGTGCATTTGCGGCACGGCCGCTTTCACCGCGCGCAGAATATCGCGGTAATAATAAGGAGGCAGGTCGCGCGGCAGCCCGCCTTGGATGCACACTTCGGTCGCGCCCAGATCCCACGCCTCTCGCGCTTTTCGCGCCATGTCTTCGAGCGAGTGGAAATAAGTGTCGTGCTCGCGCGGCCCGCGGCTGAAGGCGCAAAACTTGCATCCCACAAAACAGATATTGGTGAAATTCATGTTGCGGTTGACGACGTAAGTCACGATGTTCCCGACCAGATCGCGGCGAAGCGTATCGGCCGCAACCAGCAGGGCGAGCAGATCCGCGCCGGTAGAATTCGCGAGAGCATGTCGCTCTTCGTCAGTCAGGCAGCCGCCGTCCTGCTTTTCCAGCACCCGTTCGAGCGCGCTGCGAATCGCCGGAGAGGCCGCGCCCACGGCTTCTTCCCAACCTAGTTGCGGAAATTGTTCGAGCTCAAATTTTTCTGCCACAAACTTCTCCTGACTCTTAACTCTAGCGAAAAAGGTCGCGCCGCGCGGGCCGAATCATTTCGCTCGCCCGGCCGTTCCCTCTCACATAAGGATACCCGCGAACGATACAAGCCGGCACCCTTTCGAGCTTGCCGCACACCAGCCCCGCCGCGCACGCCAGCTCATCGGCGACCGCATCGATCGTTGAGTGGAGCACATATCCATGTTGATCGCGGCGTCCGCGATAGTCAACCAGCGGCCGCATGCCCGCGACGCCAATGGCAACTTCGGTCAACCCCTCGCGCCATGGTCGCCCAAAACTGTCGCTGATAATCACCGCAATCTCAACTCCCGCGTGCTTCTTGATCTCGCGACGAAGCAGCGCCGCCGTGCGGTCCGGATCGGCCGGCAACAGCAAGGCATGTTGACCGCCATCCACGTTCGAAACGTCGACGCCGCTATTGGCGCAGATAAACCCGTGCCGCGTTTCGGTGATGAGCACACCGCGCTTCCGGCGCACGATCCGGCGGCTCTCGCGTAACGCCAACTCACATACGCGAGCGTCAAGTTTGTAGCGGCGAGCCCAGGCGCGCGAAGCGGCGGAAGGCTGAATCTCGTCCAGAGAAACCGTCGCGCCTTCCGCCTTCGAAACGATCTTATGTTTCACCACGAGGATGTCGTCTTCCTCAAAACACAAGCCCGCCGCGCGCGCCGCAGTCAACAAGACCGAACTCAGCGAATCGCCGGGGTGTATTTCGCTCTCGACCGCAATCGGCGAGATGCGGATTTCGCTTCGAACTTCGTTTCCGGGGGTACGCTGAACTCCCTTCGCCGCGCGCTTACCCATGAGCAAGCTGGCTCCGCGCGCTCAGATTCCAACCGCGCACAAGTTTCTGCGAGCGTCTTTCTCCCGCAGCCGCGGCAACGGCAAAAAGATCTTCAGGACGATCAACATCGCGGGCAATACCGGGCAATTCGAGCACAAAGCAAGGTAGCCCGGTAGCTTTCGCCGCTGCGAGATGTGGCAAGAAGCTGTCGTTGCCAAAGCGCAGCGGAAATAAATCGGCGGGAGATCGCCAGGCGGCATTCGTGCCGCGTCCGGCCGCATCGGGAGCCAGCACGGCCCCCGCGCCAGCCGCAGCCGCCGCTATCTTTTCGAGTTCCGCAACTTCAATCAGAGGAATATCCGCGGGAACAACCAAAGTGCTTTTCGCGCCGCGCTTGTGGCACACAGTCGTGGCCATTTCGATTGCGTCCGTCTCACTTCGGTTGTCGCCGTCCGCAATCACATCGAAAGCAAATCGCGCCGCCAGATCGCGTGCAAACGGATCGCTGGTCACAACCGCAACCGCAGGCCGCCCACGCCAATTCGCCAGCGTTTGCAGCACGTCTTCACACATCGCCTGCGCCAGCGCAATGCGCTCCTCGGGACTCAAGATGGCCGCGAGACGCTGCTTTGCACTCGTCAAAATCTTGACCGGCACCAGAATCATGCAGACTCCGTTGCGGGCTGAGCCGCCGATAACGGCTGGCACGCTGTCAGCACACTCTTCGCCAGAGCAACTCTGTCTTCGTCTTTACGCATCATGGTCGAGGTGCATTCCACGCGCATTCCCGTCGCGCGCAACCCTTCCGCTGCTGTAGCATCCTGTGAATCTACAATCAGCAAATCGAGGAAATCGCGATAGCATTCCGCAATCCCAGCAATCGAAACCTCGAATCCCTGCGCCGCCAGCAGAGCGCCCGCAGGCCCGCTCACCGCGGCTCCGCCGACAATCGGGCTGATAGCCGCAATTCCAGCACCGCATCCGCATAGCGCCTTGCGAATTCCCGGCACAGCCAAAATCGGCGCGATGCTCGTGATCGGATTGCTGGGTGCAATCAGAACCAGGTCCGCCGTTCTTATAGCTTCAATCACTCCCGGCGCAGGTTCAGCCTTCTCCGCGCCCGCAAATCGCACCGCCTTCACCGGATCACGATGCATCCGCTGAACGAAATATTCCTCAAAGCTCAACTCGCCAATCGCGGTCAGCACTCGCGTCTCTACGCGCGAGTTGCTCATGGGCAAAATCCGTGCCCGCACGCCCAGCCGCGACGCAATCTCCGCCGTCACTTCGCTCAGTGTTTTGCCATCGGCCATCAGTTTCGAACGGAAAATATGCGTAGCCAGATCGCGATCGCCCGCGCGGAACCACGCTGGCTGCCCCATCTCCGCCATGACCTGCAAACAGAAAAATGTTTCGCCCCTCACGCCCCAGCCGCGTTCCGGGCTGAGTTTGCCCGCGAGCATGTAAGTGATCGAATCGATGTCGGGCGAAACATACAGGCCCCACCACCGCATATCGTCGCCCGTATTCACAATGATCGTCAGCTCTTCCGGGCGCACAATCTGGCGTAGTCCATCCACGAACTTTGCGCCGCCCGTGCCGCCGGTCAAAACTGTGATCATGCCGCTCCTCCGTGGATAGAGTAATGATTCGCCTGATGGATCGCCTGCCGACTTGCGCGCAGCCGCTGCGCCAGCAGATCCCCTTCACTTCCCCCATCGCCGTGAACTCGGAATAAACCGGCAACCGCTGCCGCAGCCGGAATCCCTTGGCCAGCGTGCGTTCCCGCAGTTGGTCGAGATGTGGCCACGGCTTTTCAGGATTGATGAAATCCGGCGTAAGCGGAGAAACTCCGCCCCAATCGTTGATGCCGCCGTTGATCAAATCGGCGTAATGCGGATCGGAAAGATTCGGCGGCGCTTGAATATTCATCGCCGGCATCATCAGGCGCGTCACGGCCAGAGTGCGCAGCATATCGTTGCGGCTTGGCTCGGATGAGCCCGCCATTGGCGTCGCAGGCTTGGCACGGAAATTCTGCACGATCACTTCCTGAATATGACCATATTTCTCGTGCACCTCTCGGATGGCGGCGAGCGTGTCCACGCGCTCTTCCATCGTCTCGCCGATCCCAATCAATATTCCGGTCGTGAAAGGAATCTCCTGCCGGCCCGCATCTTCGATCACACGCAAGCGTTTCGCCGGCTCTTTATCGGGAGCGTTGTCATGCGCGGCGTTCTTTGCCAGCAGCCGCGTGCTCGTCGTCTCCAGCATGAGGCCAACGCTCGGCGCGACACGCGCCAGACGCGCCAGCCATTCAGCGCTCATCAATCCAGGATTCGGATGCGGCAGCAAGCTAGATTCGCGCAGCACCTTTTCGCACATCGCTTCCAGATAATGCAGTGTGGATTTGTATCCAAGATGACGCAACGTGTCGCGCATCTCCGGGAAAAGCAGTTCCGGTTTGTCGCCCAGGCTGAACAGCGCCTCCGTGCATCCCATGCGCTCGCCCGCGCGGACTACTTCCATCACTTCGTCGGGCGTCATCGTATGCGCGCCCGGTTCGCCCGCGTCACGCCGAAACGTGCAGTATCCACAATAGTCGCGGCAAAGGTTGGTCAGCGGCAGAAACACCTTGCGCGAATAAGTAATGATGCCGGGCTTAAACCGGTCGCGAGCCGATTGCGCCGCCGCGAGCAGCGCGGGCAACACATCATCGCCGGAGCGCAAGAGCACGCATGCCAGTTCGCGCGAGATCGGCGCGTCGCAGATTTTCTCCAGCTTACCGACGCCTGGGTCGCCAGTCGACGATGATGTTGCTTGGGACAGGACTGACATCAAGAGTTATCTCGCAAAATCCAGTCAGAGCGCGGCTTTACGCTTCGCCAACAACTCCGCGCCGAGCGTGGCTTTGATCATAGCGAACCTGCCGGATCTTGTCTCAGCTTCGGCTCTTGACCCTTGTCCTTGGATGCCTACAACTTTCGCCGGGATCGTAACAATCTTTCTGTTGCGCTTCGATCGTGGTAGCGTGTTCTGTTGGATTGACCCGATTGGGCGGATAAACGCTATTAACACCATGAACCCGACCGCGACCGATTTTCGCAAGGCGATGGGCGCTTTCGCAACCGGCGTCACGATTATTACCGTTGACCAGGATGGCGATGGCGAAATTCATGGCATGACCGCGAACGCGTTTACCTCGGTTTCGCTCGATCCGCCGCTAATTCTCGTCTGCGTTGACCAGCGCGCGCGTACACACGCTCATCTTCACGCGCGCAAACGTTTCGGCATCAACGTTCTGAGCAGCGGACAGCGGGCAATTTCGGAATACGTATGCACGCTCATCAGACGGATCGAAATCGAACGCGCATCAGCATGCCGAAGAGGCTGGCGCGAGCTTCGAACGGACCGCGCACGGCACGCCAGTTCTGCAAGGCGCGCTCGCGTATCTTGAATGCCGATTGCGATCGGCGCAGCCAGCAGGCGATCACACTATCTTCATCGCCGAAGTCGAGCACGTCGAAGTGCGCGAAGGCGAGCCGTTGCTTTATTTCCGCAGCCAGTATCGAGCAATTGACCAAGCGGGCGGATAAGCCAGCGCTGCCAATTGCAGAGGTTCGAGGTCGGAGGTTCGAGGTTAGATTGGGGTTCACCTCTGCAATCTGACCTCTAACCTCTGACCTTGCTCGGGCTGGTGCCTGCTGCTGGCTAGCATCGCCATTGATCATCCTGATTGGTGACCACATCATCCTCCTCATCATCATCCTCCTCCTATTCATACATCTGTGGTCGGGGGGGGGGGGGGGGGGGGGGGGGGGGGGGGGGGGGGGGGGGGGGGGGGGGGGGGGGGGGGGGGGGGGGGGGGGGGGGGGGGGGGGTTTTTTTTTTTTTTTTTTTTTTTTTTTTTTTTTTTTTTTTTTTTTTTTTTTTTTTTTTTTTTTTTTTTTTTTTTTTTTTTTTTTTTTTTTTTTTTTTTTTTTTTTTTTTGTGTGTGTGTGTGTGTGTGTGTGTGTGTGTGTGTGTGTGTGTGTGTGTGTGTGTGTGTGTGTGTGTGTGTGTGTGTGTGTGTGTGTGTGTGTGTGTGTGTGTGTGTGTGTGTGTGTGTGTGTGTGTGTGTGTGTGTGTGTGTGTGTGTGTGTGTGTGTGTGTGTGTGTGTGTGTGTGTGTGTGTGTGTGTGTGTGTGTGTGTGTGTGTGTGTGTGTGTGTGTGTGTGTGTGTGTGTGTGTGTGTGTGTGTGTGTGTGTGTGTGTGTGTGTGTGTGTGTGTGTGTGTGTGTGTGTG
>CAWDPB010000081.1:0-5921 GCA_963804075.1 uncultured Acidobacteriaceae bacterium | reverse complement strand
ATGGCGACCGCAAGAGCTAGGCGTCGGGCTCTGGGCTTTGGGCTTTGGGCTTTGGGGCATTTCGACCGCTCCTTGCTACCGTAAGAGGCAAAGCAAAAAGCAAGAACAAAAGCCTCCGCATAAGCGGAGGCTTCGTCTTTCTAGCAACTCATTTTCAGCTACCCACCCTGATTAAGCGACCTTCACGAAGATAATCACGAGCGTGAACAGCACCAGCGACTCGATAAACGCCAAGCCGAGAATCAGCGCCACCTGAATACCAGCGCGGGCTGCCGGATTGCGTCCAAGCGCTTCGCAAGCCGAGGACGCGGCGCGCCCTTGGCCTTGTGCGGCTAATCCGGCAGCGATGGCAATGGCGAAACCGGATGTGATCGCCACCCAGTTCGTACCGCCCGCTGCGCCTCCGCCGGTCTGCGCGAACGCCGGAACGGCGAAGATCGAGCACAACAGCATCAACAGAACCAATATCATTGTTTTCCGCATTTTGTTTCTCCTTATGATTTGCCGTCAGTGGGTGGTTGACGCTATGCCTTGGGAGCTAGCGCCCTCACGCTGAAGGCAGGTGTCAGTTACTAGGTCTCAGGTCTCAGGAAAAGCTCCCTGCCAGCCTGGGAATTTTCCTGAGACCTGACACCTAAGACCTGAGACCTTGTTTAGTGATCGTGTGCGACGGCTTCGCCCAGATAAACGCAAGCCAGCAGCACGAAAATGTACGTCTGAATGAACGACACGCCGATATGCAACCCCTCAAACACGACAGGCAGGCCTAACGGCAGCAGCGAGAAAAACACCAGCGTCACCATTTCACCCGCGAACATATTCGCGAAAAGACGAACGGTCAGCGAGAGTACCCGCGCGAGGTGACTAAATATCTCAATTGGAAATAACAAAAACGGCAACAGCAGGCGCACCATTAGAGGCATGCCTTCTTGCGGTCCGATGAAGTGCTTCACATACCCGACGCCATTTTCGCGGATGCCAGCGTAGTGATAGTAAAACCAAGTCACCAGCGCGCAGCCCAGCGGCACGACCGGCACACCGGTCGGCGATTCCAGGCCAGGAATCAGCCCCAGAAGATTGCAAGTCAGAATGAAGAGTCCGAGTACGGTTAGATAGGGCACGAATTTCGCAGAGTGGTGTCCTATGATCTCATCGGCCAGACCCTCGATGAAACCGTTAATCCCTTCCATCGTGTGCTGCAGCGCGCCGGGTCTTTCGACCGAGAGCCGCATCCTCACTGCAAGGAAAAAGATCGTGAGCAGGAGCACAACCAGGATTTCCATTGCGACCGGGTTGGTGATGGGCGTGGCGGGATGACGAGGATGAATGTGCAGCGCCTCAAGCAGCGCCGTCACCGTGGGGCCAAAGAGATGGTTTAAGAATGCAGTAAAAGTCAGTTGTTCCATGTAGTAAATGCAGCTCCGAGCTGCGAGCTTTGAGCTTGTACCTTATGAACACAGCTCGAAGCTTGCGGGTTACTCCCGGCGAAAGGCCACTACAAACTCAAGTCCCGCCTCGATCATCATGGCTGCCACGGGCAAACACAAACCCCACAGGAAGCCATGGAAGGCCAAGGAAGAACCTTTGAATATAGCATACGCAACGACTGCGACCAACCCATAACGCAGCAGGAAGCGCAGCACAATTCGGCCGCCTTTTTCCTGGCTCTGGCGGTTCACAATACGGTCCGCGAGCGCCTCAACGCTGCGCTGGAGCGACCTGAAATTGATGCATGAGATCGCGGCTCCGGCAGCAAAGCCAAGCGCGCCAATCCAACCGTATCGCCAGAACGCCGGAACGAGCAGCAGAGTGCTCACAACCAAAAGCGTGCGAAACATACGCGGGAGCGCGCGCTCGTTGAACGCCTGAAGGCGCAAATCGGCAGGGGAAAGCTCCGAGTTCGGTTGATCATTCATCCTTGGAAGAGTTGGGATCCTTGCCGGAAGCGCCAAGCGCCACGCTGATCATCTGCCAGAAACCGACGACGGCACCGAACAGCAGGCCGACGAGATAGAGCCACTTTGTATGCAGCCAATAGTCGAGGAGCTTGCCGAGGAAGAATCCCAGCAGCACTGCTGCGGGAATGATGAACCCAATCTCGGAGTAGCGCGCCAGCGAGACGAAAGGGTCCTTGCCGTCGGAAGGCTTGAGCGGTTCTGGCATGCGGGAATTGTAATCCAGTTGGGAACCGGAGTCTGGCAAAGCGGCCGGTTGGAGATTTGGGATCGAGACCCCCTCCTAAACTCGATCTATTAGAATCAGAGATTTGGCCCTTCTTCGGACGCTAGATCTTTGAGGAATAAGGACTTAGATGTAAGATATTTATAAATCAATAACTTAGGATCGGTTCGGCGGTGATTTTGGCCTTCATTTCCCGTGTATGTTATTGATTAATAAATATCTTACACAAGGAAATCGCGCGGGTGGGCGATTTCGGGTTAATAATAGGCGACCGAGTAACTGGCACGAACTCCCAGCTCAAGCCAAAAGACGGCTTGAGTGGACCACTGGCCATCTCGCCGGCGCGCTACGAACCGCAATTTCTTGCTCGTTGACAGGGCAAACACCGCCGAACATAATCTTCAACACCTTTGGGGTTCGTGCACAGTTGCTCACTTACCGTTCGATCCCATTCGGAATGAGCTTCGATTCTCGTCAAATCCATCTGGAGCGTGCATGAAAAACGTGCGGACACGATTGGCGGTAATTTTGTTTTCAGCGCTCTGCTTGATGACTGGAGCTTACGGGCAACTTACACCCAGCGCCGACTCTTACACCAACACCGCCGCCACCACGACCAACTACGGTGCCAAGACGCTGCTCGACGTGGAAAGCTCGCAAACCGCCTACATTCAGTTCGATCTGTCGGCGATTCCGTCGAGCTACACGGGCGCGAACGTCACCAAGGCATCGCTGAAGCTCTATGTCAACGCCGTGACCACGGCCGGCAGCTTCAACGTGGACTACGTCAACGGCACATGGTCGGAGAGCACGATCAACGCCAGCAACGCCCCGGCGCTGGGAACCACGATTGTTGCCAGCGTTCCCCTTACGTCCCCCCGAAAAGAACAAATACGTCCTGATCAACATTACGCCAGCGGTGCAGGCATGGCTGAACGGAAGCCAGGCCAACGACGGTATTGCGCTAGTGGGCAACAGTCCGGTGAACGCCAATTTCGACAGCAAAGAAAGTACAACGACTAGCCATTCGCCTGAGTTGGATATCGTGTTCGCGAGCGGCGGCGGAGGGATCACCGGCATTACGACCGCCAGCGGCAGCGGTCTGATGGGCGGCGGGACCAGCGGCACGCTGAATTTGTCGCTGACCAACACCTGCGCGGCGAATCAAGTACTTCAATGGAACGGTAAAACCTGGGTGTGCGCGAATCTCAAGGGCAGTGGAACCATCACCGGTGTGACGGCGGGCACGGACCTCACTGGCGGCGGACGAGCGGCAACGTGACCCTGAACCTGGACACCACCAAGGTTCCGCAACTGGCGGGGGAGAACACATTCTCCGGTGTCGTTTCGATTAGCTCTTCCAACAACAATCCACTCTACGTTGCCACCAACAGTTCAACCGAGGCAACAGCGATTTATGGAGTAGCTCTTTCACCCACCGGAACCGCCTTCGGCGTTGAGGGTGTGACAGCGAGCAGCACGGGATATGGCGTTGTGGGCGACGCTTTGTCTACGACCGGAAGTCCTTATGGCGTCTATGGGCTCACTCCTGGCAGCCCAACTGGGGTTGGCGTGTTCGGCCAGTCTTTATCCAAGAGCGCGGCATCGGGCGACGTAATCAAAACGTTTCCAGGAGGCTTCGGCGTTGGCGTATTGGGTGATGGCGGCACAGGTGCAACGTCCAGCGATATTGCGGTGGCGGTGCTCGGCACCGTCGATGAGGGTATTGCCGGTTTCTTCGAGAACAACTCGGCGGGCAATTATACCGTTGGCATCCAGGCGGAGGGATCTTTGAGTTACCCGCTCATTGCGTTCAATAAAGGGACGGGGGGCTATTGCGAGGTTGACAACAACGGCAATCTTAACTGCACGGGCTCCAAGCATGCGATAGTTCCCATCGACAGTGGCGCGCGGAGAGTGGCGCTCGCCGCAATCGAGTCGCCCAAGGACTGGTTTGAGGATTTCGGTTCGGCACAGCTTTCCGGCGGCACAGCCGTCGTGCGATCGCACCCGATTTCATACAGACGGTCAACACCAGGATCGAGTATCACGTCTTCTTGACTCCTAACGGCGAATGCAAAGGTCTGTCCGTTGTCAACAAGACGCCGGGGTCGTTTGAAGTTCGAGAACTGGGCGGAGGACGCGCCAGCATCCCCTTCGAATATCGCATTGTGGCAATCCGCAAGAATTACGAGGACGTGCGCTTCGCGGACTACACGCATGACATGGGTGCGATGAAGCTTATGCAGGAGCGGGCAGAAGGTGCCGCGGAACACCCGCAGGCACATAGAAGCGCGATTTTTCCGATTCCAGTGCGTGCGACAAGCGCGGCTCCGATCGCCGGAAACTCCGCCAAGGAATAAGCAGCCGCGGCGCTTTCGAATCGCTGAACCCAGCACAAAGGGCACCGCCTTGGCAGTGCCCTTTCCGCGTTAGGCAGGATGATGCGAACCTAGTCGCCGCGGCGGAGTTCAGAGCAGAAGACCCATAAGTGGTCCATCCATTGGCCGCTGTTGGAGTGGAAGCCAGTGACGACGAAACCGGGCGGGCATTCGGCGCCGGCGGGATGTCCGTTGGCATTCGGGCGCACGACGGCTTGTGTCGGTTCGGTGCGAAGGTGTTCTCTTCTTTCGGCAATCTCGCGCAGAGGGCTGCAAATGCCGACGGCTTCATCGACGGAGGCTCCGGTGCGTCCGCGAAGACCGCGCAATACCAGGCCGCGCGGGCAGAAAGCGTCTTGCACTTGACGCCCGCCGGGAGTGCCGGTGCGCTCGGTCATTCTGACTTCTTCTCCCGGTTCGCCGTCGGGACGAACATGGGCGCAATCGAGCCAGGCCGTGTTGAAGAACTCGCCGGTCTGGACGTGGAATCCGATGGCGACGGAATCTTCGCCGCAAACGGCGTCGGGAGAAGGCTGGCCGCCGTTGCCACCGCCGAAGTCGGTCATCATGCGCTCGTGCGAGACGCGGATGCCTCCGTGGTCGAAAGCGCGGTCACGCTCGGGATTTTGAGCCATGGCGAGCGCCGTAAAGGCGATTAGACAGAGAATCGCAGTCGCAAAAGATTGAGCGGATTGCGCCGCCTTTCGCAAGATGCTTTTTGGGAAGATGCTTCGCATAGAAGCAACGGTGTGATTTCGATCAGTGCAGAGTGAGTTTGCCATCGCATACCCCTTAACCAGAGTTTTTTTCATGTGCCCGATAGTATAGCGTCACGCGGAAAAGAAAAGTCAACAGTTGAGAACCGGGGTTAGCCCCGAAAGCAGATTTTGCAACAACTATGCAGCCGAATTGCTGGACTCGGGCGGAGAGACTCGGGAGCATCCCGCCGCTTCACCCAATGCTCAGAAATCGCCAATCCTGCTGAGGCGCTGACCATGCTTAGGCCGATAAAAAACCAGAAAGTGGGGAAGAGCCTGTGGGATACCACGCAACGGACGCGACCGCAATGCCAACGAGCGTACGACCCAACGCATTGCGCGCAGCCACGAAAGTGTCGAACGTAGATTAACCTTCCAGAAGCGTGCAATGACGGCCAGCACACCAATCGTGACAAACGGAAACGCGGCTCCAACCGCCAACTCCGACTAGCATGAGCTTCCTGTCGGACGCCATATTAGACTACTCTATGCTGAAATAGAGCCAACTGCCCTGTAATTTCTGAGAACAGGCGATTACAGTCTTAGCAGGCTGCTGAAAAAGCATTTTTGGACGAAAGTCCGATCTCAACGGCTAAAAAAG
>CAWDPB010000080.1:0-19694 GCA_963804075.1 uncultured Acidobacteriaceae bacterium | reverse complement strand
ACAAGGAAGGCTTTGGCGGCATCCTATTCAAGGAATTCCTGGAAATCGTGCCCGGCGGCCTGCCGAGATCATGGTCGATGGCAAACCTGTGCGAAAGTTCGACACGCTCCGCGTCAAGTACATCATCGTCAACACGGACAGCAAGCCGCACAAGGTCGGCATTCGCATGCAGATCGATACTCAGATCGGCAACAACAACGGCGCTCCGTTCCTCGTGCCCGGCCGGCCCGGTCTGATCGACGACAGCATCGAACTGCCCGAGGGGCCCAAGGATCGGGTACCCCGATTTCATCCAGGCACTGTGAGAATTGCCGACTTGCGCAATACCGGGGACCATCGCCCACATGACCCTGAAGCTGGGGGGCAACATTCTCCCGCCCCAACCGGGTCATCATTACGCAATGGCCGGGCAACGACAACCTGAACTGGGATATTCCGGTCAAATCCATGAAATCGAAAGAGGTTCCCCAGGGCGATTCCGCCGTGGTGCTCTACTGGAACCGGTGGAAATCCCACCCAACGCCGTTGTCCGGCTCCCGGGAGGGGACTGATTCCGATCAAAATCGATGAGACGACTGGCGTGGTCGCAGGTCAACAAGAATGGCAACCCCATTCTCGACTACGACCTTGGCCATCCCGAACATGTTGCTGCATTACTTCCAACGGGAATGCTGGGACTGGGCCTGACGGCGCTTTTGGCCAGCTTCATGTCGGGGATGGCTGGCAATGTGACCGCATTCAACACGGTTTGGACCTACGACATTTATCAGTCGTATATCAGGAAGCACGCACCGGATGACGCATTATCTCTGGATGGGGAGGATGGCGACCGTGTTTGGCGTAGCCTCTTTCCGTCGTTCGCGGCTTATGCCGCCACGCGATTCAACAACATCATGGATTTTCTTCAGCTCGTATTCGCGTTTTGAACGCCCCACTCTTTGCCACTTTCCTGTTGGGCATGTTCTGGAAGCGCACCACGGGACACGGCGCCTTCGCCGGCCTGCTCTCCGGTACGGCAGCGGCGGCGCTGCATCACGGCCTGACTCTTCCATCGGGGGCAGTTGTCGGCATCAAGGGTGGCTGGCTCGCGTCTGTTCACACGTATCCAAGTGAAATGGCGCAGAACTTCTGGACCGCGATCTGGGCCTGGACGGCATGCTTTGTCATCACCATACTGGTTAGCGTGATCACCAAGCCCCGCAAAGAAGAAGAGCTTGTCGGCCTCGTCTACTCCTTAACCGAGCGGACGCGCGATGAGCACCTGCCGTGGTACCAGCGGCCAGCATGGCTGGGTGCCGGGGTGTTGGCACTTACGTTAATCCTCAACATCGTCTTCTGGTAGGAGCTCTATGGGACTGGATATTCGTTTGCCGATCGGCCTGCTATTCAGTGTGGTCGGAGCGCTGCTGGGAGCATATGGCGCTCTCAGCAACAAGGCGATCTACCAGCGTTCGCTTGGCTTCAACATCAATCTGGCCTGGGGCGTGGTTTTGCTGTTATTTGGGGCGACAATGCTCGCGCTGGGATACCGCGGCACGAAGGCCCGGCTGCCCGGTGGAGCATCTTCGCCCGGCTCGGCACGGGATGTGTCCGCGGGAGACAAGCCCTGATGCCCGCTCCAGTCGTTAGTTTTGATTCGATTGCCGGTTCCCTGAACGAGCGATTCCAGCGATCCTACGGGATACGCCCGAAGATCTTCCGGGCTCCGGGCCGCGTAAATCTGATCGGCGAACACACAGACTACAACGACGGGTTCGTAATGCCCGCTGCCATCGAGTTCTATACCTGGGTAGCCGTGAGCCCGCGCACTGATCGAATTTTGCATGTGCATTCCGACCGTTTTGAGGAGACGATTGATTTGTCTTTGGATGCGCTCGCCGGTCCGCCACGGAAACATTGGAGCGACTACATTCGCGGCGTCGCCGCTGTCATACAGGCGGCGGGACACACATTGTCTGGAGCGAATCTAGTCATCCATGGCCAGGTGCCGCTCGGCGCCGGATTGAGTTCTTCGGCTTCGCTCGAGGTCGCAACCGCGCTGGCGTTGATGTCGGTATCAAATCTCGAATTGCCGTCGCAGGAAATGGCCTTGAACTGCCAGCGCGCCGAGCATGAATATGCTGGCACGCGCTGCGGCATCATGGACCAGTTCATCGCTATTTTTGGGCGTGCCGGGCATGCTTTGATGCTGGATTGCCGGTCCTTGGAATACAACCTGCTTCCGATTCCCCCGGATGTCCGCATCGTAATCTGTAACAGCATGGTGAAGCACGAACTTGCCGCTGGCGAGTACAACCAACGCCGCGCAGACTGCGAAAGCGGCGTGAATATCTTGCGGCGGCATCTGTCGAATGTTCTTGCGCTGCGCGATGTTACGCCCGCTGATTTGGAGAGGCACAAGAATGAATTGCCTGAGCCGGTCTACCGCCGTTGCCGTCACGTGATCGGCGAAAATCAGCGTGTGCTCGCTGCGGCGAACGCACTTCAGTCTGGGGACCTGGCTCGGTTTGGGCAGTTGATGCATGAATCCCACCGCAGCTTGCGTGAGGATTACGAAGTCAGCTGCAGGGAACTCGATCTGCTTGTCGAACTGACTTCGGCTTGCGAGGGTGTGTATGGTGCGCGCATGACGGGCGGAGGATTCGGAGGGTGTACCGTTAATCTGGTGCGTTCGGACGCAGTCAGCCATTTCCAACAGTGGGTCGCGGATGCATACGAGAAGAAGACGGGAAAGATTCCGGATGTCTACGTATGTTCAGCGGCGCAGGGGGCGGGTGCCTGGTAAGGCCTGGCGCGCCCACGATGAAGCACTATAAGGAATGATATCGGGATGGAACTCGACGATTTAAGCAAGCTCCCGCACCGGCGCTTCAACCCGCTTAACAGGGAATGGGTACTCGTCTCGCCGCATCGCGCCGAACGGCCCTGGCAAGGGCAGGTGGAGAAAAGCGCCGCCCCGCAAGCTTCAACCTATGACCCTAGCTGCTATCTATGCCCTGGCAACAAGCGCGCTAGTGGCCAGCACAACCCGAGTTATAGCTCGACATTCGTCTTCACCAACGATTTTGCCGCGCTGCAACCCGATGTGCCGCGCGCGAGAATCGATGAGGATGAGCGAGGACTGCTGATTTCCGAAAGTGAAGCTGGCGCCTGCCGCGTCGTTTGTTTTTCGCCGCGACACGACCTGACTCTGCCACGCATGAGCGTGGAGGAGATTGCGGCGGTCGTCGACGTCTGGGCGCGTGAGTGTGCGGAGCTTGGATCGCTGCCTTACATCAACTATGTCCAAATCTTTGAAAATCGCGGCGCGATCATGGGATGCAGTAACCCGCATCCGCATGGACAGATATGGGCTAGCCAGTCGATCCCCAATGAGCCCCGCAAGGAACAGGATTCGCAGGTGGCCTATGGAAAGAAGCACGCCTCCTGCCTGCTTTGCGATTACCTCGAAATCGAGCGGAAGATTGGGAGCCGCATTGTGTGCGAGAACGGCCACTTTCTGACGCTGGTCCCGTTCTGGGCGGTTTGGCCGTTTGAAATACTTCTGATCTCCAAGCACCACACGCGCGACCTGGTTTGCTTGGACAGCGAGATGCGGAAGAGCCTGGCTGATATTCTCAAGCGAATCACGACACGCTACGACAATCTCTTCGAGATCTCATTTCCTTATTCAATGGGTTTCCACCAAGCGCCCACCGATGGAGAGCCTCATCCGGAGTGGCATCTTCATGCCCACTTTTATCCGCCGCTACTGCGCTCGGCGACGGTGCGCAAATTCATGGTTGGGTACGAAATGCTGGCTGAGCCGCAGCGTGACCTCACCCCGGAAGTCGCGGCTGACAAGCTGCGTGAAACCAGCGAAGTGCACTACACAGATCGTACGTAGGGAGAGTCCACAACAGATGTTTTCAGCACAGCCGCGATGCGGCATGAGTTCCTGGAATAGCGAGGCGAGCTATGAAAATAGGTGAATCCATTCAACGTAAGATTCTATTGCTGGTCGTTATAACTTACATTGCTGCCAATGCCGGACTGGCTCAAAAGTCTTCTAAAGGCCATGAGGAGTCTTCCGTGAAAATGAGCGAGTTTGGAACGTTACAGGACGGTACCTCGGTTCAGATGTTCACTCTTACGAATTCGCAGGGAGCGGTTGCCAAGGTGATCACTTACGGCGCGACGCTGAACGAATTGTGGGTCCCCGACCGAACCGGGAAGCTTGGCGATGTCGTGCTCGGCTTCGACAATCTACAGGGTTACGTAGGAAAGCATCCGTGGTTTGGCGCCACGGTGGGAAGGGTGGCCAACCGGATCGCAAAAGGTAAATTCGCGCTCGACGGGCACGATTATTCGCTCGAGATCAACAATCCGCCAAACAACTTGCACAGCGGCGACAGAGGATTGAGCCACGTTGTCTGGCACGCGGAGCCGCTGCATGAACATCACGCCGCAGGTGTGCGCTTGACCTATGTCAGTCCGGACGGCGACGGAGGGTTCCCAGGCAATCTCTCCGTTGAAGTCGTCTACCGGTTGACCGATGAGAATGAACTCAAGATTGAGTACAAGGCGAGCACTGACAAGGCTACTCCGGTGAATTTGACCAATCACAGCTACTTCAACCTGGATGGTGGCAATGACATCCTTAATCATGTGCTGTATCTGCGGGCCGACCGCTACACTCCTGTCGATGTCACGCTGATTCCGACGGGAGAGATCCGGCCAGTCAAGGGAACGCCGCTGGATTTTACGCATCCGACAGCCATTGGCGCTCACATTGACGAAATGAAAGGAAGTCCTGGCGGGTACGATCACAACGTTATACTGGCCGGAGGAACAGGGAAGCAACTGGCCGCTCGGGTTGTGGCTCCCGCCTCTGGGCGTCAGATGGAAATCTGGACGACGGAGCCGGCCGTGCAGTTTTACTCCGGAAATTTCCTGGACGGAACGATTACCGGCAAGCGTGGAGTCGTCTACGGCCAACCGCAGCGTTCTGCCTGGAGACGCAACACTACCCCGATTCCGTAAACCACGCGAATTTTCCTTCGACGATCCAGCGGCCGGGTTCCGTATATCGCAGCGAAACGGAATACAGATTCTCGACCAAGTAGTGCTTGACGCCGGCGATTGTGCCTAACAAAACTCTCATAAAACGTCTGGCACATATTTTCCACTGTCCCTACGAATCCTGTGCGGCGCACTCGCGGACTGGTTGCGCGAGGAATCGCGAATCTCACGTATGGTTAGTCGTTAGTCGTGTGTTCAGCCCTTTGAAAGCAGATTCACAGCGGCATGCGTGAGCTGGTGGGGAGTTCGGACGCAGACTTCCAGGGGACGATCTTTCAAAAGTAGCGCTTCAGAATGCGGCTGTCTTAGGCGGTTCGCCGTTCATAACGGTTATGCAGCCTGCCGATTTGAGGCAGCGCCACGACCCGGCCCAACTCCGGGCGGCTGAATGGGCGTGGCACAGGCGGGTCCTTTCTCAATAGTTTCTTGTTTGTTCACAGATGAGAATCAATCGTGTGAGAGTGTCGAATCTCTAAGCAGCAAGGCAAACTGTCATCTCGGAAACTCGCAAGGCAGATGACCTCAAGAGGCTAGAACTTGAAGCAGCAACAGCCAGCGTCGTAAATTGGTGGTTATCAGGAAGTTCTCTTTCACATGCTCATGACCGTTTCGCCCCATTTGGGCCGCAAAATCGGGATGCGTGAGGAGGTAGCGGATTTGATAGGAACAGCCCTCGACAGAATGGACAAGCATCCCGGTCAGCTTGTGGATGATCTGGTTGGGAATTCCGCCGACCGCGCCGGCAATGGTGGGTTTTCCTTTCCATAACGCCTCTGTGACGGTAAGACCGAACCCTTCCTTAATCGATTTCTGTACCACAATGGTCGAAGCTCGCTGCAATGCATTGATTTCAAGCGCGCACCAAGGCGGCAAATCGAGAATAATAATGTCGGGATCGCCGTCGGCCGCCTTCTTGACTTCCTGTAATACAAGTGCGCCTTCCGGATCGTCGCTGGCACCGCCGCCCGCCAGGACAAGTTGGCAGTCGATGTATTTTCTAGCGAGCTTGAAGGCCTGTACTACGCCAACGGGATCCTTTAACCGATCGAAACGGGACACCTGAGTCACGATTGGCCGTGAGCGGTCGATGCCGAATTCGTCGCATACCTTTTGCACGAAGCTATCGTCGAGGTCTTTGTTCTTCTCCGAAAGTGGGTCGATGCACGGGTAAAACAGATATTGGGGAATGGGCAACTGCCGCGCGAACGATTGCGAAGAGAAGATTGCGGCATTGAATTGCTCAATGAAAGGGCGTAGAAACTCCCACACCTGCGGATTTGGGTTTGACAAATCGATATGGCAGCGCCACACCCAGCGTGCGAGCAGTATCCTTGCGTGCGGCAATCAGGGCAGCGGGTTGCGGATCGTGAATGACAACCATGTCTTCGGGGAATTGCATGCGCTGCCGGTTTTGTTCGTTGTAGGCAAGGAAAATCTCTTGCGCCGCTCGCGTTAGCTCGTATTCAGCTCCGTGCAGGGCGTTATGAAAGGCCTTGGTCACTTCGAAGAAATCGTTCCCTCCAGTAATCACATCCCAGTGGGCGATAACAGCGAGTTCTCCCAGCAGTGGAACCAGGCGATTCAACATTTCTGCCACTCCTCCACCAACGGCGGTGGAGTTGACCATCTTCACAGTCTTCCCCTTTGTTTCGCGGGCGAGAAAGCGCAATTCGGCGAGTTCGGCCGCACCAATAATCGTTTGGTAGTCGTCCAGGTGCGGCGCCGGTACCGGTGCTGGAGGAGTCTCCCAGGTCTGCGGCTCCGTGGCCCGTTTTGGACCGAGGGGTACGGGTTGAACGGAAAGTGACGACTCTTCGCGCTTCGGTTCTGTGGAAATATCGGACGGCGATTTTCGGATTTGCGGATGCAAGGGTCTATTGCTCCTTTACGCAAATTAACGCGGGTTACGCCAACGCATGTTCCACCACCCGAACGATTTGCCCGCGTACGTCTTCCAGCGTTGCTGTATAGATGTCGATTCGGTTCAAAGTGCGGGCCGCTTCCGCCAGTCCCACATCTCCGTGCAACCACTGGGAAAAATCATTGGACATGAGTTTGAGCCGAAACGTGCCTCAATGAAATGATGGTGGATAGAGTGCACGCTCACCTCGCGCAGGCCTTTGGCGAAATCCTGCATCGTCTCGGCCACAAAGTTGGTCGGCATTACCACGATGTCAGGCGCGCAAAAATAAAATGCTTCTTCGGCCATTTGTGGGCCATGAGCGGGATTCAGTTGCAGATGTTTCTCGACAATCTGAATAAACCGCTCTCGCAACTCGCCGAGGGAAGTGAATTCACGCACGTCCACGCTTGCTAGCTGTTCGGCCAGACCGGGCTGATTACAGTCGGCGAGAGCCCAGTGCGCAAAGTCATTGGAATATCCCTCGCGAATAAAGTGGTTTTCCTGCAAAGTGCGAAAGGCATGTTGAAAAATGGAATCCTCTGGGCATACTCGCAACGCGGCGAGAAGCTCCGCGAGGGAATTCGCTTTCTGAGTGGTGATACGCAAGAGATGCGCCGATGTATTGAAATAAAAAGGTTTTGCCGGCTTAGGTGGATGAGTCGATTGTGCGGTGCTTGTCATCGGCTCACCGCCGCCGTTGCGCTGCCATCAAGGGTGTTGTGTTCAGCGCAGGCCCTCAGCCAAAGCCCAAGGAAATCGGCGAGCTCATCGGGGGGCTTTAACCAAAACTGCGCCGCGGTCCTGCGCCAACTGGGACGAACCAGTATGCTGATGCCATGGCCTTGCATGGCGCGGAAAGCGGATTCGTCGGTGGAGTCGTCGCCCAGATACGCCATTGGTATATCTGGACTCGTTTCACTCACAAAAGTGCGAACCGCATCGCCCTTGTCGGCTTCGCAGGCGCGAATTTCTACCCCGCCGTCAAATTCCAATATGTCAAGTCCGCTGGATTGCGCTATAGGCCGCCAACCAAGCAAAACCTGGGCCCGAATGTCCTCTGCGTCCCTTTCCGTCAGCCCGCGCCAATGAACGGCGATGCTTCCTGCCTTGAATTCGGCGGCGCTGCGCAGACTCTGATAGGCGAGCCAGCGATCGGCATCCGACAAGCCATCGAGCGTCCGTTGATTCATGCGCCGCATCTCCATACTCCCGTCTGTCTTCAGGCGCTGCAACCCATGGATTCCCCAAATTTCCGGTCGAGGATGAATATTGAGAAGCGGCAGAATTTCGCTCGCATCTCGTCCGGAGATAACAACCACTTGCGTGTGGCCAGTGCTCACGATCTCTTGCAGTAGAAGCTCAACTCCCGGATACGGAGATGCCTGGTCGCGCCGAGTATGGAATGGCGCCAGTGTTCCGTCGTAATCGAGCAATAGCGCGGCCCGCGATGCCTTGGCAACCGTTCGCAGAAACGGCGTGAGCTGAGATTGCACTTCTGGCCTCATCGCGTGCTCCTTTCCACCTCTGACCACTCGCCCATCTGAGTCACGCAGCCGACATACCGGCACGAAGCTCTTCCTGCGCATCTTCGGACGCATCCAAGCGGACCTCGCACAGTTCCGTGATCAGGTTGCCGGCCCAGCGATAAATGTTGTGCTCCTTGATGATTTTGCGCATGCGGTGCATACGCAATTGTTTATCCTCAGGCTCCATTTCTAGCGCGGTGCGAATAGCTTCAGCGGTCTGATCGATGTCGTAAGGATTGACCAGCAGAGCGTCGCGTAGTTCGCGGGCCGCTCCTGTAAATTGACTTAGAATGAGCACGCCCTGTTCATCGCGGCGCGCGGCGAGAAATTCCTTGGCCACAAGATTCATGCCGTCGTGCAATGAAGTAACCAGACAAAGATCGGCGGATCGGAAATAGGGCTCGATCTCTTGGTGGCTATGCTGGCGCTTGAGAAGCACAATGGGCTTCCACTTGCCGCTCTGGAAACGCCAATTAATGCGTTCCGCTTTGGCCTCCACTTCGGCGAACAAGTCGTGATAGCGCTTGATGTGCGTGCGGCTGGGCGCTCCGATCTGCACGAATGTGAATTTTCCCTGATAAGTCGGATACTTTTCGAGGAACCGCTCAATCGCCAGGAAGCGCTCCAGAATTCCCTTGGTGTAGTCCACTCGATCCACACCAATCCCCATGAGAGTTGCCTCTACACCCAAATTGCGCAGCAGCGCGGAACGTTCTAGGTAATTGGAGTCGTGATTATTGTCTTCGATGGAGGCATCGTCGCCGGTGAATGCAACGCTGATAGGAAACGGCCGGACGAGAGTGCGGTGGTCTTGGCGGAGCGCGGAAAAATGCTCCCAGTCCACTCGCGACTCGACAACGCGGTCGACGGTCTCCAGAAAGTTGTTGCAATGCGATTGAATGTGAAATCCGATCAGGTCGGCGCCAAGCAAGCCATCCACCAGATGGCGCTGCCACGGGCAAATGCCAAACGCCTCCGGATTCGGCCACGGGATGTGCCAGAAGATCGCAACGCGCGCATCGGGACGGCTTTCCTTGATCAGCCGCGGCAGTAACGCGAAGTGGTAATCCTGTATGAGCACGACCGGCTTTGCTACACCTTTGATTTCATCGAGCACGGCGTCCATGAATTTGCGATTGACGTCCTGGTAGTACTGCCAGTCGTCAGCCCGAAAAAGCGGACGAGTGTGTGCGATGTGGCAAAGGGGCCACAGCCCTTCGTTGGCAAAGCCATAGTAGTAGCCTTCCTCCTCCTCCTTGGTTAACCACACGCGGCGCAAGCTATAACGTGGATCGTCGGGAGGAACGCGCAGCCGGTTGGCGGTGTCCACAACTTCGGCGTCGGCGGTGCCGCAGCCATGTGCGATCCATGTGCCATCGCACGCATCGAGCACGGGCTCAAGTGCGGTAACCAGGCCGCTCGGCGGAACGACTACGTCGAGTGCTTTCCCGTTACGCTGATGCATGTACGGTTCGCGATTTGAGACAACGAACATATGACCGCCGTCCAACCGGTTATGGAGTTGCACCGAGAGACGGTCCGCAGTCCACATGGATTCTGCCGCTTCGCGCAGGCGTGCTTCATTTTCGGCGGCGTTGCGGGCATTGTTGAGGCTCTCAGCCATAGTGGCAACTTCTCGTGCCAGCGGCCGGAACATGTCGAGATCCGGGACCTCTTCACGGAAAGAAATCCTTCCAGTGCGCAGCGCGCGCATCCACAGCGCTGCCCGACCAATCGGGCCGGTAATGCTCCAACGGACAATCAGCAACGTAATCAGAACGATGAGGAAGCCCTGGGCCAATACACGGAAAAATGTCTGGCGCCAGACGAGAAGAACCTGTGCACGGATGTAGCTTGCATCGCGGACCACAGCCAAGCCACCCAACACTTCACTCTGATGGCGAACGGGCAACGCAAGAATATGCACCGGCACGCTGCCCAGCCGGACGAACGAGCTTTCCTCACGACCCTGCTCGATCGCCTTCGTGACCAGCGGCGAGCTCACGGTAAGCGTTTTGGCAAGTTCCGGGGTTATAGCAACCGCGACACCCTGCCGGTCGTAAACGACAACGCCCAATAAATGCTCCCGGTTTCCAAAGCGCTGCACCAGTTGCTGTAGTTCGTCATTTGGGATGTTGCTGGAGGATGTATCCAGCCTTGCATTCCACGCCCGCTCAACATTCCCGGCAAGACTATCGCCCAGTATCTCGTCACGATGCTCCAGGTCCCTATGAAGGGCGCGCTTTTCGCCCAGCACTTCGTAATAGGAAAAACCGGACGAGACCAAAGTAATGCCGAGAATAAGAGAAACAATAAGGCGAACACTCAACAATCGCATGTATGCTCCTCCTGAGGAACGATTTGACCGTTGAGCTAAATGGGGACGAAGCGACAGCGCTCATACGGGTTGTTCGTTCAATGCAAGGCGGATACTTCGATGCAAGGTCAGGGAGGGACGGCCATATTCCACCGTCCCGTTTCGCTGGATGCGATGTTTTAGGCCTTGTCTTCTGCCTGCCTTTTGTGGGATCAGGCCGCCGGCTCGATCGCGTTGACGTGAATCGTTCCAGTGGAGGCGTCCAGAACTCAGGTGCCCCGCACGTTCTTTGTCGAGGAAGGGTTGAGCTTTCTGCTGATCGCCGAGCTGATATGTGGCCTTGATGTTCGCGTCCATCAAAACTAGCTTGTCCCCGGACTCATGATTTTTCCGCTGAACATCGTCTCCGGAGCTGTGTTCCGATCATCCGGTTGAATCGTCTGTTGTTGGGCGGTCGCGGGAGGATAGGCGAGCATTCTGCGCGAACGCCGACAGGCATGAAGTTGTCAGCGTTGCCACGAACAATATCGTGTGTGAAACGAATTGTGCTTTACCGCGGTCTCCTTGGGGAGGTTTTTAGTCTGTAGCGTGGAAATGCAAGTCCGCTGCCAAAAGGGAAGGTCCGTCCAGGAGATTATGCTCGTTTGCGCCGTTAATGCCTATCATAATAATAGACATTATGCGCACTCTATTTGCCGATTCAGGCAACCACCCGGGGAGGGATAAAGGCATGTATTTTCTGCAACTTATAGTCTTGTAGCGAAACTCCGCCCCTGCCTCATGCGAAATTTTCTGCTGCTTTGCGGCAGAAAACATCCGGTCCCGGTTCGCTACTTTTCTGCTTGTTCGATCTGGTGGTGCGACCGTATAGGCTGAGTCCGCGGGACGGACAACTCGCGGCATCCACAATGGCCGGCGCAGTCCCCCCGGACCGGGCGCGGGCCGCGCCAACGCTTTCCACTTCTGATACACCGCAAAAGAAAGATTCGTGTCCACGAAGATATCGCCGTAGCGGTCGGTGGACGCGGCTTTTTCTACGCGCACCATCTGGTGCCAGCAGTGCATGCCGCTGATGGGATCGGGATGTACGGGAAATGTGATGTCCTGGTGCACACCCGCGTCGCTCCACCAGACGCGTTTCGTATCAGCGTCGGGGCTTTCGTAGGGCTCGACGCCCGATATCTGACGCATCTTCCACTGGCCTTTGCCAACCTCCTTCAGATCGACCCATGCGCTTGACATGCGTTCGACCTGATTCTCCTTGTTAATACGCCAGCGGCCGAGATGGTGCGAACAGGCGACCACGCCGGGCATCAGACCCTCTGTGACCCAAGCGTGCAGCACGAAGTAGCCAATCTCGGTATGAACTTTCATAAGGTCGCCGGTGCGCACGCCAAGCTTTTCGGCATCCGTAGGATTCACCCAGAGCGGGTTCTTGTGCGAGATTTCGTACAGAAATTTCGCATTGCCCGAGCGCGTATGGATGAGATTAGGCAAACGGAAGATCGGCAGCAGCGTGTACACATCGCCATGCGCGTCTTTGGGCCAATCGACTACCGGCATGTGCGCGCGATCGAAGTCTTCCGCCAGAATACCCCCGGATACTTCGCGCGCCGCACGATGAATATGGCTGCGATAGTATTCGGGCAGCACGAACTCCGGCCACTTCCAATCCGCCAGCGTTTTCGCGAACAATTCCAGTTTGCGCGATGGCGTGCCATAACCTACAACAGGTTTGTCATCGATCATCACGCCAATGGGCTTGCCGTCTTTTGTGATGCGTCCGGCCGGTTCTACTCGCGATCCTTCCATATCCGTTGCCGACAGCGGCTTTTCATTGAGTTTGTGGACATCGGTGGTGATTTCGTAGGCGCCGTATTTGCGCATGTACTGGAGAGGAGTGAGGCCCTCTTTTTTCGCCGTCACCGGCAGGCCGGGCACGGAATTCTCGAACATCCATCCGTAGTATTCGTCGACGGTGAGTTTCTGCCCAGAACGATATGGCGATTCGAACCACTGGCGGATGCCCATGGAGCCGTCGGGATCGATCGCCCACGACAGATTGATCCAGAATTCATCTTCTTCCCACACTTCTCCTGGATTTGCCTGATGGGTGTACTCGAACTTTTTTCCTTCGCGTTCCTGGAGAACGCGCAGAACAGGCTGGCGGAATCCGATCCACTTGCTGCCGTGCGTCTCTTGACTCATCAAGTCATGACGCTCGGGACTGAAGCCCATGGGCAGAACGTAATCTGCAAACCACGCAGTCTCGCTCCATGTGGGCGTAAGCGCGGCATGCAATCCAACTTTATTTTCGTCGCGCAGCATTTCGATCCAGGAGAAGCCATCGGGATAAGTCCAGACAGGATTGAAGACGCGCGTGAAATATGCCTCGAGCCGGCCACGGCCTTCTTTCAAAAAGTGCGGCAGCAGAAATGACATTTCGTGCGTGCACAGCGGCCATTCCAGCGGATAGAGCAGCTCGTTCCAGCGTTTCTGCGGCGGCGGCACCTTGAACGGTTTGGGCACAAACTTGTTCCACGCATTCAGATTGTGTCCGCCTTCGGTGCCTACCGAACCGGTCAGCACATGCAACAGCATCAGCGCCCGCGCCGGTTGCCATCCGCCCAGATTGCCGGACGCGCTGCCACGCCACAAATGCGAGGCAAAGAGGCTTCCTGCCGTCGCGATTTCGCGTGCCAGCTTGACGACGGTCTCCGCTTTGATCCCGCTTTCCTTCTCGGCGAACTGCGGCGTGAATTGCGCATAGTGACGCTTTAACGCTTCGATCGCAGCTTCGAAGCTCTGCCCGCGTGCACTGAACCCGTCAATTTCCAGTTCTTCCCAGTTCGTCCATTTTTTTACGAAAGCCGCGTCGTAACGGTTTTCATCGAGTATGATTTTGGCCATCGCCAACAGAACAGCGGCTTCAGTGCCTGGATACGTCGGCAGCCAGTAGTCGGCCATACTGGCCGTATTCGACAGGCGTGGGTCCATCACTGCGAGTTTCGCGCCCGCCATTTTTCCGTCGATGATTCGTTGCGCGTGGGGATTGAAATAATGGCCCGACTCGAGATGCGCCGACAGCAGCAGAATGAACCGCGCATTGGCATGGTCGGGCGAAGGACGGTCGGCATAGTGCCAGAGCATGTAGCCGAGGCGTGCCGATGAGGAACAGACGTTGGTGTGCGAATTGTGTCCGTCAATGCCCCATGCCTGTAGCGTGCGCTCCATGATGTAGTCGTGTCCAGGGCGGCCGACGTGGTACATCACTTCTTCGCCACGGCCCTCCTGAAATGCTTTGCGAATACGCGCGCCAAAGGTCTCCAGCACTTCGTCCCAGGAAGTGCGCGCCCATTTTCCGCCGCCGCGCGGCCCAACACGTTTCATCGGATAGAGCACGCGGTCGGGATCGTGAATTTGATTAATGGTCGCCGGGCCTTTGGCGCAAAGACGGCCCCGGCTCGCTGGATGCTTCGGATTGCCTTCGAACTTCGCGATCTCCCCGGTTTCCTTGTTCACGTAGGCCAGCAGTCCGCAAGCCGATTCGCAGTTAAAGCAAATCGTCGGAACCAACTGGTAGTGTTTTTCCACGCGGCGCGGCCAGGCGTCGGGATCGTACTCGACCCAGTCGTCCCACTTCTCCACCGGCGGACAGAAAGCAAGGTGGCTGCCGTCGCGTTTGAAATCCGTCATCGTGAATCTCCCAACCCTCAGCCAGTCTAGCTGTTCGGAACGCTTTGCCCGGCCATCACAAAGCACCACTCAAAGATCAAAAGTCCCGCCAGCGCGAGCGCAGCAGCCAGCGCGGCTGCCGCACGATTCGAACCGGCAAGCAGCAACATCACTATCGGAAACACGCCGCCGCACAATACGGCGCCACCCCAGAACGCGCGGCTGAATGGGCCATGCGTAATCAGGCGCGCGGCATAGCGGGAGTTATCGGTGGTGTGCGGCATCGCGACTTCGCCGAGCAGCATCAGCAAGTGCAGCATGATACCAGCCACAAGCGTACGCTCCGCGATGGAGACTAATTGCGGCGAACCACCCCATGCCTGCGGCAGAAACGTGAGCACGGCCGAACCGCACAGCAGCGCTTGCACGATCAAATGCGCGGGCAGAAGCGGAGTTTGCCAAAGGTCGCGGCCTTCGCACTGCCCAAAAAGGAATGCGGTATACATCGCCGCGAAGAATCCCAAAATAACCGTCGGCCAAAGCAAGATGGATGTCACGCCCGTCATTCCCGCCACGCTGCCGAGCCAGAGTAGTCCGGTGAGCCCGCTGTAGGCGATCAGGATGAAAGCGCCGCGAGCCAGCCAGGATCTCGTCTGCGGACGAAAAACCACGCGCAGGAAGCGCTCCTTGTGTTCCAGGTCCCATACCAGCAGCACGGTGGTGAGCGCGGTAAAAAGAAGAGCAATCGTCGAGAGCGCGATATCGCGCAATCGATCAGCCGAGAGCCATCCCAATGCCATGGCGATCGCCGGGACTGCGAGCGCTCCCGAGCCGATGGACTTCGTCCAGCAATATGCTGGCACTTGCCAACCCCACGGGCGCGCGTGCGAGACGTCGTAACTGGCCAGCGCGTTGCGCTGCAGCAGAGGACTATCAGGCGGATAAATCGCGCCGCCACCGTGAACGTTCTGATTGCGCTCGGACCAGACATAGGTCGATTCATGCCGCGCGGCAGTTGGGACGATGGCGCTCTCGTCGGCATCGATGTAGTAAAGCTTGGGCTGTGTCCCTTGCTCGGGTTTGCGGACGCGCACGGTTTCCCGGGCCACCAACTGCCCGATTTCGCCGTCAACCGTATCGAGATCCCCGGCGATGATGGCGTGCTCGGGGCAGACGACAACACACGCCGGCTCCAACCCAACCTCGGTGCGGTGGGCGCAAAAATGGCACTTGGAAGCCGTGCCCTCTTCGGGATCGATGTAGATGGAATCATACGGGCACGCCTGCATACACGCTTTGCAGCCAATGCAGATATTGGAATCGAAATCGACGATTCCGTCTTTGCGTTTGTACATCGCAGTGACGGGACAAATCGTGACGCAAGGAGGCTTTTCGCAGTGATTGCAGCGCGTCACCTGAAACACGCGCCGCGTGCTCGGGAATTGTCCCTTTTCCACGTACTTGACCCAGGTGCGATTCACGCCCAGGGCCACGTGATTCTCGGTCTTGCACGCCACGGTACAGGCATGGCAGCCAATGCATTTCCGGTTATCGATAACGAAGCCGTATCTCATAACAAAACTTGCTTAGTGCCAAAACCGACCGGCTGGCAAAGTCTAGCCAGCCAGAGCCAGACACAAGCGCCACTAAAAAGCGAACGCGCCGGTTCCCTGCGAATCCGGCTTCCATCCTCGTTGCCTGCGCCCCATCAACTGTAGTTCACTCCACGGGGCATATACATCTTCCGAAAATAACCTACTAGCGACAACGGTAGGTGCCAAACTGGTTCATATGTACACCGGTCACATTCCTGAGAGGCCGCGGAACGACCCCATAGGCCAACTTCATAGTATTACCTACTGCAAAAATCCCGGTGGGCTCATCCGTTGCGATTTGTGCCACAACGATATACAAGTATAACAGTAGACTTACTAGTGTCTGCAGTCGTCAGTCCTATACAGTCCCTGGAGCGAAGCCGAGTATGAAGATTGCAAATGACGTCACAAAACTGATCGGCAAGATGCCACTGGCCAGCCAGTGTGTGCAAGGTGCGTGCCCGGTGATACCATTCGAGCGTGGGGGATTCCGCTTGCGTTCCGAGTTCTGCCTCGGCCGTCCCAGCCGCGACGGTTACTCCGCGGCACTCTGCCCTCGTCCGCCTTACTCACTGGATCACCACGCTGTGTTTTCTTGCTCTGCTGGTCAGCGGAGCTGAAATCGTGATCTCTCATCCCCGTTTCTATTGGGGAGAAACCGGCAACGACTTGACTCCGACGCTGTTCAAACTTCCCATCCCGGCCTCGAGGAATCTAGTGTTCGACCGGCTACGGGTACGTGTTGCCGGACCAGAACGGTTGGAGCCGTTATCTCCACTTTCAATCCGCCTGGATTATGGTTTTGACCGGCCTGCTGTACATAATCTCCGGCTTCGTGACAGGGCATTTTCGAAAGGACTTGTTCCCGGGTAACGCCGACCGATCCTGGCGGGCGTTCTCGATGGCAATTGCCAGCCATTTGCGCTTTGCGCGGCCAAGTGAGGCGGAAGCCTGGTCGTATAACGTGATCCAACGCCTCACCTACCTGTTCGTGATCTTCGTTCTTTTTCCCTTAGTGGTCTGGACCGGCCTGGCGATGTCTCCCGCGCTTGTTTCTGCGATTCCGGCGGCCGTCAATGTGCTGGGCGGCCAGCAATCGGCGCGCACGCTGCACTTCTTTGTATCTCTGGCACTGGTGTTCTTCCTGCTTGTTCATGTTGGGATGGTTTGGTTTGCCGGATTCACCAGCCGCATGCGCGCGATGATCACGGGCGGCGCCGCTACACACACGGAGCGCACATGAGCAAACTCTCACGCCGCAAACTGATCACAACCGGAATCGCGGCCGCGGCCGGCGTATCGGGCCTGGGAGTGGCGGCTCGCATTGCGCAGAGATACGGCCTCGTCCCGCCCGATCACGGCGGATTCTTTGGCCTCGGCGAAACGCTGACCTACGCTTCTCAGCGTTTGCTCACTAGGCACTCATTGGCTCGCGAGTTTACTCGGAGCCAGATCTCAAAGCCTCCATTCGCGAACGAAATCGCGCCTCTGACCGATGAGTTCAAGCGCCTGCAAGCCGGCGGATTCGCCGATTGGCGTCTCTCCGTAAACGGCATGGTCGCTCGGCCCGCGTCGTTTACGCTTGCCCAACTTAAGAGCTATCCGTCTCAGAGCCAGATCACTATGGTGCAGTGTGAGGAGGGCTGGTCGTATATCGCCGAGTGGATCGGCGTGCCTCTTTCCCAAATTCTTCAAGCTGTCGAAGTCCACCCGGAAGCTAGATATGTTGTCTATTTCTCGATCGAGCCGGACTGGTGGGAAAGCATTGACATGGCCGATGCATTGCATCCGCAGACATTCCTCACCTACGGGATGAATGGCGATGAACTCCCAGTGGGCAACGGAGGGCCGCTTCGCCTGCGGGTTTCGCGCCAACTCGGCTACAAAAGCGTGAAGTTCATCACCCACCTGACCGTCACCGACAGTCTGAAGAGTTTCGGCAAAGGTCTGGGCTCCGCGTCTCCAGAAGGAGGCTATGCCTGGTATGCCGGCATCTGATTGCCTTGTCTCAGGGGAGTGGCGCATCTCTGCCGCGGAATGTCTTCTTTGAGGATGGCTAGCCCGAATTCGTATGGCACAGGATTGATTTCCATGTCAGTCTGGGTCCATCGTCGCCGCGATTCGATCATTTCGTTAGGATCGGCTACTCGTTTCCCTTTCAAGTAATCCGCCGCTAAAGCAGCCTTCGCGAATTGGGTAGTGTCCTAATTAATTATGGTCGCCTTCGTTCTTCGCTGCCTTCAAGTCAATCCCGACCTGCTCGGCTTTCTTATAAAGATGCGACCGCTCCAATCCTAAGGCTCGTGCCGTGTTCGAGATTTGGTAGCGATTGCGCTTCAGCTCCGTGAGGATGGTCTGTTTTTCGAAGGCGCGGACGCGTTCGGCTAGCGGGCCGGCTCCGGCTGAGGCGGAATCCGGCGCGACCACTGATGTGGGCAACGCCAGCGCCACGGTTTCCGCAGTGACTTCATCCGAGGTTGCGAGCAGCATCAGGCGCTCGACGGCGTTTCTAAGTTCGCGGACATTGCCCGGCCATGGATGTTCTTGAAGCGCGGCCACGGCGTCGCCGGCGAAGCCCATGGGCTTCCATCCGTTGGTGGTGCTCACCTGTTGGGCAAAATGCTCGATCAACGCGGGGACATCTTCGCGGCGTTCGCGCAGCGGGGGCAGACGCAACGGGAAAACGAACACGCGATGAAATAAATCCTGCCGGAATTTTCCGTCGCGCACTTGTGCTTCGAGGTCGCGGTGGGTGGCGACAACGACTCGCACATCCACGGTGATGGCGCGCTCGCCGCCGATCCGTTCGACCTCGCCTTCTTCGAGCACGCGGAGCAGCTTGGCCTGCATGGTCAGCGGCATGTCGCCGATTTCGTCGAGGAAGATGGTGCCGTGCTGCGCCTGCTCGAACTTGCCGAGATGACGGCCGGCAGCGCCGGTGAACGATCCTTTTTCGTGGCCGAACAATTCGGATTCGATCAGCTCAGCGGGGACTGCGGCACAGTTCAACGTGACGAACGGTCCGCCTGCGCGCGGACTGCGTTCATGCAGCGTGCGCGCAACGAGTTCTTTGCCTGTACCGGTTTCTCCTTGAATGCAGACCCGGGTTTCGCTGGCGGCTACGCGTTCCACTTGCGCCATCACGCGGCGCATGGTCTCGCCGTTCCAGACGATCTCATGTTTGCCAAGACGGCGTTCGAGGTCGCGATTCTCGCGCTCGAGGCGGCCGAGTTTGAGGGCATTCTCCACAGTTAGCAGCAGTTTTTCGGTGGAGATTGGTTTCTCGAGAAAATCGAGCGCGCCCAGGCGGGTGGCGCGTACGGCCATCTCGATATGCGCCTGGCCCGACATCATGACGACCGGAGTTGATACGCCTTGCGCTTTGAGCTCTTCGAGTAGCGTCAGGCCGTCCTTGCCAGGCATGACCACGTCGGAAAGAATCAAATCGAAGGACTGTGATTTGGCCAGTTCCAGAGCCTTACTGGCGTTGTCGCAAACGGCCGCTTCATGGCCTTCAAGACGAAACGCCCGCGACAGCGATGCCAGCGTGTTGGGCTCGTCGTCAACGATGAGTAAGTGCGCTTTTTGCGGCACGGTTTTCTCCTGTGGAGCTTTCA
>CAWDPB010000079.1:0-10988 GCA_963804075.1 uncultured Acidobacteriaceae bacterium | reverse complement strand
ATGCGCGGCCAGATCTGTGTGCAGAAATAATCGACGGCGTCGATGTTCGGCTCCCAATCCATAGAGCCAGTGAACACGATGCGAGGCGGGTCAGCGGACGCGGGCGGCGCGACGTTGAACTTCTGGCGTGTCCACGCCGGTGGGAACGACGGTGATTTCGCAGGCGGGATTCATGGCGAGCATCTGCTGGCGATCATGCTCGGAGACGGCGATGATGTGATGAAATTTCCCGAGCGTGGCGCGCTCATAACGAGTCATCTTGGCCGACTCGATGGTGAAGGCCACTTTTTTGACTGGGTTCGATTCCACGGACGCCATGCGCTGCCAGAGCGAACTTTCCACGTTGTGCTGAAAGAGGACGCAGGGGATCGGCAGCGGCTCCGGAAAATTCTCGGAGGCGGAAAGAAAATCGCAAACCGCGACATCGCAACGTCCACTCGAAAGCCAGTTGACGACACGGGCCCGCACTTTGGGGTGCGTGAACTTCGAGACCGCATAGGGCGCGGGCCGGGGCAACCGGTACAGATAGTCGAGGCCGCGGTCGAGCGCATTGGAGTCGGGCGCGGCCGTGTAAACGATCTCAGAGCCAGGAAGTTCTTTGGCGAGCGCCGTTTCATAATCGGGGTCGCGACGGCCACCGTAATAGGAGAGCAGCGTGACCTCATGGTCTTTTTCTTTCGCGAGGAAGCGGAGAAGGTCGTAGGAGCGGATTTTCCCGCCCGTATCGACGGGGAGAATCTTGCCGCTCTTGACCCAGAGTACTTTCACCGGGCACTCCCGGAAGAGGGCTGTGAGACCGGAGTACGCACTTCCGGCGGATGGTCCTCCGCCTGGGTGTTGGCGTCGAGGAATTGCGGTGTGAGAGGACGAAGCAGGCGCACCACTGGAGGGCGTTTTACTCGCCACTTGCTCTCAAATAAAGTCCGATAGAACTGGCGGGCGGCGAGCATTTCGAGATTTATGGCAGGCTTCGCGCCTTCACTGGCCAGCGCGTAGCCCTGATCGAGCAGAGTGGGGCCAATCATGGCCTCGAAACGGAGCAACTCGGAGGGCGAAGAATTTCTTCTTCCAGCGGCCTATAGGACTGAACGTCCCTTTCAATTCCGCGCTGAACAGCGTATTCGGCTTGCTGATGGACCCGTAGCCGACTTGCCGAATCCGTTCGTAATCGAGGTCGTGATCGAGGAAGTTGCCGACCTTGGCGAGCGTTTGCTGGGTATTGCCGATCAGATCCTCAAAGTGAACTTCCAAGTAGTCGTTGCCGAGTCGGCGGCCGTCCTTGGACGTGCGCTCGACCACCCATTCCCAGAAAACGCCGCCGCCAGGGAGGCTGATCTGGCTCTTCCAGGGCAACGTGCGGATGTAGCGCGAATTGTGCAGCGAGGTAGCAACGTCGCGGCCGTCGCGGATCATGTGGATGAAAAGCGCGTCGGGAATGCGGGCCTTGATGGTGGGAATGTGCCCTTCGACGCTGTTCTCGGCCCAGCGCCACATGCCTTGCCGGCGAGCCATGGTTTCCATGACGGTGCGGAGGAAATCGCCGGGATGTGTGGCAGCTTTCCAGAATTGTCGATTCAATGTCGCTTCTGTCCAGGCCGGTGGCACGGAAAAGTTTGCTGGCCATCCACACGCGCAGCAGTTCTTCACGGTCGGCGCGAGTGCGGAGATTGCCGAAATGCGGCCCCAGCATGTTGAAGACGTTGGACTCGGCAAGATACACGGCGAACCCGCCGGAGGAGAGCAACATGTCATAGAACAGAGTGGTGCCCGAGCGAGCGCTGCCCACCACAAATACAGGGGCTGTGCTTCTGGACCGCGCGTTGGTTCGGGCGTTCAAGACTCCTCCGCTGCGATCTCTCACCGGCCTGATATCCACCGTTCATCGTTCTACGGGGTGAAGGTGGCCGCCTAACCGAGCCATGAGTTCAGGTCCCAGATACGGGCCGCAGGCGATCAGGCCGGTAATCAAGGGATTCTTCTGGTTGCACTTCAAGTCGGTGTGCTCAAGCGTTTGCACGAAGCCATCACCGCTCAGGACGAGCGCGGCACCAGCGGCGACGTCCCACTCATGTTTCGGAACAAGCGTGAAAGTGATGCTCGGCGCGACCGGCCGCGACCAAGCCAAGCTTGTAAGCCACCGAACCCATGGGACGAATGTCGAGTTGTGCAGATTCGAATTGCTTCCACTCGCCACGCTTTACTTCACTGCGGCTGGCGAGCACGCCTCGCACCGTGTAATTCGCGGCGCTGGCTGGGTTGGGCGGGCTGAGCCGTTATAAGTGACGCCTGCTTCACGCGAACCGAGAATCAATTCGTCGGTAGCGGGATTGCAGATGCCACCGGCAACCGGGACGCCATTTTCGACCATGGCGATCGAGATGCAGAATTCGGGAATGCCTTGCACGAATTCACGCGTTCCATCGAGCGGATCAACCACCCACACGCACTGTTTTGCCGAGACGCGATGGCTCGTCGGTTGTTTCCTCGGAGAGCCAGCCTTCGCCATCGCGCAGGAGGTGCTTTTTGGAGAATGGCGTCGACGGCGCGATCCGCCTCGGTGACTGGATCGTGTCCGGCTTTGTACTCGGCGTCAATTGCGCCAGGAGTAAACCGGTTCAGGACTTCGCGCCCGGCTTCAAGCGCGGAGTGGATTCGCAGCAGAGTTTCTTTCGATGAAGATGACGTCATTAATGCTCCGTGTATGGTATCAGGTCTCTAGGCGTCAGGTCCTCAGGTTTCTGATTCGCACTGTCGTCTGCCCGGCCTGAGACCTAAAGCCTGACCACCTGAAGACCCTTCTTCACGCCCACAGCATTCTTGCACCTGTCATCAGCAGGACCGCACAGAAAATTCGCCGCAGCCAGAGCACGGGGACGCGCGTGCTCACACTGCGATCCCAGGATTCCTCCGGGGATTGAACCGATCAGCAGGGACATGACCAAGTGAGGATCGACGTTGCCCGCCCGCCAGTGCAGCAGGCTGGTGACGCCGGTCAAAATCACAGCATGGGCAATGTCGGTACCGACCATGATCTTGGGGGTGAACGAATAGAACAAAAGAAGCAACATCATGATGATGCTGCCCGAACCGACTGAGGTGATGCCGACAAGAAATCCGCCGACCAATCCGATCACACCCATAAAGGCGAAAGACTTCATGGTGGGCTGGCGCCTTGCCAGATGATCCTCAATCCGTCCCTGGAACAGAAGCAGTGTGGGAATCAAAACCAGCAGCAATCCCACCGCGGACTTAATGAAATCATTGACTCCGGTGCCGTAGACCTGACGCAGGTGCACGAGAAAGTGACGCCCAGGTACGAGCCGGGAATGCCGCCGACCGCCAATGCCAAAACTACTTTTCTCCGTACCGTGCCTTTGGACAAGTGCATGATGCTGGCGGGGATCTTGGTGAAGAAGTTGAACATGGCATCGCTGCCGACCGCGATAATCGGCGGGATGCGCAGGCCAAAGATAAGCATGGGCAGAAGCAATACACCGCCGCCCAACCCGGTTAGCCCGATCAGGGTTCCGACGATGAAACCGATCAGAATTTTAATCAGCAGCAGTTCCATGCGGTGTTTCGATGTTTTCGGATCGACGTTGTCAGAGCCGCTTCTTTGCGAGAAAAGCCAGGCTGGCCTGCGCCAGCCTGGGCGAATGTGCTATGCGTTACCGTTGACTCCAATGAAGCCTTCGCGCTCCAGCGTGAGGATGATCGTCTGCGCGGCTTCTTCCGGGCTCAACTTGGCCGTGTCGATGACGACCTCGGCTTTGGTTGGAGCTTCATAGGGATCGGAGATGCCCGTGAATTCCTTGACAATGCCGGCGCGAGCCTTCGCGTATAGACCCTTGCGGTCGCGCTGTTCGCAGACCTCGAGCGAAGTGGCGACATGAATCAGGATAAACCCACCGAAGGGTTCGATCATCTGGCGCACAGCCTGCCGCGTCGCCTCATAAGGAGCGATGGGAGCGCAAATCGCGATGCCGCCGTTCTTCGTGATTTCCGAAGCAACGTAACCGATACGGCGGATGTTGATATCGCGATGTTCTTTCGAGAAGCCGAGTTCCGACGAGAGGTGCTTGCGGACCAGATCGCCGTCGAGCAGAGTCACCGGCCGCCCGCCCGTTTCCAGGAATTTGGTGATGAGAGCATTGGCGATCGTTGACTTACCCGAGCCAGAAAGGCCGGTGAAGAAGATGGTTACGCCCTGCTTCGCCCGTGGCGGATAGCTGCGGCGCAGTTCCTTTACGACTTCCGGGTAGGTGAACCATGACGGAATGTCGCGGCCTTCGTTCAGGCGCTGACGGAGTTCGGTGCCGGAGATATCGAGCACTTTCGCACCCTTTGGAACTTCGTCGGAGGGAACGTAGCGGTCTTCGCCTTCGAGATAGACCATCATCTGGAACGGAACCATGGCGACGCCCATTTCCTTCTCGTGCTGCTTGAAAAGTTCCTGCGCATCGTAGGGCCCGTAGAAGGGCTTGCCGTCGGTGTCCTTGCCCGGACCGGCGTGATCGCGGCCGACGATGAAGTGCGTACAGCCGTGATTCTTGCGGATGAGTCCGTGCCAGATCGCCTCGCGCGGGCCTCCTAGGCGCATGGCCAACGGCAGCATGGAAAGCTTCGCCGTGCCGTGCGGATACTTTGTCAGCAGCAACTCGTAGCAGCGCGTACGGATGAAGTGATCCACGTCGCCGGGCTTGGTCATGCCGACGGAAGGATGAATCAGCAGATTGGCCTCAACCTGCTTGGCGGCGCGCATGGTGAGCTCGACGTGCGCGCGGTGCATAGGATTGCGGGTCTGGAAGGCGACTACGCTAGTCCAGCCAAGGCGGCTGAATTCGGAGCGCAGTTCGGCCGGAGTCAAGCGCAGCGACCGGAAATCGTAGTGCGAGGGCGCCTGAAATTCCTCGATCCGCCCGCCCACGTACCACGGGTTCGATTTATTGATGGCGTAATCGGCGCCGGGGTGGGCGGCGCTCGTCGAGTTGAAAACGGCTTTGGCTTCGGCCTTACGGTCGGGCTGCCATACGTCTTCAACGTGCAACACGGCGAGCATTACGCCCTCGGGATCGCGCAGAGCAACATGGCTCGATCCGGCGGTGAGTTTTTTGGCGAATTCCTCGGTTACATCGAGAGTGATCGGAATCGGCCAAAGCGTGCCGTTGGCCAGGCGCATGTTGTGGCAGACGCCCTCGTAGTCGGCGCGGTTCATGAAGCCGCGCAGGGGCGAAAATCCGCCGCTCATGATAAGTTCCAGATCACAAAGCTGGCGAGCGGTCAGATCCCAGGAGGGCCATTCCTTGGAATGAGCCTTGAGTTCGGCGGCGCGCTGTTCGGAAACCTGTAGTTGGACAAGTTCGCCCCCGTGGGGCGCGATAAGATGACTGGTCAAAGGGGTCAATTCGGTAATCCTCCAAGGTCATGATGACGGCGTATGAATACAATTGTGGCGTGCAAATGCGAGAATCTCAGACTCTAGTCGTGTGGAGCGTAATGATTAAGTGCTGCAATTGCAATTCCTTCCACCTATCAGGCCGTACATATAAGCTACTATAAAAATTGGGTTAATTCACATTCCAAATGATCGGCCAACCGTCTGGCCTTCCAGGGTGAAACATATTGCAACTGTATGGCAGATCGGGTACCCAGCGCATGGTGCCTAAAGTCACCATCAGACACCGGCCTCATACCTCCTCCCCATATTCACTTTGGAGGGCCGGGACGGGCTGAAGTTCGATCTTCTCCGGCGCGGGTTCTTTCAGATCGGCGACGTGAAAGGCCCGTTTAGTCTTATAGGCCCACAGAAGTCCGGCGCCATAGACGACGCTTGCCGCGCCCGCCTGGAGCAGCAACTGCCATAAATGATGGGCATAGAAGAGCTTCCGCATGATCAACAGCACGGCGACGAAGGGCAGAATGAGCAGCACTGGCAGGGTATAGGCCTGGAGCAGAAATGTCCGGGCAGGAACGCCCAGTTGCTTTTTCAGATGGCGGGGGGTGAAGAAAAGCATGGTGCAGGCCATGGGGATCGCGGTTCCGAGCGCGTCTCCCACAATGCCGAGCGGACGAACCAGCGCGATGCTGAGAATCAGATTGCCGACTCCCTCGATCAAAGACACCATTGCTAATTGCCGATGGCGGCCCATGCCGATGAGGATGCGGCCGGAAGCGGCCTGTGACATGAGCAGGGTCATCGGAATCGCCAGGGTGACGAGGACGGGATAGCTTAACGGGACGTATTTGCTGCCAACCCAAACCTCGATGATCGATTTGCCCAGGATCAGCACGGTGGCAATCATGGGAAATGTAACCAGCGCGCAGGCACGGTTGCCGGCAATGTAGATTTTTCGGATGCGATCCAACTTGCCCACCGCTTCCGATTGGCTCGACATTGGAACGAACAACTGCGCCAGGGTGGCCACCACCTGGAAGGCGTAGTCCATGATCCGGGCGCCGATCGAGAAGTAGGTAATGGCAGCGGCCGAGAGCATGCTGCCGATCACCATTTCGTCGGTCTGAAAACGGAGGCGCGCCGAGATGATCAAGAGCATGGTCGCGCCGCCAAAAGTCGCCATGTGGCCAAACGCTTCCCGGTCGATGTATTTAAGCCCGTAGGGAAGAGGGAGCAGGCGCGTAACAAAGAACGCGCGAACCATGGCCGCAGCCACGCTTGGCAGAACTGTAATCAGCGCGATGGTAACGAGACCGTAGCCGCGATGAAGAAAGAACACGATCAACGCGGCTCGCGTTAGCGACATTACAACAGCGATCCAGTTGTTGAGATAGTAGCGCTGAAGCCCTTCCAGGATGCCAATCGAAATCCCCAAAGGGAATCCCAGGCTGACCGAACCGCCGACGAGCAGGAGGAGGATTCTGGCCTGCGAGTGCATCCCGGGAGGGATCCGAAAAAAACGATCGACGTAGAAGCTCAGAAAGAGGGTGACGGCCATGCTCAACATGCCGATCGCGCCGTAGCTGGCGAGGCTGGTATTGATGTAGCGTGCCAGCTTGTCGGTTTCCTTAGTGGCGGTGTACTTGGAAACGTAGCGGATGACCGAGGTGCTGATGCCGAGATCGAAGATTCCGAAGTATCCGGTGATGGAAAAAATCAAGACCCAGATTCCGAAGGCCGTGTCTCCGAGCCGGTGCATGATGAACGGAGAGAGGAAGATGCCCACCAAAACGTTGATGCCGAGCGAAAACCAGCTCGATCCCACGTTCTTCAGAAGCTGTATCTTTTCAAACTTCTTCATGGGTTTTCCGTTCGTTGATCCTGCGCTTCAAACATAATTGGCGTACCGCAGCCACTCTTCCACTAGTTTCATCCCGTCCGCGAAACGTGTGCGCGGTTCGTAGCCAAGCATTTTCCGGGCTTTCTCGATGCTGAAGAACACGGTCGTGCTCTGCGTCGCGAGCGTTACCGGGTCGGGGATGAATTTTGCGTTGGCGGGCTGCGCCGCGGGCGTCCTTACTCCGAAGCGCGTCCTCAGCCGCTCGCGCTTCGCCGGGGACAAAGAGTTGGTCCAATTCCACATGCGTTTCATGGCGGCTTCCGTCACCGGCACTTGCATCAGCATCTGACGGAATTCCTTGCTGCGAGCCACACGGGCCGTCGCTTTCACCGAGCCCAGCAACATTCCGGAAGTCTTGCCGCGGCTGGCTTCGATTTCCGCTTGCGAAACGTCAGGCACGGCTGGAGCCGACTCGATGAGCGCCATGTGCGCGCGGATGAAATCTCCCCAGGTGATACGTTCGCCATCGGTGATAAAAAAAGTCTGGTTCAGCGCAGCGTCGTTTTCCAGGCCAAGCACCATGGCGTCAATTAGATTGTCCACGTAAGTGGTGTTGCACGCACCGCGTCCGCCTTCGATGAAGGCAACGTGCCCGGCGCGCAGATCGTCCATCAGCCGAGTGTTCCAGGCCGAATACGGTCCCCAGACGATTGAAGGCCGCAGGATGACGACCGGCAATCCACGGTTGCCGTAGTCGAGCACGATTTTTTCCGCAGCGGCTTTGTTGTCGCAATAGGGTTCGCCGGTCCGGTGCAACGGAGCATCCTCGCGTTCCGAACCCGGGGGCGGAGTAATGCCAAAAACCGCAGCTGTGCTGACATGGATAAAACGCTCCACGCCAGCCGCCAGTGCGGCCGCCAGGATGTTTTCGGTCCCGCGCACGATGCTGCCGGAGGGGCCAAGCCCACAATGGATGACGACTTTCGCGCCTCCCAGAGCTTGCGGCAAGGACTCACGTACTTGCAGGTCTCCCGGACAAAGCTGAACGCGCAGGCGGGCGATCCTGGCCGCACGGTTGGGATTGTGCACGAGAGCCCGAACCCTGGGCACGCCGGCCTGCAACATCCGTTCGCAGACGCGTCCGCCGATGAATCCGGTGGCGCCGGTTACAAAGACGGTCTGGTTGTGCCAGTTCATGCCCGCGGCTCGTTCCTTATCGTCGCGATTTCGGCCCACGGTTCCGGAATCCGGCGTTTGTGCGCGTAGCAGTTTTCAATCAGCTCAAGCGTCTGGACTGCCTGTTGGCCATCCACTTCCGCCTTGGTGCCGTTCAGGATGCTCACGACGAAATTGTCGAGTTGGCGGTAGTAGGATTTTGCGGTAGGGAAGTTCTCCAGTTGGAGAGTCTGGCATACGGGAACGCCGGCGAGCGGCCTGTGGACGACAACCGACTCGGGATCGTTGACAGAAATCTCCGCACTGGCGGCGCTCCCGCGCACGAGCAAACGGTTCTTCAGACCAAACGTGCGGCTGATACGCAAGCGGCCGGGAATCTCGCCGAACTGTCCCTTGTGCTTGACGTCGAGGAACAGATTGGCCTCGACGCCGCTGCCCCAGTCGTCATCTTGATAGTCAAATGACGTCACCGGCCCAAACCAATCGAGTACGCTGTCCAGCATGTGAACGCCGAAATCCACGAGCGCTCCGCCGCCTGCCTGTGCGCGATCGAAATAGAAGCCGGAGGCGCTGCTCCAATCGAAGACGCCGCCATACTGAAAGTCGTAATCCTGAATCGTTCCGAGCAGGCCGTCCCGCATGACCAGTTTGAGCAGAGTGTGGCTCGCCGCGAAGCGGCGATTCATGCCGACGGCAAGAACGAGCTTCTTCTGCTCGGCGAGTTCGGTCGAGGCACGGGCGTCGGCTGCGGTGGTCGCGAGGGGCTTTTCGCAGAGCACGTGAAGGCCCGCATTCAGACACTCCAGATTGCTGGCTGCATGTAAGAAGTTGGGAAGGGCGTTGATGACCGCATCCGTCAGCGCGAATACTTGGCGGTAGTCGGAAAGGGCTTTGCAGTTCAGGCCGCGGTCGCGAATGAGCGCCTGCGCCCGGGAGAGCTCCGCATCCACGAGAGCGACGAGTTCCACACCGGGGTGAGAGGTTGCGGCACGGATGTGCTCGCTGCGCGTAATGGCTCCACAGCCCAGAATGGCCAAACGAATTGGGGTCATCCGCGGCTCTCCCCGCCTTTCGGAGCGGCGATTGCAAGCGCGGGTTCGGCGGCGTCGATTTTGCGCGTCACGAGTTCGTATCCGAGCTGCACCATGATGTTGCCCCAGGCTGCCTCGATATCCGCGACAGCCTCCGGCGGCAGCTTGGTTTTCCATCCGCCGGCGGTGGCCGTTCGCACGAAGGGTATGTCGCTGCGCTTGTCTTTGGTGGAAACCCAGTCTTTCCCTTCGGTCTTTTCCAGTTCACGCATGCGATCGGCGGAGCTGCGATCGATCACTTGCGCGGCACGTTCGGGTGTGAGCTCGATATTAAAGAACTGCGCGATGCGCTGAAGCTCATCCTCGGTCCGCCGCTTCATGTCTTCGTAGCGCAACAGCAGGAAACCAGGGCGCGCTCCCCGGGCATAAACCCAACTGGCAACATTTTCCGCCCAGGTTCCCCATCCCGAGGAAATCAACCGCCCCTCAATGCAGTCTTTGACGTAGCGTTCGAGAGGATATCCATCCTCGATTTGCCGGTACTTGCGCGAGAAATCGTAATAAGAAAGCACTACATCGCGCGGGTCGCGCACGATGTAGACGACTTTGGGATAACGATGATCGAAGTACTCGTGGCTTTTGATCACGCGGGGCGATGGGATCCGCTTCATGTAAAGGCTGGACTGCGCTTCGGCATCAGGGACGAGTTTCTCGATGTTCGCGAAGGTCACTGGCCGGTCTGCGTAAAACAGGTTTGCTACCAGAAAGCGGGTCCAGGTGTTGCCGGAGCGGGGATAGGAAACGATGAAGGTATCGTCCGGCCGGACAGCCAGGGATCGCCCGGCGATGTCACGGCCAAGCGCGTATTTGAGGACAACCCTGAGGCCGTAGATCATCGCGCCGGCCCGCTGAAGAGCGTTTCAGCACGGCCGGAATCGAAGCTTGTGCCGTTCTCGATAAAGTGCGGTTCATATCCGAGATAGGTCATCAGGTGTCCCCATGCCGCTTCCAGTTGGGTCGCCGCGTTGTCGGATAAGCCGGTCTGCCAGCCGCCAGCCTTCGCGGAGCGGACGAACGGAACATCCTGACGCGTGTCTTTAGTAGACGACCACAGGCCTGCCTGTGATTTTTCCAGCCGACGCATTTCATCGGCCGAACTGCGTTCGACCGCGACGCGAATCCGTTCAGGATCGGCCGAAATTCCGAGAAAGGCGGCGACCTTGGCTAACTCGCGGGCGGCATTCTCCAGCATGTCCTCATAGCGGAGCAGCAAGAAACCGGGCCGGTTGTGCCGAGTGGCCAGCCAGGACGCGACGTTTTCTCCCCACGATCCGTAAGGTGAAGTCTGGCCGGCCACAAAGCGCTCCACAAATTTTTCGATCGGATGGTCGTCGCCGATCATCTTTCGCTTACGATGAAAATGAAACTGGAAAGCGCCACGTCGCGCGGGTCGCGCACGACATAAATTACGCGCTGGTAGCGCGGATCGAAATACTGATGGCTTTTGAGAAGGCGCGGTCTCGGCATGTGAGCCAGTTCACGTTTG
>CAWDPB010000078.1:0-12406 GCA_963804075.1 uncultured Acidobacteriaceae bacterium | reverse complement strand
TGGCGCAGGCGCCAACTTACAACGAGTTCGTCAAATTCGGTGAGCCGCTCGCAAACGTCGATCCAGTCGCGATTTTTGCGTTCGTCCTTGTACAACGACAGCACGGCCCGAGCCCGAGCATCGAATCGCTCGCGCTCCGTCGCAGTACCGTTCAATTGCAGTTTGCCAATCGCCTGCAATGCCTCGAAGAAAACGTCATGCAAAGACGGCTCGCGCAAGCGGCGTTCCAGCGCGGCGTGCGCCTCTGGCGTAGGCCGGTGGTAGCGCGAGCATCTTCTCGTCTTTCAAGCCGCACAAAAACTCCAGTTCGCGGAATTGCTCCGACTGGAAGCCGCTGGCGGGCTCAAGCTTGCCGCGAAACGCGAGAAAGTGCGTGGGCAGCATGGTTTCGAGGATGGTGAATTGCTCCACCAGCACGCGCGTGATTTCCGTGCAGCGGCGCAGCAGCCGCGCCGCCTCATAGACTTCATCGTGCGTTCCGGGATTCGCTGCCGCTCCCCGCAAACTTGCTACGACCGCATCCAGATCGTGCAGCAATTCCTTGAACCACAGTTCATAAGTCTGATGAACGATGATGAACAACATCTCGTCATGATGTTGCGGAGACGACTGCGGATGTTGCAGATCGAGGAGTTCCGGAACCTTGAGATACGAACTGTATGTCAATTGCCGCGCCTGCGGCACAATCGGCGCGGTCGGCTCCGAAGCCGATTTTTCGGCGCTGGCTACAGCAGCCGTTTCGGGCAGGCCGAGAAACTCCGCTGCATTGCCGCCCAGCAAAAGTTCCTTCGTTTTCGAGGTCAATTTGCTCGATCGGATTAAAGAACCGATGCCATGTTCGCCGAGCGGGAAGGGATAATCCGAGCCCAGCATCACGCGTTCCGCACCCATGGTCTCGACAAGAAACTCGAGCGCGCGTTTGTCGAAAACCGCGGAATCCACATAGAATCGTTTCACATATTCACTCGGCGGCAATTCACAGACGCCGTGCGCCACCGGATGGTGTTTCCAGGCATTTTCGAGCCGCCCCAGCAAGAAGGCAAAACTTCCTCCGCCATGCGCGAAGCAAATGCGCAGATTCGCGGGCAGCTTATCGAACGCTCCGCCGAGGATCATCGCCACGATGCCGAGTTGCGTTTCGGCGGGCATGCCGACGGTCCAGGGCATCATGTAGTTCGGCATGCGCTGCGGCGCCAACATGTCCCACGGATGCACAAGCACGGCCGCTTCCTCATCGGCACAGTGATGGAGAAATGTCATGATGCCGGGATCGTCGAGATTCCTCTCGCCAACATGGTTGCCGATTTGCACGCCGAGATGGCCGGCCCGCATACATCGCGTGAGTTCCTTGCATGCGGCGTCCGTATCCTGCAAAGGAACCTGGCATAGCGACTTCAAGCGGCCTTTGCCTTGAGAACATAACTCCAGCGCGGCGTCATTGAATAATTGCGCGCAACCGAGCGCGTGCTCAACGGGACGATCATACGCAAACAAAACCGGGGTCGCGGAGATGACCTGCATCTCAACGCCGTCCCGATCCATTTCCTGCAGGCGAACTTCCGGATCCCAGCAGGCGGAATAAATGTGGCGAAAGAAACGATCGCCCACCATGATCTCCGCTTTGCCCGTCTCCGCGTGCTTGATCCACGGCCAATTGGGAGTTCCAAAGCGCGCGGCGAGATCGGGCCACGTGCGCGGGAAGAAATGATTGTGAATGTCGATGACGGGCATTTTGTTTTTCGCAGCGTTAACTTTTGCTGGGATGAATCGCGCCGCACTGTTTGCACTTGCGCAGGTTTTCGTCGCCGTAGAACTGCTCGAACAAAGGCGGCAGGTCGCGCACGATGCTCTTTAACTTCACTTCCGCGCGATGCACGAGTTGGTGGCAGTTCTGGCAATACCATTCGAACCCGTCCAAAGCACCTTCGGGGCGCGGCATCTCAACCACGACGCCAATACTTCCCGCCTGGCGCTGCGGGGAATGGCGCATATGCTTGGGCAGCAGAAAGATCTCGCCTTCCTTGATTGGAAGTTCGATCGGGGGCTTGCCCGCCGTTTCCATGAGGCGAAGAAAGATATCGCCTTTTAGCTGGTAAAAGAATTCTTCGGTCGGATCGTCATGATAATCGCGGCGCTGGTTGGGGCCTCCAACCACGGTGACCATCATCTCGCCATCTTCCCACACCTGCGCATTGCCCACGGGAGGCTTGAACTTCTCCTTATTGTCTTCGATCCAACGCTGAAAATTGAACGCCTTCAATTCCTTGATCGACGGCATAGAGGCTCCTATTTCTCCGGCTTGTATGCGACCGCCCGGATTTCGACGAGCAAATGCGGATGCGGCAACTGATGCACGGCAACGGTGGTGCGCGCGGGACCGTCGTAGTTGAAGAATTCGCCGTACACCTCGTTGTATCCAGCGAAATCGTTCATGTTTACCAGGTACGACGTAATTTCGACGATATGTTCAAGGCCCGCCCCAACCGTTTGCAGAATGTCGCGGACATTTTCAATCACTGCCCGCGTTTGGGCCCGAATGTCGAGACGGGTAGTTCCAAACTCGTCGGCCTCCGCCCCGGCGATGGTATTGTCGGCACGGCGTGAGCTTGTTCCCGAGACGATGAGAAAGTCCCCAGCGCGCTTCACGTGCGGATATTTTCCGCGCGGGCGCGCCTTGCCCTCAATGACCTTGCCTTCGACTTTCTCCATCGATTGTTTCCCCACGCAGCGTATGAGACAGCTTCAAAGACGAATACAAATGTTGTTCAATTCCGAATAGAAGTTGAGCGAGTGTACGCCGCCCTCGCGACCAATCCCCGATCTCCCCACGCCGCCAAACGGTGTGCGCAGGTCGCGCAAGAACCAGCAATTCACCCACGTAATGCCTACATTCATCTGTTGTGCAACGCGGTGCCCGCGCTTCAAATTCGTCGTCCAGATCGATGCCGCCAGACCGTACTTCGTATCGTTCGCCAGGCTGACCGCTTCTTCTTCCACGTCAAACGGAGCAACATGGCACACCGGTCCGAAAATTTCTTCCTTTACGCAGCGCGCCGATTCCGGCAATCCAGTATAGATGGTGGGCTGGATGTAGAACCCCTGGTCGAGGGAGTTGCCGAACTCCGGAATGCCTCCTCCGGTCACAACCGCTGCTCCGTCTTCACGGGCGAGCCGATAATACGACAATACTTTTTCCCGATGCTGGGATGAGATCAGCGGGCCCAACTCTGTCATCTTTTCCAACGGCGGTCCGATCCGCAGGCTCTTCGCTTTGCGGGCCAACGCTTCGACAAAGCGATCGAATATCGGACGCTCGACATAAACACGCTCTGTGCAGAGGCAAACCTGTCCCGTGTTTAGGAACGCCGCTTCGCTGATTCCAGCTACCGCGTCTTCAAAGTCACAATCTGCGAAAACAATCGCTGCGTTCTTGCCGCCGAGTTCAAACGACACGGGCTTCAAGGAAGCTGCAGCCGTCTTCATGATTGCGCTTCCGGTCTGCGACTCGCCGGTGAAGGTCACGGCGTTTACATCCGGATGCTGCGTGAGAAATTCGCCGGCGGAGTTCGGGCCGAAGCCGTGGACTACGTTATAGACTCCATCGGGAATACCGACCTGTTGCATGACCTCCGCCAAAAGCGTGGCTGTGGCTGGAGTCTCCTCCGATGGCTTCACCACTACTGTATTGCCGCATGCCAGCGCGGGCGCGACTTTCCAGGTCAATAATAGAAGAGGAAGATTCCAAGGAGTGATAATGCCGACCACACCCAGAGGCTTACGGACTGCATAATTCAGAGCGTTTTTGCCATCCGCTGTTTCCGTCTGAAAAGATTCCAGCCCAGCGGTCGCGATCAGGTCGGCGAAGGCACGAAAATTTGCCGTCGCCCGCGGCACGTCCAACCTCGACGTCAACCCGATGGGTTTCCCCGTGTCGGCCACTTCGGCGGCGACGAAACTGTCGAATCGAGCCTCGATCGCATCCGCTACTTTGCGCAATCGCGCTGCGCGCTCACGCACCGCGAACCGTCCCCACTCCCCGAGCAACGCCTTGCGGGCCGCCTGCACAGCGGCGTCAACTACGCCCTGATCTGCTTCCGTTACCTGGGCAAATACCGTGCCGTCGGCCGGGTTCACGTCGGCGAACGTGCGGATGCCTCCAACAAACTTGCCATCAACATAATTCTGGATTGACTTCAACGGTGTGAACCCAGCCGCATTCTACTTGGCGCCGGTCGCAGCACGCAACTTTAGCGCGAGCAAGTGGTTGCGGCGAACGACACGAGCAAAGCCTGCAGTCTCCGCCGCAGCGGACAGCGATCCCAACCTGGTCACAAACAGGAATGACTTTAGTTTCTTGTTCACGCTATGACGCTGGTCTAGTCTGGAGGAGGTGGTTCAGATTCTCCATTTCTTAGATCGGCTCGTGCTTAAGTGCCAACCCTTGACATTCTGAAGTGTCGCACGCTTTTGCCCAGGGGATCCCCACCGATAAACGACCTGGTGGAAACCAAAATTAATGAAGCCGAGGATATCGTTGAGCTGGCTTGTGCGCCCGTGCGCGAATGGAGCTGTGAGGGAACGCTGGTTATCCTGACCGCCGATGAAAGTCATTGGAGGGCTGCGTCGCAGCCTCTGCCAGAACCTGCCACAAGAAATGTCAGGCTCCAACAGATGCCCGTACTGTGTAAGGATCTGGCCGCGACCGCCCACAATCTGTTCGGGTATCAACCGATCCATGAAGTGGTGGTGGCACTGTATTCGGATCCAGGTTGGCGCTTCATCGCTGAAGTTGACCGCCTCGACGCCGGAGCCAAGCAGGGTCTCGTCACTCTGGCCCATTACGTGATCGATACAGCGGAGGGCGACTTTGGTGCGGCGGCAGCTTCAATTTCCAGGGGCGTTTCAGTATTGATAAACGAGCCGCTCTCAATCGAGCAGTTTGTGTACGGTGCGATGGCGCCTCATTTGGTGGTGGCCGGCATCTTCAGAAGCATGGAGGAATGGAATTCCGCTCTTCCGCTTAGAAAAGAGCTGGCCGCAAAGGGAATGCTACTACTTGGGCACGTTGGCGCCGAGGAGGCTCGCCGGCAGGCCGCACTCGAACAAATTGCCTCGGCGATCGCTGACGACGGAGGCTCGCGACCCTTCGCACCGAAATCCGATTTGACGTTTGTCGGGCTGCGGGAGGGCAAATATGTCGATTTGCTCGCGAACGAATATGAGGTCGACTCCAATTACGAGGAGTTTGATCCCGAGGCGATCAGGACCGTACGTGAATGGCGTCACGACACATTCAGGGAGCTGTGCGAATACGCGCAGACTTACGAGAACGCTATCCTAGCGCTCCTAGGCCGGTATCACGATCCGCGTGAGGCCGTTCATCGAATCCGCGCGGAAATCCATCGAGGACATTTTCCCGACTTATACCCCGTAAACCGAGATCTTCCGCAGAAAAGAGTCTCAGACACGGCCTCCAGAACTTGATTCAAAAGACCGCCCACCGAAGAGCCTTCTCCGCCCGCGGCGGCGCATAGCACCCCCACTACGCAACCGATCCGCAAATATTCCCCTTTAGTGTTCCTTCTCCCACTTGTGTCACGCTAGACACACCCAGTCTTAACGCAGACACGACTTCCATCATTACCGCCCCGATAACACGTTCACTTTCTTTCGCTTAGCTTGCGGCTCCCTGCCTGCTTCTCTCTTGGCGTGCCCGGTGCAAAACAAACAGGAGCGACGCGATGAAGCAGGCGAACGGCAACGCGAATCGGTGGAGCAAGGCGACTTGGATTCTCGCTGCAGTATTAACAATGACCACCGCAAGCGCGGCCCTGCAATCGTCGGTCCCGAACGCGTCGAATCCCAAAACTCCAGAGTTCGCTAAAGCTACGGTGCGGTCCGTCCTCGTTAGCATTCCCGATCGCAAGATGGCGTTGCTCGCGAGCGGAAAAGTGGTTCGCGTCTATCGCGTCGCGGTAGGCAAAACTTCGACCCCGAGTCCGGTGGGCGAATTCAAGATCGTGACGCGCGTCAGCAACCCGACGTACTACCACAAAGGCCATGTCGTCGGGGCTGGCAAGGGCAACCCGGTTGGCTCGCGCTGGATGGGGCTGAGTGCGAAGGGCTACGGCATTCACGGAACGAATCAGCCGGGATCGATCGGCAAGGCGGAATCGACGGGATGCATTCGCATGGGCAAGCGGGACATCGAGGAACTCTTCACGCTCGTCGATGTCGGCGATGCGGTTCAGATTCGCGGGGAACGCGACCAGCAGATCGCGGCGGTGTTTGGCACTGGAGCTGGGAATAGGGGCAACGCCGCTATCGAAACCATCGCGCGGGCCGAAACCGGATCGAGCGCTGGCGGTGGGCAGTAGAGGCCAAACCTTTGCGGAGATGAGGTTTCTCTTTCGAGCGATCCGAATCATGGAGGCAAGGCATGGAAACGATGCTGCACGTTCTCGTAATCATTGGCGGTCTGACTTTCTCGCTGGCCGCAGCACTGTTAATCGAAGAACTCATTTTCGGACGAATTTTTCGCGTGGCTTTTGCCCGCCGCCCGGAGGTTCCCAAACCAGCGCGAAAGAACTGAAAGGAGCACCACCATGCTGTTACTGAAGTATTTGCTGCTTACCGCGGGGATTGCAATGTTTGCAATCGCCTTTGGAATTTTCACCTACGATGCTTACCTGTTACTTGCCTACCGGCGCAAACGGTTCAGTGTGGATCCGGAGGCAGGCGTTCCTCCAGAAGCCGCTCCCAATTTTCGTTGGCGCACTCCGGTTGCGCTTGTGATGCTGGCGTGGGCCCCGCTGCTGATCTCAGCTGGCATCGTGATCGTTCCCAGCGGAATGGCCGGCGTGCGAGTCAGCCAGACCAAGGGAACGCTTGCCGGAGCGCTGTATCCCGGGGTGCATTTCGTTGTGCCACTGGTCGAGCATGTAGAACTGTTCAATACTCGCGATCAGCTCTTCACCACTGGGATCGGCGAAGGCTCTCCGACTAAAGCAGAGGCAAAAGGCGAACCATTGCATGTACAGGCCAAGGAAGGACTCACCCTTGGCCTCGCCATCACAGTGCGTTACCAGATCGACCCCAAACGCCTCGACTACATTGAGGCCAATCTGCCGCAGCCACTGGAAAAAGAAATCGTTCCGCCCGTGGTCGCCACGGCATGGCGCGAGTTGGTGCCGGGCTATACGGTGCGCGAGGTGTTTTCGTCCAAGCGCGAAGAAGTCCGCCAGCGCTCGGCCGAACTAATCCGTAAGCGATTGGCAGCAGACGGCATTGTGGTGAAGGAGGTCATGCTGCGCGACATTGAACTTCCGCAGGAGTACGCCAAGGGCCTGGAGTCGCTGCTGCTGAAGGAGCAAGAGAACGATCGCATGGGAGTCGAAACAGAGATCCATCAGAAGCAAGTGAAGATCGCGGAAGCCGACGCCGAAGCGACCAAGGTGCAACAGGTAAAAGAAGCCGAAGGACAAGCCACCGTGAAAGTCCTGCAAGCCAAGAGCGAGTCCGATGCGATGCAGTACACCCTGCCGCTGAAACAGAAGCAGATCGAGCAATCGAAACTCGAAGCGGAAGCGCGCAAAGAAGCGACGGTGAAGAATGCTGAGGCAGCCGGCGAGGCCAAGCTCATCGACAGCAAAGCGGAAATGGAACGCCGCAAGCTGCTGGCGCAAGCCGAGGCCGAGCGCATACGATTAACCGCCTCTGCCGATGCCGAGCGCATGACGAGTGAGAGTGCGATCCTGAAACAGAATCCGCTGCTGATTAACAAAATCGTCGCCGAACGTCTCTCCGACAAGTTGCAGATCATGATGGTGCCGGCAGATGGCAAGTTTTTCTTCACCAACGACGTGCTACGTGGCATGGGCGCTCCAACCCACGTGAGTCAGGCGGAAGACGTGGAGACTTCCCAAGGAAAATCCCAACAATAGCGGCAGGACATGAATCTTCCTTTCCATGGCGGGATGGTCCGCTTGCGGATCATCCCGCTTCAATCGATGTAACCAACAGCCGGCGGACACCTTATAACCGGTGCATTCGAGAACACCTGAGTGACAAGAGATGACCAGGACGCGATTCATTCGGCGATATAATCGGCACATTCCCGACATGCGAGTGCGCGCCTCCAGTGGTTCGCGGCGAAGCTGGCTGATCTTTGTGGTGGTCGGGGCTATTCTTTGCCCATCGACCCTGTTTGCTTCGAACCTAGGGGACACTGCCCGTCAACTGGCGCACAAAATCGCCGCCACTTCGGGTCCAGGCACCCTTACGCTGGATGTCGTTAACCGCTCCTCACTCGACGAGAAATCCGTTCGCGAAGTACGCAGTGCACTCGAAGCCCAGTTAAGCGCGGAAGGCGCCCACACGGCCAAAGCTGAGCAGGCGATGGGTGTGGTGACAATCGTTCTCTCCGAGAGCTTGCGAGAATACGTTTGGACGGCCGAGATTGCCATTGGATCCGACGAGAAAAAGGTCGCTCTGGTGTCGTTGCCGCGATCCCAGGGGGCGCCGCTGCCCCCCGCACTGACGATGGTCCTCAAGACAACGCTTCTGTTCGCCCAAGAACAACCGATGCTCGATGCCGCCCTGGTCGAAATGCCGGGCGGCCCACGCCTTCTCGTGCTTGCCGGCGGAACGGTCGCGATCTATCGCCGGCCGGGAGCGAATCCTTCGGCACACTGGGAACTCGAAACATCCCTGCCCATCGCGCACTCGCGCAGCTTTCCCCGCGATCTGCGCGGACGCCGGCTGCTGCGCCGCGACCACCTGTTCGACGTTTACCTCCCAGGCATGTTTTGCCGATCGAGCGCGGCCGCGCCGCTCACCATTTCTTGCAACGACAGCGACGATCCTTGGCCGTTATCGTCCGAGGATGGAGGCCTGCGCGCATTCTTTGCGCCCGCGCGCAATTTCTTCACTGGCGCGCTCTCACCCGGCATCGGGAAAATTTCCAATGTTCCCTCTTTCTATTCCGCCGCCGCGTTAGCGCGGGCTAGTTACACACTCTGGGCGTTTCTCGCTGTGGATGGATCGCTGCATCTTGTGGATGGCATGACCGACCAAACGATTCGCGGGGCGAAGTGGGACAGCGACCTGGCAGCGGTTCACTCCAGTTGCGGTACAGGCTCTCAGTTGATTGTCTCGGAAAGCGGCGATGCGGAGCGCGACGGCCTGCACGCCTTCGAGATTTCCGACCGTGAGCCAGTGGCAGTCAGTTCAGTGGTGAGGTTCGACGGACGCGTTGTCGCGGTGTGGCCGGAAAACAACGGCGATGCGTCGGCAATCGTGAAGCGGAAAGACACAGGATGGTATGAGGCGTATCGCGTATCGATTTCTTGCGGTAATTAGCTTGTTCGCCGCGGCAACCGTCACGACAATGGGAGAGACGCGGCGCACTATGGAGGGACTCTGCGCGTACTCATGCAATCGGCCCCGGACTCGCTCGAACTACCGGCGAATGCCACGACTACCAGCTACTGGAGTACGGCGCGCACGCTTGCACTCGTCGGCGATACCCTGGTAAAGCTCGATGCCCAGGATCGACCGCAGCCCGCTCTGGCCGTGGCGTGGCAGAACGACGCAAGCGCGCGTCATTGGCAATTCAGCCTGCGACGCGGAGTGAAATTTCACGACGGAAGCGCCGGCAACGGCGGAGGCCATCGCGCAGATTCTGGGCGCACTCCATCCCAACTGGAAAGTGCATGCATCGGCGGATATGCTCTCAATCGAGAACGACTTGTCCATGCCTTCGTTGCTTGCCGAACTCGCGCTACCGCGCAATTTGGTTTTCAAACACAATGGCAACAGTGTCCCCATCGGCACAGGGCCGTTCCTTGTCGCGGAATGGCAGCCGGCAAAACTGCAAGTTGACCGGCAGACGAGCAGAGCTGGGCGGGGCGTCCCTTTGTGGATGCGGTGGAAATCGAATTCGGCAAATCGCTGCGCGAGCAAGCCATCGCACTGACACTGGGCAAGGCTGACGTGATCGAAACGGCTCCGGAGGCAGCCACCGACCCGCACGACACTTCGGCCTCGTCCCTGCCGGTGGAGTTAATGGTGCTGGTGTTTCTCGGCGAACTCAAAGGCGCAGGATGCCCACTTGCGCGAAGCACTGGCGCTCGCCATCGATCGCAGGCCCATCCACTCCGTGCTCTTGAAAGGCGCGGGGGAATGTGCTGCCAGTATTCTGCCCAACTGGATGACGGGCTACAGCGCGGTGTTTCCGTCGCAGGCAAACCCGCAACGAGCCCGCGCTTTGCTGGCGGACTCGCGGCCCCCCACGTTCAATCTGAGCTACGACCCGAGAGACCTCCAGGCGCAACTGATTGCCGAGCGCATTGCGCTCAACGCGCGTGAAGTTGGCGTCATCGTGCAAGTATCGTTGTCTGGAGCGGAGGACATACGGTTGACACGTGTCGTATTGCCAAGCCCCGACCCGGCAACTGCGCTCGACGAAGTCGCGCGGCAATTGGGGTTGCCGCAGCCCGCATTCCCGGCAACGCGCGGCAATTCGATCGAGGATCTCTACGAAGCCGAGCGCCAACTCCTCGATGGATACGCAGTCATTCCGCTTTTCCATTTGCCGGTCGCGAGTGCGGCAAGCGAGCGCGTGCGCAACTGGACGCCGGGCCGGCTGGTGTCATGGAACGAAGCTGGGGCTTCACTCGCCGATGTGTGGCTTTCCAGTTTGCCGTCAGACGCGGGTCCGAGATGAGCTTCCGTAAAAAGCTTCTTCTTTTATTCGCAACGACCGTGCTACTCTGCGTCGCCGTCATTTCGCTGTCCGTCTACGCTACGATTCGGCGCTCGTTCGAACAGGCCGACGAGATTCGTGCGACGGCTGTCGCCGCCCAGTTTCAGTCCGAGTTCCAACGGCGAGGACTGGAAGTGGCGCGAAAAGTCGAATCGGTCGCCGCCGGCGAAACCGTGCAGCGTATCGCACTCGAGATGAACCGCGGTGCTGCGGTCTCAGACTCCGTAAACGAGGCGCGAGCGTTAGCGGGACAGCAGCAACTGGACTTTCTCGAACTGGTCGACAATCGGGGCTCCATTCTCTCCTCGGCGCAGTGGGAAGCGAAATTTGGCTATCCCGAAGCCGCGGCCCTCGCAGCCGCAGTCCCTGAAAACGAGGTTGAAGAGACAACGACTCCCTCAACAGCACCGACGGCGTTTCTCAAACGGGAAGAATTGCCGGATGGAGCAACCCTGGGCCTGTTCGCCGTGCGCGAGGCTCGCGTCGGGGAACGCCCTCTATATGTGATCGGCGGCGCGAAGCTCGACCAGGGATTTCTATCGACTCTCGACATCCCGGATGGAACTCGCGTTTTGCTGTATCAAAACCTCGACGCACAATGGAACCCGAAATCGCTGATGGATCTGAACGGGCCGGCCGCTGGATCGGACAAGATCGCCCCCCTGGTTGCCAAAGTCCGCGATACATTGCAGCCATCGCAAGGCGTGATCCATTGGACCTCCGATTCTGCCGACGCCGAAGTTTTTCACGCCGTTCCCCTGCTCGGCCCCAATCAAAGCGGCGCAACCCGGCAACTGCTGGGGGTTTTGCTTGTCGGCAGTTCGCGGCGTCCCCTGATCGAATTACAAAGGCGGATCGTTTCCACCGCCATGCTGGTCGGCGGCGCGGGAATTTTCGTGGCCGTCCTGGCCAGCCTGTGGTTTACGGCCCGCGTGACGCGTCCGGTTGAGTCGCTGGCCGAGGCCGCACGCCGCGTCGCCGCCGGCGATCTCAACTCTAAAGTGCAGGTGGAATCGGATGACGAACTCGGAGAGCTGGCGGCGTCATTCAATCGCATGACGGAGGATCTGGCGCATCAAAAGGAGCGCACTCTGCAAGCCGAACGCGTGGCTGCATGGCGCGAGCTGGCACGCCGTTTGGCTCACGAGTTGAAGAACCCGCTGTTTCCCTTGCAGGTCACAGTCGAAAACCTGCTGCGCGCAAAACAAAAATCGCCCGAGATGTTTGAAGAAGTCTTCCAGGAAGGAACGGCGACGCTGCTGGCGGAAATCGACAACTTGAAAACGATTATCGGCCGATTTAGCGACTTCTCCAAAATGCCGCAGCCTCAGCGCAGGGCAACGCAGTTGAACGATGTAGTGCAGTCGGTGCTGCGAGTTTTTCACGCGCAACTGCAGAGCGACGACGGAGAGAGGAATCCGATTGCCGTGCATACCGAACTCGCCGATCTGTTGCCCGAAATTTCCGCCGATCCCGATCTGCTGTGCCGCGCCCTGCAAAATCTGGTGCTGAACGCCATCGACGCGATGCCGCAAGGCGGAGACCTGACTATCCGCACCGCGGCCGTGGACGGTGGAGTTGAAGTTTCGGTCGCCGACACCGGCTCCGGCCTAACTCCGGAGGAATGCCAGCGCTTGTTCA
>CAWDPB010000077.1:0-5598 GCA_963804075.1 uncultured Acidobacteriaceae bacterium | reverse complement strand
GATCCACGTGGCTATTTGCGGTCGCTGGGAATGTGCCGCACCGAAGCCGTGTTCAGCATGTCGGATCCGCTTCCTGGAATCGCCGAGTTGTTTTTGATTCCATATTTGGCCGTGAAACGAGGGTTTTAATCCCCGAGTCATAGGGCAACTAAAGGACCTAGCCCTTTGGTGTAGGCTCCTTTTTCATCCTTCCCCATAAAATCTTGTTACCATTGAACTTATCGGCCCTACTCGTCGGGGCCGCTCTGTTATGAATGCCCGAGAAAACATGCATTCTCCCGATCTTATAAGACCCCCGGCAGTGGAGGCCGGTTCGATCTACGGGAGTGTCTGGCGCAAGACCTTTTCGTTGAGCAAGCGATACGCGCGCCAGAGAGGCCTGCTGTCATTTCTCTGACGGGAGCGCTTTCCTACGGAGAGTTGCTTCGTTGTTCGCGGGTGCTTGGGCATCGGCTCAGGGAGCTTGGCGTCAAGCCCAACACGCTGGTTGCGATCGTAATGGATAAGGGCTGGGAACAGGTCGCGGGTGTGCTCGGGGCTCTCGATGCGGGAGCGGCCTACCTGCCGGTCGACGCCAACGTTCCTCGCGAGCGCTTGCACCATCTGTTGGAGAACGGAGAAGTAGAGGTCGTGCTCACGCAGTCCTGGCTCGATGAGAGTCTCGAGTGGCCCGCGAATGTTGTGCGGATTTCCATTGATCGGGAATCGCTGAGCGCGGCCGATCCAGAGCCGCTGCCACCGGTGCAGACTCCGGACGATGTCGCCTATGTTCTCTATACCTCGGGCTCGACGGGCAAGCCGAAAGGCGTGATGATCGCGCACCGCGGGCTGGTCAACTGCATCCAGGAAACGAATCGTACCTTCGGCGTCACCGCCAGGGATCGCGTCCTGGCGGTGACCGCGCTGCATCACGATATGTCGGTGTATGACATTTTTGGGACGCTGGCTACTGGTGGCGCTTTAGTCATGCCGGATCGCAGCGGGACGCGCTCGCCCGACCACTGGGTGGATCTGATCTCGCGGTTTGACGTCACGGTGTGGAATTCGGTGCCGGCTTTTATGGAGATGCTGCTGGTTCATCTGGCGGCGCGGAAGCTTGTCCTGCGGGATAGCCTGCGGCTGGCTTTCCTAGGCGGCGACTGGATTCCGCTGAGCGCGCCGGCGCGGATTCGCGAACACTTTGGCCAGCCTTCTCACGACGTGCAGGTCGTCAGTGTCGGCGGACCGACGGAAACGACCGTTTGGAATATCTGGTATCCGGTGCTGCAGGTCGAGCCGGATTGGAAGAGCATCCCTTATGGGCACCCGATCGCGAATACGCGCTATTACGTGTTAGACGAAAACCTGAACGAGTGCGCCTCCGGTGAGCCGGGCGAGCTTTGCTGCGCGGGTGTTGGTCTGTTGAAAGGATACTGGCGAAATTCGGAGCAGACCGCGGCGCGAACTGCCGTGCATCCGCGCACAGGGGAGCGGATCTATCGAACCGGCGACCGAGGGCGGCTCTTGCCCAGCGGAGAGATCGAGTTCCTGGGAAGAATCGACCGGCAAGTCAAAATCAACGGACAGAGAATTGAACTGGGCGAGATTGAAGCGGTCTTACTGGGACATCGTGGTGTAAAGCAGGCCGTGACCGATGCAGTCGAGATTGATGGCCAGAAGAAGCTGGTCGCCTATGTCGTGCCTGACCATGTGGCCGATTTGACTGCACACGAATTGCGCGCCGCAGCTGAAGCTCTTTTGCCGGCTCACATGGTTCCTGTTTCGTTTCTGATGCTGGAGTCTCTCCCGCTGAATGCGAACGGTAAGGTGGATCGCAGTTTGCTTCCTGCATTGGTTCGCACAGAGCCTGCACCGCGTGATATCGCAACATCGGCAGCAACGAGCGTCGCGGCCACGAACGGCATTGAGGGGACGATTGCGTCGGTATGGCGGCGGGCTCTTGGAGTCGAGCAGATTCTCCCGGCCGACAACTTTTTCGATTTAGGAGGAGACTCGATTCTCCTCGTGCATGTCCACGGCGAGTTACAAGAGGCTTTGGGGCGGACTTTCCCGGTGACGGACTTGTTTCAGTACTGCTCGCTTCGTTCACTGAGCGACTATCTCGGGGGAAAAGCGAACTTGCAACTTTCCAGTGACGATATCGCCGACCGGGCCCGCAAACGGCAAAACGCCATGGCGAAGCAGCGCCGCGTTACCCAACTTTCATGAGCGATCAAAAGCAGCAGGACCTCAGCAACGCGATTGCAGTCGTCGGAATGTCGGCCCGTCTTCCGGGCGCCCGCGGTGTCGCCGAGTTTTGGCGCAACCAACTGGCGGGAGTCGAGTCGATTACTCACTTCCGGGCTGACGAACTGGAAGTGGCCAACGCCGCCCAGGCGGTGAAAGATCCGGCCTATGTGGCGGCACGCCCGATCGTTGCGGACGTTCGATCAGTTCGATGCCGCCTTCTTTGGCCTGTATCCCAAGGAAGCGGAGATTATGGACCCGCAGCACCGTGTCTTCCTTGAGATCTGCTGGGAAGCACTGGAGGATGCCGGGTACGATCCGATGAACACTCCGGGCATGGTCGGCGTGTATGCCGGATGCAGCACCAGCACATACTTCCTGAATCATGTCTGCCGCGACCGCCGGTTTATCGAGGATTATGTCGGCGGATACCAGGTGGCGAACTATCCCGTCCTCCTGGGCAGCAACATCGACTTTCTCGCCACGCGCGTGGCCTATAAGTTCAACTTAAAGGGTCCGGCGTTCACCATGGTCGCGGGCTGTTCGACGTCTCTTCTCGCAATTTGCCAGGCCGCGCAGGCGCTCCAAACTTATCAATGCGACATGACGCTTGCCGGCGGCGTTTCGATTACGTTTCCGCAGAAGCGGGGATACCTCTATCAGGATGGCGGCATGGCATCGCCTGACGGCCATTGCCGCGCTTTCGATGAGAACGCGAATGGCACTGTGTTTGGCGGCGGCGCATCGGTCGTCCTGCTCAAACGGTACGAGGACGCGGTAAACGACGGCGACCAGATTCATGCGGTGATTCGTGGATTTGCCGTCAACAATGACGGTTCAAGCAAGGTTGCCTACACCGCGCCGAGCGTAGAGGGACAGGCCCAGGTTGTGACCATGGCGCAGGCCGTAGCGGGCGTTTCGCCCGACACCATCGGCTATATCGAGGCGCATGGAACAGGAACGCCGCTCGGCGATCCCATCGAAATCGCAGCGCTGACGCAGGCGTTTCGTGTGCACACCAAGGCCAAGCAGTTCTGTGCAGTGGGGACGGCCAAGACCAACGTTGGGCATTTGGATATCGCGTCGGGCGCTACTGGATTTATTCATGCCGTCCATGTGGTTCGCGAAGGCATCTATCCAGCGACGCTGCATTTCACACGGCCGAATCCGAAGCTCGATCTCGAGAACAGCCCGTTTTACGTGAATGCGAGCAGCAAACGCTGGGAGCAGAACAACGGACCGCGCCGCGCTGGTGTCAGCGCATTCGGCGTGGGGGGAAGCAACGCTCACGTGGTTCTGGAAGAATCGCCATCGCGTCCGGTGGCGCCTTCCGCGCGGGCAACGCATCTGCTGACGCTTTCGGCTCGTTCGGAGTCGGCACTCGACCGGGCGACGACGAATCTCGGTGCATATCTTGCGTCGCATCCGGAGATGCCTCTGGCGGATGTTGCCTGGACTTTGCAGACCGGACGCCATCCATTTCCATGCCGGCGGACAATCGTCGCGCGCGACCTGCCCGAGGCGGTTGCCAGTATCAATCAGCGCGACCGGAAGCGAGTACAAACGCGCCTGCGGCCGCTGGATAACCCCGAGGTATGTTTCCTGTTTCCCGGCCAGGGTTCGCAGCACCCAAACATGGGGCGCGAGTTATACGAGACCGAGCCGGTGTTCCGGGCCGCGGTGGATCGATGCGCGGAAATTCTCCGGCCGCATCTGGGTGCCGATCTCCGAACTTTGCTCTACCCGTCGGATGGCGCGTCCGACGAAGCGAAGCGCAAAGTCACCGATACGCTGATCGCGCAGCCGGCCATCTTCACGATTGAGTACGCGCTTGCGCAACTCTGGATGAGCTGGGGAATCCAGCCCGCCGCAATGCTGGGGCACAGCGTTGGCGAGTTCGCGGCCGCCTGCTTGGCGGGCGTATTTTCGCTGGAAGATGCGCTCTCGGTCGTTGCGGCGCGCGGAAGGATGATGCAGGATTTGCCGCCCGGCGGCATGCTCTCCGTGCGTTTGCCGGAAGCGGAACTTCGGTCGCGGCTCGCGGACGGACTTTCAATCGCAGCCATCAATGCGCCTTCGCTGTGCGTCGTCTCCGGATCGTTCGATGCGCTCGAAGAATTGGAGCGCAAGCTGGCTGCCGAAAACGTAGTGTCGCGGCTGCTGATCACGTCGCATGCGTTCCACTCGGCGATGATGGATCCCATCGTGGGGCCATTCACGGATCGAGTAGCGAAGGTTCGCCTTCGCGCGCCGAAGGTCCCCTATGTTTCCGGCGTGACCGGGAAATGGATTACGGAGAAGGAAACAACCGACCCCGCGTACTGGGCAAAACATTTCCGGCAGCCGGTGCAGTTTGCAGCCGGCGTAGCTGAGCTCCGGACGAAGCCGAACAGCATTCTTCTCGAAGTAGGCCCGGGCAATGTGCTGGGCACCCTCTCGCGGCAGCAGCCCGGAGCTTCACCCGAGCAACCAGTGATCTCTTCGCTGGCCGACGGACACTCGGGCGAAGGCGATGTTCCCATCGTGATGAACGCGCTGGGCGCTCTCTGGCTTGCGGGAGCGCAGCCGGACTGGCGCAAACTTCACGGCGAAGACAAAAGGGCTCACGTTTCGCTGCCCACATATCCTTTTGAACGAAAACGTTGTTGGATCGATGCCCCCGCCTTGCAAGAATCCGCAGCGCAGCCCGTATCCGTGGCCGCGCAGGCGGAGCAGTTTATTTCAGAAAACTCGATTTCAGAAACTCCTGCTGGAGAGGAACTCACAAACGTGAATGTAAATCCGCAAACACCCGTAACATCGTCCGAAACGCGGCAGGCAAGAATCGCCAGAGTCCTTGCCGAGATTTTCGAAGATCTCTCCGGCGTCGATGTATCGCAGGCCGACGGCTCGACGAGTTTTCTTGAGATGGGGTTTGACTCGCTCTTCCTGACGCAGGTGACGCAAGCCCTGTCGCAAAAATTCGGAGTGAAGGTCACGTTCCGCCAATTGCTTGGCGATCTTTGCACGATGAGCGCGCTTTCCGAGTACTTGGATCGGCAACTGCCGGCCGACGTCCTGGCGGAAACGGTTCCGCCAGCTGTTGTTACATCAGCCGCGGCCATTGCGGCTCCCGCGCCCGCTGCGATGCCGGCGGCCGCAAATCGGCCAATGCCGTCAGCGACGGGAAATGGAGATAGTGCTATGTCTGAATCTCCCGTAGAACGCCTGATGCGCGAACAGCTTCAGGCGATGAATCAACTTTTTTCTCAGCAACTCGACGCCTTGCGTGGCTCGGTTGCGGCTGTGGCGCCCCCGGTGCCCAGGCCTGCGGTTGCGGCTGCCGCCACTCCGACGATTGCGGCTCCGTCGAGCGTGCCTGGACCAACCCAC
>CAWDPB010000076.1:0-66694 GCA_963804075.1 uncultured Acidobacteriaceae bacterium | reverse complement strand
GCCGAACAGAATAATGACTGCCCCGGCGATACGAGCAATCAGGCTAACTTGCACCTGTGTGAAACCTGGCCAACTTCCGTGGAAATGGCTCCGAGTGCTATAAAGAGAACGCCCCAGCCGACTATGAAAGGGCTGCTGAAGCGGAGACTTACGCAACAAATGGCCTTCGCCTCGACTTAAGCTCCTCAATGCCCGCGCCCGAGATGAGAGAAACGTAGCCCGGCACCAGCGGCAGCACACAAGGCGATAGGAAGGAGATCAGCCCTGCAACGAAGGCCGCGGAGCGGTAACTGCAGACTAGTCTCATAAGAATTTCGTTCTGTGCCGTCTATTGTAGCCCTAGGCGGGAGATCCGTAAAGTTACGTTTTTTGGCTCTTTCGGGTGCAGGGGGCGGCTGGGAAGCCGGGCGCGCTCCACTGGCAGGCGCCTCCGCAAGCACCTTCTGATGAATCCCGGCGGCACGCATTGCGGTCATGATCGCGCGATCTTCGGAGCGCTCGACTTTAGGCTGTCGAAGAAAGCCTTCAGCATCCGCATCGCTGCCATGCGTGCCCACGGTCCCCTGAGCTGTATGAAACAGGCTTAGATATGCGCTGGCCTTCCGGCGATGGCCTGAGCATCGGCTTCGCTGCCGGTAAAGATCTCAGCCCTCAAATCCAGCTCGTATACTCCTCGTGGAATCACGGCGACGGCCGGCTTCGCAAACAGCAGCGACCAGCTCTGCAAGGCCGCCAACTGAACTCGATTTCCGCCGTCGACTCGAAACATCGTGCCGACTTGGCCACGGCACCTGCCCGTAGAACTTTCTCACAGCGATGGTCCCGCGAAGGGCCACGCCGATTTGCGTGAGCGGTCGACGATTCCTCGAATCACCTCCGGATTCAGGGTGATTCGATACCGCAACTTTCTCATACGAGAGCACGGCGACCGGACCGTGCGGCCCTCGAGAGGACTGTTGTAGATATCGAAGCTGCGGTAGTTTTTGACCGAAGAGGAAATCTTCTTGAGATAAGGAATCAGCCGGCTGGAGTCGAACTTCCCCACGAATACTTCGGAAAATTGCACCTCGGGGAGATTCGGCGGTCCCCCGCCCCAGCTCTGGGGATAGTGCACAGCGAACGCGGCTTCGTCGAGGTCATGCTCAAACTCGAAGCCGGTCTCGTCCACGAACTTCTGATATTCGGATCGTGCGACACCGGCGGAAGCTTCGCTCGCAGCGCTGAAGGTCCGAATCCACTTCAGATCGACATAGAAAAATCCGTCCGCGCCGGGCAGCAGCCGGGCCGCTTCGGGCGGCGCGTGTCGGCGGAGCAAGACAACGAACGCAATGGCGGCTGCGATCACACCAACAGCAACAAGAATGGGAAGTCTGCGTCGAAAGCGCATGAGGGAATCGGCAGTTACCGCCTTCGTTCGCTGAACGGACGAATTTGCATATCATAGCATCGGCGCCGCGGGAATCGGCACAAGCTTGAATCGGTTACGAGACTTCGACCACCTCTCCTTGGGATTGGGGGAGTTTCAACTGTTGGAAACTCTTATTGACTCATCGTCACCATCCTGAAAGGGTGACAAAGTCTCGTTGCAGTTATGGGGTGACATTATCTTGGAGCATCTACACACTCCGCCATTCCGGTTGCGCCTCTATAACCCTTGTGGTACCTTAAATAATTGTCCCGGTTATTCAGAGGGATCTTGGAAGTATTGTGCCTTGGCGGACAAGCTTCCACCTGCTGGCGTAGCTCAGTCGGTAGAGCATCTGATTTGTAATCAGAGGGTCAGGGGTTCAAATCCCTTCGCCAGCTCCAGAGAATGATTTTCCGGAAACACGGCGGTCTGCGCGGAGACGCGCATCAGCGGCGCAACGGTAATAACGCACTCCATCCAGTAATTTCCGGCGAGTGTAGTTGTCAGGCGAGCAATCCCGCAATTCGTTTCCCGAGCTGCGAAGATGGTAGTGGACGCCGGTGTGTTGTTTTTTTCGCTTGCGAGTTGAGTTTCCGGATTTTGCACAGGTGGGTGAGCGGTTAAAGCCAACAGACTGTAAATCTGTCCCTCTCAGGAGGTACGGAGGTTCGAATCCTCCCCTGTGCACCAGATGACGAAGGTTTCTTTTCAAGGCCGCAAGGTTTCAAAGTAAATCTGGTGTCGTTGGGTTGTTTGAAACCTTGAAACTCTGAAACCTTGAAACATGGAACTTGTTGTGACGGTCAAGAAGAAGTTCGTGCTGGCTCTGATCGCGTATGCGGCGCTCGGCGTTTTGGCTTGGACAACGCTGTCAGATGAGCCGATTCAGGTTTCGATTGGAACCTGAGGCTGCGAACTGGAACGCTGCTGATCCTGGGATTGTTCGCATTCAAGTCGGCACTGTTTTTTTGGCGTACCAGGATCGAAGAAGAGCGAGACCGGTGAACTTCGGTGGATTGACAGTTAAGCGGTGCTAGAGCCGATGTAGCTCAGTTGGTAGAGCACTCCCTTGGTAAGGGAGAGGTCATCAGTTCAATCCTGATCATCGGCTCCAGAATTTGCTGCAGTCTGAGACGCGGCAAGCCGCGTCTCTACCGGGAGTTTCCGGTTGGGCGGGAGTAACTCAGTGGTAGAGTCACAGCCTTCCAAGCTGTTGGTCGCGGTTCGATTCCCGTCTCCCGCTCCAGAGTTGAGGCATTTTGTCGGCGGACAGATTGAATGGCTTTTGAGCAGGCAACGATCAGGGTCGTAAACGAGCGCGAGTTCGGTGAGCTGAAGTTCGCCATCGAGCAGGTTTTGTCATCCGCCCTTGTCTTGAAGTTTTTGAAAGCGCTCGATAGCCGCGGCATTCGAGTACGCGATCTGGATTCGATTCTGGCGGCTTAAGTGATCGACCAGGTTGGCGGCGGCAAGAGCGTGGCAGCTTCGATATATAGTTCGCTGCCGGTTTCCGATCAGGCGCAGGTGAGGGAGTTTTACCTGTCGAAGATCGAAGAAGTCGAATTCCGCTGTGCGGGCAAAGTTTCACAAGCTGTATCAGTACTCATAACTGATTTGCGACAGCCGGTAAAACGCCGGCGCTACAAAGGAAAAAGGAAATGGCGAAGGAAAAATTTGATCGGACAAAGCCGCACTGCAACGTAGGGACGATTGGACACATCGATCACGGCAAGACGACGTTGACGGCGGCGATCACGAAGGTTTTAGGGAAGCACAACCCGAACATCAAGTTCCGGTTGTTCAACTCGATCGACAACGCTCCGGAAGAGAAGGCGCGCGGGATCACGATTGCGACGGCGCACGTGGAGTACGAGACGGCCAATGGGCATTATGCGCACGTGGATTGCCCGGGTCACGCCGACTACATCAAGAACATGATCACGGGCGCGGCGCAGATGGATGGCGCGATTTTGGTGGTTGCGGCGACGGACGGTCCGATGCCGCAGACGCGCGAGCACGTGCTTTTGGCTCGTCAGGTGGGCGTGCCGTACATTGTCGTCGCGTTGAACAAGTGCGATGCGGTTGACGATCCGAACTGCTGGATCTGGTCGAGTTGGAAGTGCGCGAGTTGCTGAAGTCGTACAAATTCCCAGGTGACGATCTGCCGGTGGTGCACACTCTGTCCACCGCCTCCATCAGCGCGTCCACCTGCTTCTCCCACTTCTCTTCGCCGTTCAAAGCGCCCAGAGCCGACAAGCGCACGACCGGCACATCGTCGCCCGGAAACTTGTACGACTTCAACAGCTCGCGCACTTCCAGTTCAACCAGATCCAGCAACTCAGGATCGTCGACCGCATCGCACTTGTTCAGCGCGACAACGATGTACGGCACGCCGACCTGACGGGCCAAAAGCACGTGCTCGCGCGTCTGCGGCATCGGACCGTCCGTCGCCGCAACGACTAAGATCGCGCCATCCATCTGCGCCGCGCCCGTGATCATGTTCTTGATGTAATCGGCGTGGCCCGGGCAGTCGACGTGCGCATAGTGCCGGTTTGCCGTCTCATACTCGACGTGCGCGGTCGCAATGGTGATGCCGCGCGCCTTCTCTTCCGGTGCGTTGTCGATCGAATCGAACGACCGGAACGTGATCTTCGGGTTATGCTTCGACAGAACCTTGGTGATGGCCGCCGTCAACGTCGTCTTGCCGTGATCGATGTGTCCGATCGTCCCTACGTTGCAGTGCGGCTTTGTCCGATCAAATTTTTCTTTCGCCATTTCCGTTTTTCCTTTGTAGCGCCAGCCTTTCGCCGGCTGTCTCTTTACCTTCTAGCACCGGCCTCGCCGGCAACCCAAATCAACCAGCCAAAAAATCAACTACGCATACTGATAAACCTTATGAAACCTCGCCCGCAGCGCGGGCTCAACCTCTTCGATCTTCGACAGGTAAAACTCCCGCAACTGCGCCTGATCCGAAACCGGCAGCGACTGATACAACGACCGCGCCGCGCCCGCCTTGCCGCCAGTCGTCGAGTCGATCACGTTCGCGGTCAGAATCGCATCCACATCGCGCGCCCGGATCCCGCGTCCGGCAAGCGTCTTCAAGAACTTCGCAATCCGGTCCGACGCAAAGACCTGTTCGATGGAGCGCTTCAACTCGTCGAACTCGCGCTCGTTTACAACCTTGATCGTTGCCTGCTCGAAACCCATTGCCTCAATCTCTGGAGCGGGAGACGGGAATCGAACCCGCGACCAACAGCTTGGAAGGCTGTGACTCTACCACTGAGTTACTCCCGCCCAAACCCAGCTGTCAGCTCTCGGCTGTCAGCTCTCAGCAAAAACCAAAACCTTAAATCTGGAGCCGATGACCAGGATTGAACTGGTGACCTCTCCCTTACCAAGGGAGTGCTCTACCAACTGAGCTACATCGGCCCACTTAAAGAGAGTTTGGGGTTTTGGCTGGGGGCTCCCACTACTCTTATGCCCGCAAACCGCCTCAACATCGGCCCTGTCATGCCCTCCACTCGCCGTTGATTCCGCCTGCTCTTCCTCGATCCGCGTACGCCAATAAAACAGCGCCGACTTCAAGACCAGCAAGCCCAGAATCAGCAGTGTTCCAGTTCGCAGCTTCAGATTCCATCCTGAAATCCGAACCGCTTCATCCGACAGCGTCGTCCAGGCCAAAACGCCTAGTACCGCATACGCCGCCAGCGCCACCACGAACTTCTTTTTGATCGTCACAACAAGTTCCATGTTTCAAGGTTTCAGAGTTTCAAGGTTTCAAACAACCCAACGACACCAGATTTACTTTGAAACCTTGCTGCCTTGAAAAGAAACTTCTCATCTGGTGCACAGGGGAGGATTCGAACCTCCGTACCTCCTGAGAGGGACAGATTTACAGTCTGTTGGCTTTAACCGCTCACCCACCTGTGCAAAATCCGGAAACTCAACTCGCAAGCGAACAAAAACAACACACCGGCGTCCACTACCATCTTCGCAGCTCGGGAAACGAATTGCGGGATTGCTCGCCTGACAACTACACTCGCCGGAAATTACTGGATGGAGTGCGTTATTACCGTTGCGCCGCTAATGCGCGTCTCCGCGCAGACCGCCGTGTTTCCGGAAAATCATTCTCTGGAGCTGGCGAAGGGATTTGAACCCCTGACCCTCTGATTACAAATCAGATGCTCTACCGACTGAGCTACGCCAGCAGGTGGAAGCTTGTACCGCCAAGGCACAATACTTCCAAGATCCCCTCTGAATAACCGGGACAATTATTTAAGGTACCACAAGGGTTATAGAGGCGCAACCGGAATGGCGGGAGTGTGTAGATGCTCCAAGATAATGTCACCCCATAACTGCAACGAGACTTTGTCACCCTTTCAGGATGGTGACGATGAGTCAATAAGAGTTCCAACAGTTGAAACTGCCCCAATCCCAAGGAGAGGTGGTCGAAGTCTCGTAACCGAATTCAAGCTTGTGCCGATTCCCGCGGCGCCGATGCTATGATATGCAAATTCGTCCGTTCAGCGAACGAAGGCGGTAACTGCCGATTCCCTCATGCGCTTTCGACGCAGACTTCCCATTCTTGTTGCTGTTGGTGTGATCGCAGCCGCCATTGCGTTCGTTGTCTTGCTCCGCCAACACGCGCCGCCCGAAGCGGCCCGGCTGCTGCCCGGCGCGGACGGATTTTTCTATGTCAATCTGAAGTGGATTCGGACCTTCAGCGCTGCGAGCGAGCTTCCGCCGGTGTCGCGCGATCCCGAATATCAGAAGTTCGTGGACGAGACCGGCTTCGAGTTTGAGCATGACCTCGACGAAGCCGCGTTCGCTGTGCACTATCCCCAGAGCTGGGGCGGGGGCACCGCCGAATCCTCCCCCGAGGTGCGTTTTTCCGAAGTATTCGTGGGGAAGTTCGACTCCAGCCGGCTGATTCCTTATCTCAAGAAGATTTCCTCTTCGGTCGAAAACTACCGCAGCTTCGATATCTACAACATTCCTCTCGAGGGCCGCACGGTCCGGGTCGCCGTGCTCTCGTATGAGAAAGTTGCGGTATCGAATCACCCTAATCCGGAGGTGATTCGAGGAATCGTCGACCGCTCGCGCAAATTGGCGTCGCCCTTCGCGGGACCATCGCTGTTGAGAAAGTTCTACGGGCAGGTGCCGCTGGCCAGTTTGGCATTTGCAATCTTTCGAATTCAACCGGCGGAAATGAGTTCCGTGGGCGGCCTTGCAAGCTGGTCGCTGCTGTTTGCGAAGCCGGCCGTCGCCGTGATTTCCGCGAGGAGTATACGCACGCTGCATTTGAGGGCTGAGATCTTTACCGGCAGCGAAGCCGATGCTCAGGCCATCGCCGAGAAGGCCAGCGCGTTTCTAAGCCTGTTTCATACAGCTGAGGGGACCGTGGGCACGCATGGCAGCGATGCGGATGTGAAGGCTTTCTTCGACAGCCTAAAAATTGAGCGCTCCGAAGATCGCGCGATCATGACCGCAATGGTGCCGCCGGGATTCATCAAAAAGGTGCTTGCGGAGGCGCCTGCCAGTGGAGCGCGCCCGGCTTCCCAGCCGCCCCCTGCACCCGAAAGAGCCAAAAAACCGTAACTTTACAGAGGTCCGCCTAGGGCTACAATAGACGGCACAGAACGAAATTCTTATGACTAGTCTGCCATTACCGCTCGCGGCCTTCGTTGCAGGGCTGATCTCCTTCCTATCGCCTTGTGTGCTGCCGCTGGTGCCGGGCTACGTTTCTCTAATCTCGGGCGCGGGCATTGAGGAGCTTAAGTCGAGCGAAGGCCATTTGTTGCGTAAGGTGATGCTCAATTCGGCGGCCTTCATCATCGGCTTCAGCATTGTCTTTATCACGCTCGGAGCCATTTCCACGGAAGTTGGCCAGGTTCTGGCGCAGTACAAGTCTCTGATTGCTCGTATCGCCGGGGCGGTCATTATTCTGTTCGGCCTGCATCTGACTGGCATATTTCAGATCAAAGCGCTGCTCGCCGATACACGCCTGCATAGTCTAAAAGGTGGTACTTCGCCGTGGGGATCGTTTGTCATCGGCTTTGCGTTTGCCTTCGGCTGGACGCCCTGTGTGGGGCCTATTCTTGCAGTCGTTCTCGGATTTGCCGCGGCGCAGGATACGGTTTGGAAAGGCATCTTCTTACTCGCCATTTATTCGGCCGGTCTCGCCGTGCCCTTTCTGGCCGCGTCGCTCTTAATTGAGCTTTTTCTTAGGTTCTACAACCGCTTCAAATTCTTCATGCACGCCGTGGAAGTAGCGAGCGGGTGTTTGCTAATTGTTCTGGGAGTTCTGCTGGTGCTGGGGCGGTTCACGCTGATTTCGGGATACTTCTCCTTTTTGAATCGATTCGCTCTCTAACTTCTAATTACGAGCAAGCTCGGGAGGATATAATCAGTTGTTAATGACCGATTGCTGGAGGCAGAGTTAATAAGTGCAGAGAAATCCTCTAATCTTGTTTTTTGTGGGTGCCTTGGTCGCCGTCATGTTGTTTGCCGGTATTCGCATGTCGCACCAGAACGGCGTCGCTGCCATCTCACCCAGGACGGGGCAATTGATGGGAGCGGTCGCTCCGGATTTTGAATTGCAGGCGCTGGATGGAAAGAACCTCAAACTCTCCGGCCTGCGTGGTAAGGCGGTCCTTCTCAATTTCTGGGCTACCTATTGCGAGCCTTGCAAGGTTGAGATGCCTTGGTTCGTCGAATTGCAAAAGGAGTACGGTCCCCAGGGCTTCCAGATTCTCGGAGTCGCCATGGACGATGCCAGCACCGAAGACATCGCCCAGTTCGCCAAAGATATGGGCGTGAATTATCCGATCCTGCTTGGCAAGGAAGCGGTCGGCGTGAGTTATGGCGGCGTCAACGTTCTTCCCACGACCTTCTTCCTGGATCGCAACGGCAAAGTGGTTGCCCGCGAATTCGGCCTGCAGAGCCGGAGCGTCTTCGTGGACCACATCAAAGAGGCTCTGACCCAGAACGGCACCGTTCAGGCTCAGAAGTAACCTGGATCGCCACTTAATCTCATTTACCGTAGGAAGTACCCTGTGAGTTCAGCCTGAATACGACCCATGCAAAAACGAAAAATACTTCTGACGTGCGTACTTCTGACGACTGCTTGGGCTTCGGGGCAGGAGGAGTTCGGCCCGAAAGGACCGGTAGTTAAGGTAGCGTCGGCGCCCTTGGTTCGCACCATACAGGGCCAGCCAGCGACCGTCCCTCTTTATTTCAACGTTGCCGACGGTTACCACATCAACTCCAATCATCCCAAATCCGATTTTCTAATTCCGACTGCGCTCAAGATTGAGGCTACAACCGACATCGTCGTGGGAAAGATCGTTTACCCCGCCGGCCAGGACATGAGCTTTGCTTTTGCTCCCGACGAAAAGCTCAACGTTTATACCGGAGACTTCAGGGTGGACGTTGTCGTTCATCCTTTGCACTCCGTCGAACCGGGTAAATATGTTGTTCGGGGGAGCCTCAAATACCAGGCCTGCGACAACGCTGCGTGCTATCCGCCGAGGACGTTGCCGGTCAGCTTTGATGTGAGGATTACTAAGGCTCCCGCGGCACATTCGACAAACCCCGCGCAAAGCCCGCACGCCCACCAGTAAGGGGAGCGCTAAACGTAATAGTCGGTCGTTAACTCCAGTTCTAGTCACCCCAAGCCGAAGTCGAAGGGACTCTACTGCGCCAGCGCCTTTGCTGTTTACCTCATTGCTTCGTAGGCGCGAGCTCATTCTTGAATACTTTGCCGTCCTTCATCACAAATGCGACGTTTTCTAGAAGGTTGACGTTTCCCAGCGGATCACCCCTCACGGCGATCACATCCGCGTAAGCTCCGGGCGCGATCACGCCTAGCTGCCCCTTCCGGTCGAGCAATTCCGCAGCGTGCGAGGTGGCACTCTGAATCGCTTCCATCGGCGTCATGCCAAACTCAACCATGCGTAGAAATTCCTGCGCGATCGGCTCAGTCCACGGGATTCCGCCTATATCGGTGCCAAACGCAATCTTCACGCCCGCCTTGTGTGCCTTGCGAAATGAGGCTTCATGGTCGGAAGCGCGTTTCCGGTCGCGCTGCCCAGCCGGAGTATCCGCGGCAGCCCAGTCGCCGTAGTACACGCTCAGCGTCGCGCACAGCCAGGTTCCCTGCTTGATCATCTGCGCGATTTGCGCATCGCTCAGTTCGAGGCCGTGCTCGATCGAATCGCAGCCGCCGTCCAGCGCCCGCTGCAAGCCTTCTCCGCCGTACGCGTGACATGCGACCTTCCTGCCCCAGCCGTGCGCTTCATCCACGATCGCGCGTATCTCGTCGAGCGTCAGGGTCGGCTGTGAAACTAATTCTCCATTCTTGTCGAGCCAGGAGCGATGTGTCATGTACACCTTGATCCAGTCGGCTCCGTGGTCGAGCTGCTCGCGCGCCGCTTTGCGCGCTTCGACGGGACCGTCCACGATCTGTACGCCCTTCGGCACTTCGATCTCGGGCGCGTAGCCTTCGAGCGCGTAGCCGCCGGTCGTTGAAATGGCGCGCGTCGTGACGAACATGCGTGGCCCCGGAATATAGCCGCGGTCGATTGCCATCTTGATGCCGACGTCGCCGTAGCCCGCGCCTTCCGTCTCCATGTCGCGGATGGTTGTGAATCCCTGTTCCAGCGCGCGCCGCGCCGAAACTGTTGCCCGCGCAGCCCGAAACGCCAGCGGATACTTCAGCAGCTGAATGTCGTATCCGCCCTCGGATGGCACTTCGCCCTGCAAGAAAATGTGCGTGTGCGCATCGATCAATCCAGGCATCACCGTGGCCTGCGAAAGATCGATCACAGTCGCATCGGCAGGAATTTTCGCCGATCCTGCGTCGGCAACTTCGGTGATCGCATTGCCGCGAATCGTGACGACCATATTGTGCCGCGCGCTGTTCGAAACGCCGTCAATCAGCGTGCCCGCTCGGATCACGGTAAGCGACTTTAACTCGGGCGCTGGAGCCTGCGCCCAACTGAGGAGGGAGCAGCAGAAGGAAAAGGAGAGAATGGTCGGCAGCGTAATGCGATTCATTATGCCTCCCGCGGGTGTGAACGGCAGGATTGTACTCCTTAAGAGAAGGTTTCAAGGTCTCAGAGTTTCAAGGTCGAGACAGTCGACGCATAAAGTTAACATTCGCTTTGAGGTGTTGCGACTTTGAACTACTGAAGCCTTGGAAGCAAATCACAAGCCTGGCAGGAATCCTAAGCGGAAAGCGTTTTGAGCGCCGATCTCGATTTCGGTAAGCGAACCACGAAGCCCGGTTTATCACCGGAATAAGATTCCACGGAAGCGCCCGAGGACTCGAGCGCGCGCTGAGCGATGGCAACTCTCGCTTGCCCAAGACTATTCGAGACGGGAGCCGACCGCGACAGATCCAACGATGCACGAGCTGACAAACAGTGTCCGCTAATAACCGGCTGCGCCGCACCGTCTTCGAGCAAGACGACGATCGCCGCGCCAAATTGCGCACCCTCGATCAGCATCCCGGCTAAATAGCACAAGGCGCGCTCAAGCCAGGCTTCCGCCACCGGTACCAGGGCTTTCGTCGCCCCGTAAGCAAACAGGCGCACGCCGCGAGCTTCCGCCAGCACGGAGAGTCGTTTCAGAACATTTTCAATGACCAAACCGGCCGGCACCGGCGCCGCACAACACGAGCCCCGTTCCGCATCCAGGAATTCCCGCATCAGACGCACCGCTTCGATGACTCTGTCGGTCTGTTCCAGAGCCAGACACACGTCCTCCGAATGGCCAGCTTCATCCAGTTCGAGCGAATGCTCGAGCGCACAGTGCAGCGTCGTGATGGGCTGACTCACCGAATGCAGCAACTCCCTGAGTACCTCCCCGCTCTGGGAAAATCTGGAGCCGTGCCCGCCATCATGCCGGACCGCCTTCCGGGCTTAGCTGATAACCCACGCCGCGCACGGTGTGAATTAACGGAATCGGGGAGCCATCGTCCACTTTGCGCCGCAAGTAGTTGATGTATACGTCGACGATGTTGGTGGCGGAATCGAATGTCAGGTTCCAGACATGTTCGATGATCATGCTGCGCGTCAGCCGGCGCCCGGCATTGCGCATGAGGTATTCGAGCAGCGCAAACTCCTTGACCGTTAAGTCAATTGGACGCCCCGCGCGCGCGACCTTGCGTTCCACTCGATCCAGAGTCAGATCGCGAACCACCAGCACGGACTCGGAAGGCAAGTGGCTGCGCCGCAACAGGGCCCGCGCCCGCGCGGAAAACTCGAGAAACGAGAATGGCTTTACCAGATAGTCGTCGGCGCCAGAGTCCAGGCATTGCACACGATCTTCAACCCGGCTGCGCGCCGTCAGAATGATCACGGGCAATTGCGGCTTTCGTTGGCGAAGGTTTTTCAGCAACGTGATCCCGTCAACAACGGGCAGGTTAAGGTCGAGCACGGCGAGATCGTAATCGATCCCCACTGCCATCGAAAGGCCCTGCTGGCCGTCTAAAGCCGCGTCAACCGCGTGATATTCCGCTTCCAGGCCCTTCTTGATAAAGCGCGAAAGGGCCGCATCGTCTTCCACAATAAGAATTCTCATGAGCGGGTTTTAAGTCGTTGATCTATGAACCTGTTCTCATTCTCAATCGAACTCCCGTGCTCGACAAGATAACCCTCCCGTACGTTTGGACGTACCGTGTGAAAAGGATGCAGTTGCAGTGAGTCAGAGTTTTTAGATGGCAAACGCGCGCCAAGGCAACACAAGGCGACGCGAAGCAAACCGAGAGCTACTCAAGATGCGCGGCAAGAACTCCTCGCCAGGTCGTCATTCCGAGCCCGAGCGCAGTGAGCGGGCAAGGAATCTGCTTTCGGTTGGATCTGCGATAACGTTTGGCTACGCGCCCAGCGCGGCTTTGAGCGCACTCACAATCGATCCCGCAATGCGTTCGATCTGCTCTTTCGATTCCGCTTCCACCATGACGCGCGCCAGCGCTTCCGTTCCGGAATACCGCACAACGACGCGGCCTTTGCCATCCAGCTCGCGCTCAGCGGAGGAAATCGCCTCCTGCACCGTGGGAATCTGCGCGAACGCAATTTTTTCCCGCACTCGTACATTGCGAATGGTTTGCGGAAAAACCTGCAGGTCGTTAACCAGGTCGGCCAGCGTTTTACCCGACCGCACCATAATTTCGAAAACGCGCAGCGCGGTCAACAGTCCATCGCCGGTGGTCGCTTCGCCGTCGCGGAACAGAATGTGCCCCGATTGTTCGCCGCCCAGGGTTGCGCCCGAGCGTTGCATCTCCTCGAGTACATATTTATCGCCAACATTCGCGCGCAGCATCCGAATGCCTGAGCGCTTGAGCGCCAGTTCCAATCCCATGTTCGACATGGTTGTGGCAACGACCGTTGCGTTCGCGAGCGCGCCGCTGGCTTTCATCTCGCGTGCAGCCAGTAGCAAAACCGCGTCGCCGTTAACCACTTGCCCGTTGGCATCGCAAAAAAGGGCGCGATCCGCGTCCCCATCGAACGTCACACCCAGGTCGAACTTTCCCTTATTCCCGGCGACAAACCGCGCCACGGTCTCGGGATGCAAAGCCCCGCAATTCTCGTTAATGTTCTCGCCGTTTGGTGCGGCGTGGAGAAAGGTCGCATTCACTTTCAGCGCGCGAAACAACTGGGGAGCTTCGGCCGCAGCCGCCCCATTTGCGCAATCGATGGCCACTCGCAACCGCGTCAAATCGGCCGAAATTCCTCCGGCCAGCCACTTCACATAAGACTCCCGCAAAGCTTCATCGCCGGGTACGCTCGCAGCGCCGGACGCCGACTCCGGCGCGCGATCCGCATCCGAATCCAGCAGCGCAAAGATTTCCCTCTCGATCGCCAGTTCGCGCGCATCGGGCAGCTTATAGCCGTCTCCGGAAAAAATCTTGATCCCGTTATCCGTCCACGGATTATGCGACGCGGAAATCACCACGCCCGCGTCGAAGCCCTGCGAGCGCGCAAGAAAGGCCACTCCGGGCGTTGTAATTACACCGGCGCTGCGGCTCGCCACTCCGGCCGAGGCCAGGCCCTCGACAAATCTATCGGCAATCCACGGGCTTGAAACTCGCGTGTCCTGCCCAATCACAACCCGCGCCCTCGGATTCACGCGCGCCAGATCGTGGCCGACCGCTCGCGCAATCCAGTACACGCTGTCTTTGTTAAGCGGGAACTCTCCCGCTACGCCGCGTATTCCATCCGTGCCAAAAAGCTGCCTAGTGTGTGTCATGAATTTAGGGAAAGAATCCTTATCGTAAGAATTGCAATTGCTGAGAACAACGATTTCATTGTCGGGCTTATGGATATGTACTCAAGCATCCCGCGCATGAAGCGAACCACATGAGGTATTGCAAAAGCCAAGAGCGAGCTGCGAAAGGCGAACAGCGAATCGCGCGTTTGCTTCTACTCCGTTTTTCTTCCCGCTCCCGCACCCTCCATAACGATCGTCACTCGAATCGGCCGGGGATGCACGACCTGCACTAGAGGGTCCGCCACGTACGCCTGGGTCATGAATGAAGCGCTGCTCGTGGTTCCGCTCGCATCCACCGGATCGGTGGTGGCCGCCTCCAGCTTTTCGAGCCGGCGCCGCGGGCCTGTCACCGTGATCGTGGGAGGATCGGCGATCACGTGCGCCATGCGCATGCCGCCCGCGAAGATCCCGGTTACACGCGGATGAACATCCAGCGTGCGCGTGTCGCGATTGTCAAAGGAAAGATGAAATTGCCCAGGAATGATCTGCACGACCTCCACATCGTCGGGAACCTGCACGTGCCGCGCCGTCAGATCGAATGTGCGTTCCCCCGCTTGCATGTTGCCGAGGTCGACCTCCGCCCGTACGTCCGCCGGAGTCATGCCATGAAGCACGCGCTCCGCTCCGCGCAAGCGCACCTGCGCCTCGGTAAAGCTGGCGGAATCGATCTCCAGATTATCGGGGAGATTACGGAACTCGATGGGAACGCGCATCTCGATTTCCGCGGGCGGCGTGTGCGCCACTGCCAGCCACAGCCCAAACGACAGCAGCAAAGAAATGACCTTGTAAACGAAGTTATCCAGGAACAGACGCCGCAGCCACTTCGCCATCGTCATTGTTCCCTCCCCGTAGTCGCGCCGGAATCTTTCCCCCGCACCGGAGGGCGGAAACTGGGCGGTTCCTCCTCCACAAAGTGCTCTTCCATTGCGCTGGGCAGGCTCGGGGCGGGAGCGTAGCGCCGCAACAGACTGCTCAGGCGCTCTCGCAGACGCTCCACTGTCAGATCGCGCTCAATGTGGCCGCCGACTGCGACGCTGATCGAGCCCGTTTCCTCGGATACGATCACCGCCACCGCGTCCGTTTCCTCCGTGATTCCAATGCCAGCGCGATGGCGCGTTCCCAGTTGCGTCGAGAGCACGGGATTCATCGACAAAGGCAGGAAGCAGGCAGCGGCCGCAATCCGGTCCCGCTGGATGATCACCGCGCCATCGTGCAGCGGCGCGCTCGGGCGGAACACGGTCGCCAGCAAATCGTAGGAAAGCCGCGCATCGAGCGCCACACCGCTTTCGATATAGGTGCGCAACCCGATTTCGCGCTCGATCACGATCAATGCGCCGGTCTGGTTCTGGCAAAAAAGATTGGCGGCCAGCACGATGTCGTCGTAAACATCGGCCACCAGATTCGAGGATCGCATGCGCGAAATCCGGCTCCCCAGGTTGGCCAGCGCATGCCGGATTTCAGACTGGAAAACGACAATCAGCGCGAAAACAAAATAAGGCAGCAGCGTGCTCAGCAGCCAGTTGAGTGTGCGCAATTCGCCGAGGCGCGCCAGGTAGAAGCCCAGGCCCAGAGTTGCGACGCCCACAAGCATGGGCGCAGCGCGGGTTCCCCGCACCAGCATCAGAAACTGGTAGATCAGGATCGCGACCAGGACGATGTCGACGACCGAGATCACCGTGATTTGCGGCCATGCGACCGTCGTCGGCACTTTACCCTCGCGTTACGGTTGTATTTGTTTTCATTCTAATGCACGCGCTCGACGCCGCCACATCACAGTGGGTCCTGTTCGCCGTTAGTAACGCGGGCGCGCACTTCTCCGCGCGCCAGCCGCGCCTTCAACTCGTCGCCCACCGCGAGCCGCGAGGCATCCTTAACTAGTTGCCCTTTGGCATCGAACACCAGCGCGTATCCGCGATTGAGGATTCCAAGCGGCGAAAGCGCTTCCAAGCTGGCTGTTCGACGGTTGACCGCCGCGCGGCCTGCGAGCAGACGGGCTCGCACTGCGGCTGCTAGGTTCGCCGTCTGCGTTTGCAGCTGCTGCCGAATCGCGGCCAGCCTTCGCCGCGCGTCATAGTGGCGCACTGCTGCCGATGCCGTTTCCAGCTTCCGCCGGCAGCGTTCCAGAAGTTGCCGCTCGGCTTTCTCCAGGCGGAAACGACGGTCATCCAGCATCTGCTGGCTGCGGTGGATGCTGTCCATCATGCCGCGAAACGCGCCATGCTGCGCTAGTTGCGTCAGCTGCTGCCGCGCCATCAGCAGGCGATAGCGGATCGCGTGCTCCAAACGGCGGTCCATCTCTTCGCCCTGGGCTTCGATTTCCTGCCGCGACCGGATTACCAGTTCCGCCGCCGCCGAAGGCGTGGGCGCGCGCAGATCGGCGACAAAATCGACAATCGTGAAATCGGTCTCATGACCGATCGCGGAGATCACAGGTATCTTCGAGTCGGCGACCATTCGCGCCAGGCCTTCGTGATTGAATGCCGCCAAATCCTCGGCCGATCCGCCGCCGCGCGCAATGACGATGACGTCGACTCGATCGGCATCATCCTTGGTCTGCGTTCTTGCGCGTTCCTGAAAATACCGGAGGCCTGCGATCACCTCGCCTGCGGCAGCGTCTCCCTGCACTTGCGCGGGATATATCAGCACATTCGCCGAACGATGCCGCCGCGCGAGGATGTTCAGGATGTCTCGCAGCGCAGCGCCTTGCGGAGAAGTGATGATGCCGATTCGCCGCGGCAGCGCAGGGATTGGCTTCTTGCGCGAAGCCTCGAACAGTCCTTCCGCCGCGAGCCGTGCTTTTAGCTGCTCGAACGCCAGTTGCAGCGCGCCCGCGCCCTGCGGCTCCATGAACTCGGCGGAGATCTGGAGTTCGCCGCGATCCTCATAGACCGTGATCCTGCCGCGCACCGTGACATGCAGACCGTTCTCCGGGTGGAACCGCAGAAGCCGCGCAGAAGACCGGAACATGACCACGCGAATCTGCGCGCTTTCTTCTTTCAGCGTGAAGTACAAGTGTCCCGAATCGGGCGTGCGCAGGTTGGAAATCTCGCCCTCAACCCAGCAATCCGAGTATTCGCGCTCGATGTGCGTGCGCACTGCGGAGACGAGCGCTCGCACCGTCCAAACGCGCCGCTCGGGAACGCGAAACTCAAAGCCGAGCTGTCCGTCGAGTCCCATGGCTAAAGATCAGTGTATCGCGGGTTCCAAATCGGGCCGCGACGAGGTCCAAAATCTACCCCCCTCTTGAGCCGATCCTTTAGAATCAAAGATCTAGCGCGCGATCTACCTCTAGATCTTTGAATAATAAGGACTTAGATCTAATATATTTATAAATCAATGAGTTAGATGAGAATAGTCTCCAGAACGGCGGGGATTCAAAGGTGGGTTGTCCGCTGAAGTTCCATCAGGAGCGAGCTTCTTCGGCCAGCTTCACCGGTACAATCCGAGCGACGCGAGCCATAACTCTCCTGTTTTGCTCGGACTTTTTCAGGTCGTAAGCGGCCTGCAATCGCATCCACACTTCCGGCGAACCGCCAAACAGGCGAGCTACCTTTAAGCACATGACGGCAGACAGCGGTTTGCGCCCCGCCAGAATGCCGTGAAGCATCTGGCGCGATACGCCCAAGGCCTTGGCCGCGGCCGTCACTGACAACCCAGCTGAGGGCAGGATGTCCTGCTTGATAATCTCGCCCGGATGGACAGGTGGCAGTCCGTTCTTTCTCTCCATAATTCCCCCTAGTGGTAGTCTTCAAAATCGACATCAAAAGCGTTTTCGCCCGACCAACCAAAAGTGATCCGGTAATTCCCGGTTACACGGACCGACCATCGTTTCGGATTGCCGTGCAGTCCGTGGAAGTGAAAACCCGTGATGTTCATGTCTTCCGGCCACCCCGCCATTTCCAGCAATTGCAGGATACGCACGCACTTCCTGACATGTTCGGCACCGATCCGGCGTGTCTTTCCGCTGCGGTAAATCTCTTCCAACCCTTTATGCCGGAAACCGCCGATCATTATCGAAGTGTAAATTTAATGGTTTACATATGTCAACTGAATAGTTGTCTATCGGGCGGGACGCGAAAACGGGACATCTTGGCGGAGTGGGCTGAAATTAGGCGGCGACCACTAGCGCTTCAGCCGGCCAATCAGAAACAGAACAATCGACAGCACCACACTAATAAGAATCGAGGTGGCCAGGGGGAAATAGAAAGTGGTGTTCTTGCCGCGATAGAGAATGTCGCCGGGGAGCCGCCCCAGCGGCAGCCCGGTCCGACCGAGCAGCATGACGATGCCGCCAATGACGGCCAGCGCTATTCCCAGCGCCAGGAGCATCCGCCCTATCTCGCCCATGCTTTGAGTGTAGCCCTGCCGATCGCTAAATCAAATTCAGCTTAGCTCGTGTAATAGCTGACTGCGACGGTTAGTTCTGGATTGCCCTCGCTGCACTGGCCCGCTCGTTCCATCGTTGCTCGTTCACGCCCATAACGAGGAGCCATAGCATCAGCGATGCTTCCGCGAGGAAGCCGAGGATTTTAAGGTAGGTGGACAGAGGGTGCGCGAGTGGCGACAGAAAGATCAGCCAACCCAAACCGGCAAACGCCATCAGCACGCCGAGAATTCGAGGTAGGAAGGCCGACCTGAAAATGAGGTATCCGAGCAGAAGGCAATAGGGCCCGAAAAATACCAGGCTGTTGATTTTGGAGGGAGCGAGATTCAGGAGGCGAAGTACCTCATTGGCGCATCCCGCGAGGCTGAAGAACGCCGCGAGCCAAGAGAGGCTCCGGTTCACCGGCTTAAACATGTAGTAGAAGAGCAGCGTCACGGCGACATAGAACGCGTCCGCGGTAAGGTTGACTGCGTCATATACCACAAGCCGGCGGTGGCCAATAAAGACCTCGGCGGAAACTGTCGTCAGAAAGTAAAGCAAGTAAACGAGACCGGTAGTCCTGGCCCTGGGACGCGGCGAAGCTACTGCATTCCGTTCCATCATCGTTGTGTTCGCTTTCAGAACGCCGGAACTTTCAATTGGGATCTGCGTGATTGTAAGGATGGCAAATCCCGAAGAAGAAAAAATGGTCAATTCGGGACAGTTGTTGGAATATCGCCAACGACGCTCAAAACGCCGGTCACAGGATCAATGATCGCGGGCGCTGATTATGCGCAAGGGTGTGGGCTTCCCTCCGCGTAAAGACTTAGTTCGACGACGGAATCCCCTGGTTTATGCGCGGGTCGGAATCCCACCCTAACGTCGCAAAAGGCGCGACGTTAGGATGGGGCACCCGTCTGACGGAGAGCTCACAGCTATCTACTGCTTCAGCATTCCGGTCCAGTTGAGGATGACTTCCTGTGGCAGCGACTGGCCTCCGCTGAGCGGTTTCAGGGCAGGGAATCGTTCGCCGGCCGCCGCCGGCCCGATCCCCGCAAATTCATTCACGTGGATCGGCAGCGCGGACGGCGCTCCGAATTCGAATGTCTCCGGATTCTGAATCGTTACGGACATCAGCTTGTCCGCATTAGCGTAGTAGAGGTGCTTTCCATCGGGAGACCACGAAGCGAGGGTGCCTCCGTTAGTGGAGATTTGCCACTTGCCGCCAGGGCCGGGGAATGCGGTTACATAAACTTCACTCCTTCCCGACTCGTCCGAGTCGTAGGCGAGCCACTTGCCGTTTGGCGAAAGAACTGGATAGAGCTCGTTAGCAGGCGATTGCAGAAAAGGGGTCAACTTCCTCTCGCCGTCAAGATCCACGTAGTAAATATCCTGGCGTGTGGCACTGTTCTGCACATCGACAAAAAGATAGCGGCCGCTCGGGGACCAGCTGGCAACAACAGCATAGCCTTTGGGCGTCTCCAACTCTTCCCGGCCCCCCGAACCATTCGTGGCCTGCAACCATACCCCCTGCGTGGAACCGCCCGCAATGCTGCTGACTGCAATCCTCTTCGCATCGGGAGAGAAGGCGAACCCGATATTAGATCCGTCGATAAACGTGCTGCGCGAGACTGTGTTGCGGCTGGTATCCACGATCCAGACGTCTCCGCGGTGCGTGTCAGGATCCCCGCGTACCAACCCAACCAGCGAACCTCCAAGGGCGGGCTCCGGTCGCAGATAGAGGCCGGGTTCGCCGAAGCGTCCCAACTCCTTGCCGCTTCCGTCCACCCACATGGGCTGTGTTTTTTGCAGCGTTCCGTGGCGGAAGACCAGCGTGCCGCGCGCGGCGGTGAAAGCCGCGACGTCACGTGCGTTCCAGTAGTCAAGTTTCTCAGCTACTGGCATTGGCTGGCCGCTCAGTTGCATTGATTTCGCCTCGAAAGGCTGGGCTACCAGTACCCCGTCCCGCAGATAGAGGAGGTATCCGTCGGCGTATTGCACATTAGAGCCGCGCTCCAGAACTTGACGCGCCCTTTGGCCGGAAAGGGACGCCCCTTCGAGCGAACTGGCGCTCCCCACCGCTCCCTGGACATCGCGGGCATTGAACAAAAAGTGATCGCCATCCGGCAGGAAATACGGGTTGCGATGCGTCCAACCGGGTTTCGCGTCCGTAACCTTTTCAGGTGTCCCTCCTCCGTCCGACACCTTGTATAGCGATTCATGAATGTTTGGCGTGAAAACGATGACCCCACGCTGGCTCCATGACCCGCCGCGCCCTTCGGGGGCATCGCAAATGATCTGGACTGGCCCTCCGCCGACGGCGATCTTTTTCAGCTTCCCCGCCGAAAAGAACGCGATGTACTTTTCGTCGGGCGACCAAAAGGGAAAACTCGGATGCTCGTTTTCCGCTAACAGGCTGACGGTGCCCGTGGCTACGTCGCGGACCCACAACTTCGTGTTGCCCAAGATACCGGTCAGGAAGGCAAGTCTTGAACCGTCCGGCGAAAGCGCCGGTGCCCCGGCTGAAACCGGCGCATAATCCGCGTCCACAGGCGCGAGCCACTCCGCTGTCATCGGCCGACGAGCCTCTTCAAGCTGGCTGCGGCTGGAGAGGAAAAAAGCGAGGGCGGCAGCAGCAAGAATCCAGCCGACGGCAGCCGCAATCATGATCGTGCGCTTTTGTACGACGCGGCGGGCGCGCACCTGGGCGGGCGCAGCCAGTTGGCTGGCAGAGGCCTCCGCAATCCACTTCAATTGCAGCTTCAGATCGTGGACGGTCTGGAAGCATTCTTCAGGATCCTTCGCGAGACAGGTTCTGACGACCTGCGCGAGTGCCGGCGGCGTCATGGGCTGCACGGTCGAGATGGGCGTTGGTTCGGAAGCAAGAATCGCCGCCACGATGCTGGCCTGGCTCTTTCCCGTGAAGGCTCGCTGGCCGGTCACCATCTCGTACAGGATGGCTCCCATGGCAAAGATGTCGGAGCGCGCGTCGGCTTCTTTGCCCTCTGTCTGTTCCGGCGACATGTACTGGAATGTTCCAACAATGGTGCCCTGGGCAGTAAGAGGCTGATCGGCCGATGGGTGGGAGATCGTCATGGTCAGGCTGGAAACCGGAGCCGGGCCGGACGGAGTTGCCTTGGCCAGGCCGAAATCCATGAGCTTCGCTCCGGTCTTGGTCAGCATCACGTTTCCGGGCTTCAGGTCGCGATGCACGACTCCGCTTTTATGAGCACGCTCCAGACCTTCACAAATCTCGATTCCATACTTCAGCACCTGCTCGACGAGCAGCGGCCCCTTTGCCAGGCGGTCGGCCAGGGTCTCGCCTTCGAGAAACTCCATGACCAGAAAGTCGATGCCATCCTGATGGCCAACATCATGCAGAGTGCAGATGTTGGGGTGGTTCAGAGAAGATATGGCGCGGGCCTCACGGTCGAAACGCTGCCTGGCGTCTGGATTGTCGGAAAGATGACTCGGCAGAATCTTGACGGCTACGCTGCGGTCTAGGCGCGTATCCTTGGCTCGATACACCTCGCCCATTCCGCCCGCACCTAGCGGCGATTGGATTTCATACGGCCCAAGTTTGGTGCCAGCGGGGAGCGACATGGATGGCGGCCATTATAGCTCGCGTATCCACACGCGGGTGGAGCGATCCTAAGCGGGCGGCCGGCAAGATTCATACTCTCAGGGCGAAACGAGGGTTAACGATGTGGCAGCCGGATTACCGCTTTGGCTCCGGCGACTGAGTGCGACCAGCCTTGTTATGTCCTCGCGATCGAGCCGTTATGGCAGATGCGCGGACGTGATGCGGAAGATGCTGAGTCTCTCCGCTGACGTTACATTGCGGTTACACCCAACGAGGGTTCGGTGGAATCGCGGTTGATGTCGATTATGATGGACAGTCTCGCGACTGGAGGGAAATTCGTGAATAAGGCCCCGATGTGTGCAGTTCTGTTGGCGCTTTGCAATGTGGCTGGATTCGCTCAGACTGGGTTCGCTCAGAACGGAACAGGTTCCCTGATGGTGCATGCCAAGGAAAAACCGGCGGTCCACGTGCCGGCGCAGGAACCTGAGGCGGGGCTCAAAACGATCTACAGCAACCTGGGATCCTCGAAGACCGACCTTTATGACGACGCCAACGGCTGGGCGCTCTTGGGGCCTAACAATCCACACAGCAACGACCAGTTCGTGGGGATGCCATTTACTCCGAAAGCGAATGCCCATGTTTCGCAGGTGCGCGTTGCGGTGGAGTATGGCAGCGGAGCGAACCAGGTGAACTTGAGCATCTATGAGGACTCGGGTGGAGTTCCGGGAACACTGCTGGCGGGTCCGGTGACGGTCACGGATTTACCCAAGCTCTTTACCTGCTGCACCCTTGCGACCGCCAACTTTACTCCGGTCGCGGTCACAAAGGGACTTCAGTATTGGGTGGTTGCGAATACACCTCTGACAGGCACAGGAAGCGACTTTAACGGGGGCTGGAGCACCGTGGTTAAGCCGCCCCTTCGGCTCGCGGTTATGTCTGGTGAAAATGGCAGCGGGATGTGGTTTGCACAAAACGCGGATTTGCTGGTGGCTGGCGAGGTGCTCGGTTCAACCCCGTGAGGCTGCCTATACCGACGAAGGGCTTCTCGCGGGACGACAGTCAAATTGGGCCGCTTTCAGCGCGGCTCGACCGGTGCGCCCCTCGGCTTAGTAGTGATAATCTTGATTCCCACCTTGATGGGGTGAAATTTACTCGTTGGATGAAAGGAGATCGGTAATGGGACTTCTTGATGAAGCGGAAAAAATTGCAGGCGCGGTGGCGGCGGTGGAGGGGGTAAAGAAGCTGGACCCGAACGCAGGGATCCTGGCCGAAGGCGCGGCTGCCGTTGCCGGGTTTGAAGGCACGAAAGCCATCGAAGAGCACTTCGAACAGAAAAAAGAAGAGCAGTAGGGCTAAGGCCGCGCCTCCAAAGAGCGCTGTCATCGAAAGCCTGCAGAGGTCTGGCAAATGTCCAGACCTCTTTTGATTTTCGCGAGACTCTGGCCGTGGACGCCGCGGCGGCTAAAGCCGCGGTTAAGATTGGCGAAGATCAGTCGTTTTCTCTGAGCACAACCGACACAATCTTCCATTCTCCGTGCCACTTGGAGAGCGTGATGTAATCCACCCAATGCGGCGTCACCAGCTTGGCGGAAGCAATGTCGCCGGCAACGTCGAGCACCGTAATCTGTTCCTTTCTTTCAGACGGGTCCAGAGGCCCGCCCCCGCGCACATCCTGCACCATCTGCAAGCCAGTCTTCTCGGTCATTTTGAGTTGGTCGTCGGAGCCGCTGATGGTGTGCTTCAGATAGTGCGGATGCAGCGACTTCTCCATGCGTGCTGCATCGCCTGTGTAGTAGCCCTCGATATAGTCAGTTACGGTGGCGCGGACTGCCGCTTCATCGGATGTCTTCTGCGGTGATGTGGCAGAGGCGAAGTTGAGAAGCAAGAGCGTAAGTAGCCCAAAGCCCAGTGCGAGGCGTTTCATCTTGATTGTTCTCCCGGATGCTCGGTGCGAGCTACAACGATTATCATGCCGATGCACGGCGGCACAACTTGCACCGAAGTCGGTGTTCTCTTGGAAATGCTGGAGACCATGGTTGCCGGCCGGCGAGTTCCTATCAGCGGTTGCTGGAACCGTAATATGAAAATCCTTGAAACGCCGCGTTTCATCCTGCGCGAGTTTGTACCCGAAGACGCCGACGCGCTCGCATTGGTCCTTTCCGACCCTGAAACCATGCGCTATTATCCGGCTCCCTATGATCGAGCAGGAGTTGAGCAATGGATCAGCCGCAACTGCCAGCGCTATAGGAACGATGGGGTCGGGCTGTGGGCCATGGAGTTGAAAGCGGGCGGGTGTGGCGAACTCATCGGCGACTGCGGCATCACTCGCCAGGAAGTCGATGGCGAACATCTCTATGAAATCGGCTACCATTTGCGGCGCGATTGCTGGGGACAAGGGTTCGCGACCGAAGCCGCACGCGCTTGCCGCGATTGGGGATTCGCGCACCTCAAAACCGAGCGGCTTATCTCTCTGATACGGCCGGAGAACTTGCCCTCTCGCCGGGTTGCCGAGCGGAACGGCATGACGATTTGGAAGGAAACCAACTGGCGAGGACTGCCGCACTTGGTGTACTCGATGAGCCAACCGCTTTAGAACCGCGCCGCCCCTTAATTCCGGCAGTTACTCAGCCCCTACACCAGATCCTCCACTTTCAACTCGCCGCCCTTCCATGACTCTCGAAACTCCTTCTCCACGAACCAGGCGTCGGAGTCGCGGCCCTGCTCACGCAGAGCGCGGTGCAGCCCGAACAGCGACCGCGGATTTCGCGGGTTCTTTGCCAAGTCTTCGCGAAACACCTGCTCCGCCGCTTTGGTATCGCCATTCATCATCAACACTCCGCCGAGCGATTCACGCACCGGGAAGAACCAGTCCGGCGGCTCGTTGTATTTCAGCCCATCTTGCACCGCGACCGCTTCGCGCAGCATTTTCGCTGCGCCGGCATTGTCCTTGCGCGCCAGCGCTACCTGCGCGCCCAAGACGTTTTCCGCAATCTTCAAAATGTCTTTGGTCTTGTTGTTGATCGGCATGGTGAAGGTGACGTCCGCCGAGGTCGCCTTTTCCTCATCGGAGACAATTTTGTATTCCGCTTCAGCTTCCCCAATCCTGCCTTTTCCCGCCAGCGCCATTCCGCGCGCAAAGTGCCAGAAGCCGGCCGCTGTCTTCATGGCCGCGTCGGGCTGTTTCATTGCCAGAATCTCGTCCCAGCGATGAAAGCGCACGTCCACCGCCATCGGAATGGTCAGGAATCCTTCCACGTCGGGCATGTCTTTCACCGATGGCCGCACGTGCTCGGCGAGCATGTCCGCCGCCTTTTTCGATTCCGCGTAATCCCCATCCATGGCCGAACAAACGGCAATGAAATGCAGGTTATGGCTGTAATACATCAGCGGATAAATGCCCTCGGCTCCGCTGCTTTTGATGTACGCGCGGTCAGCTTCTGCCGCCTCCTGATTGGTTTTCGCGGCGGCCGCATAATCGCCGGTGCGGATGTAGACATGGGCGGGCATGTGCACGATGTGTCCGGCACCCGGCGCTAATGCGGCCAGCCGGTTCGCCGCTGGCAGCGCCCGCTCGGGAGAATTCGACGCTTCGACCGCATGAATGTAGTAATGCAGCGCTCCCAGATGATTGGGCTCACGGCGGATCACCGACTCCAGTGTCGCGACAATCTCCTCGGTTCCTTCTTCCGGCGTACCGTCACTGTGCCAAAGTCCCCACGGATGCAAACCCATGCCCGCCTCCGCGAAAAGCGTAGCGGCGTCCAGATCGTCGGGATAATTTTTTACGACATCGCGCATGGCATCGCGATATTCCTCAGCCGCCCGCCGCCGATCGGCTTTGGGATCGGCCGGAAAACGCTTTGCCATGGCAGCGATGTAAGCCTGCTCGACCGGCCACGCGCCGGCGCTGCGATCAACAGCTTTTTGGATCGCCTCGTGTGCTTCCTTAAAGCGGCCGTCGTCGGCTGGATCGTTGTAGTTTGGCCCCACCGCCTCGGCAATCCCCCAATACGCCATCGCAAGCGAAGGATCGAGTTCTGCCGCTTTGCGAAATGAGCGCGCCGCCTCATCGTGGTTGAACGCATAGATCAGCCGCAAACCCTGATCGAAAAATTCCTGGGCCTCTTTGTTCTTGGCTGAAACCGGATGGTGCAAATCGCCGAGGCCGGGCATGATTGTCACCGGCCGTTGCGCCTCGCTCGCCGCGCTGATTCCCACGAAAGTCGCGACGACGAGCGCAGCACAGCTCGCCCTAAGTAGCTTCATGCAACCCATAGTGAAACCTCCTCGAATGTCAAATCTTTATCCGACAAAATCGGAACGCCCAAGGAACTTGTGCGCAAGCTTAACGGCTCATTCCGGGCAAATCAATCGCCCCTATTCCCCGTTGATGGCTTTCGCTGCTACTCTCATATTCCATTTTCGATTCTGGAGATTCCGATGCCTTCGAAAACCGCGAAGCCTTTCGTCCTCACCGATGCCCTTCTCGTCGCTTTCGACACCAATGATCGCATCAATCAATACTTGATCGAGAACCTACCCGAGGAAGCATGGCGTGCCGAGCCTCCCGCCAAGAAGGGACGCGACATTGCCTCGATTGTTGCGCACATGCACAACGTCCGCGTGATGTGGCTGAAGGCCACCGGTGGCAAAATTCCCGAGCAGCTCGACCGGCAAAAGGTGACGGCTGCGCAAGCGCGCAAAGGGCTGGCGGAGAGCCGGGCTGCGATTCACGACGTTTTGAAATCAGCACTGGCCGCCGACCGTCGGATCAAAGGTTTCCGTCCCGATGCCGCCGGCTTCGTCGGCTACCTCATCGCGCACGATGCGCACCACCGAGGGCAAATCACCATGCTCGCCCGCCAGGCCGGTCATCCAGTTTCGCAAAAAACAATGTTCGGCATGTGGGAGTGGGGAGTGCGTTAAACGGATTTTCAAGCGAGAGCGTGTTTCAAAATGTCTTTCGAGCCGAAGTGCAGTCCCTCAGGGGCTGAAGCCCCGCATTTTGGCAGGGCGCTTACGGCACGGCTGAAGCCGCGCCCTTGCCGAACCCGATTTATGAAACACGCTCTAGTCGCTCCGGCTGTGGGCAGCACACCGTTCGTGTTGGATTACTGGCGCAAACACGGCTAAAAGACGAAAGCGGATGCTTGCCATCGCAGGATAAAGAAACGCTGCCTGGTGAGAGGCGGCGGCGCTGTCCTCCGCGGTTCAGAATCAGTCTGTCACTTTGAAGCTCTTTGCGCTCGTGGCACTCCCTCCCGCAGTTGCGATCGAGATTGTTCCTGTGGTTGCCCCGGCTGGCACGGTTGCGGTCACCTTCTTGTCGGAGTCCACGGTGAACTCGGTCGCGGCCACACGGTCAAAGCTGACGGCGGTGGTCTGCGTGAGACTGACCCCGGCGATCTGCACCTGCGTTCCCACTGGACCATGACTCGGTGCGAAGCTCTTGAGCTGCGGCGTTACCAAAAACGCCCCGCTGCTCTTGAGCGTTCCGCTCTTGGAGGTCACGGTGAGCGGGCCCGTGGTCGCGCTCGACGGAACCTTGGTCGTAATCTCAGTCGCGGAAACGACTTTGTAGACCGCAGTCTTGCCGTTGAAGCTGACTTTGCTGGCACCCGTCAGGTTGTTTCCAAGGATGGTCACAGCGGCGCCCACCTCGCCCATGTTTGGTCGCGGTTGTACGAACGGAGCGAGGCCCATCGACAGACTGAAAGCTGTCCCAAAGCCGGTCCCGCCTCCCCAAGCTGTCCCGTAGAAGTTGCCGTTGGTGGCTTGTATGAGCCCACCATTCGCGTAGAAGCCGTCGGTGTAGTCAAAGTAGTGCACCACGGTCTCCGTGCCGCGGGGCGTGATTTGAAAGATCGTGCCATAGCTGTAGTTGGCAGCGATCTGAGTAGTACCGTAGAAGTTCCCGTCGGTGCCTTGTACCAGGCCTCCCGAAAATGGGGTAGCGCCGTCAGACCAATCAAAGTTGTGCAGTACGGTCAGCGCGCCCGCGGGCGTAATTTCGAAAATCAAGCCATCACCATCGGTCCCGCCATCCACGGCTGTCCCGTAGAAATTTCCATTGGCAGCCTGGACCAGTGCTGCGTTCGGGTCGGCGCCGTCGGTGTACTCGAAGCTGTGCAATGTGGTCAGCGTGCCCGTAGTCGTGATTTCGAAAACCGTGCCGTAGCCGTTGGTCCCGCCTTTGTCAGTTGTTCCGTAGAGATTTCCGTTCGAGGCCTGTATCAGGCTTGCGTTCGGGAAAATGCCGTCAGTGGAGTTGAAGCTATGCAGCGTGGTCAGCGCGCCCGCGGGAGTGATCTTGAAGACTGTCCCATTGTTATATGCGCCGCCTTCATAGGTTGTTCCGTAGAAATTACCGTCCGTGGCTAGCACCAACCCCGCCCATGGAGAGGCTCCATCGGTGGAGTCGAAGCTGTGCAGGGTGGTCACTGTGCCGCTGGTGGTGATTTCGAAGACCGTGCCATCGCCGTTGGCCCCACCTCCGAAAGTTGTTCCGTAGAGGTTCCCGTTGGCGCCCTGCACCAAGCCTCCGTTCGGAAAGGTGCCGTCGGTGGAATCGAAACTGTGCAATGAAGTTAGCGCACCCGAGGCGATCACAAAGAACGTGCCATCGTCGTTGGCCCCGCCTCCCCAGGTTGTCCCGTAGAGATTCCCGTCAGTCGCTTGCAGGAGGCCGGAGTTGGGGTTGGCGCCATCGCTGTAGTCAAAGGTAAACAGATTGGTGAAAGTCTGCGCGGGCGAGGTTATCGCCATTGCCGCACAAATCGCAAAGACGATGCATACCTTGCTTAGTAAATTAGATTTCTCCATGCTGCAACCTTTCCGGTCTGGAACCCGTTGGGAATTGAAAGACTCAAAAGTCCCCAGCTTGCCTAGAGACTCCCCCCGCATACAACCAATCGCGCGCAAGAATCACGATTGACAAGTTGCCCTGCAACTCGCGAACGACAGCGCGCTTCATGATGCACACGGCGATTGCCTTCGATTACGCGAAATCTCGTAGAGGGACGAGTTTCTTGCGAGAAGGCGTGTGAGTCGACTCGCCTCCAGGATGTAGAACGCATTCCTCATCGAGGCGGGAGAACCTACGGGCCGATTGTACTCCCAGTCGAATTGAAGGGCCGAAAAAATGGCGCGGAAACACGTAAATGTGCATGGACTTGCACATCATGCAACATGCTGAGCGTCATATCGCGACTGCACCAGCGGGCATCGAATTGACAACTAGCTGCAGCCGACCGCCCGCTGCTTCTCTGCGCTAAACTCAATCCAACGTAAGCGGAGTGGCGGGTACCATCACCCGTCTCAAAATATGGGAGCTTCGGACAGCCCCGTCCATGCCCATGAAGAACAGGGTGCATGCGCAAAGCCACAATTTTGTTTAATCCGAACTCCGGCCGGGGCCACAAGCGTCGCGATCGCGAACTGGACACTGCCATTGGCATCATCCAATCGGCGGGCGTGCACATCGAACTGACCGTCTGCCGTTCCAGCCAGGAAGCCACTATCCATGCTCGTTATGCCGTCGCCGGCGGCAGTGACACTGTGTTCGCTTGCGGAGGCGATGGCACCATCCATGACGTGATTCAGGAACTCGCCGGTACGCATGTCGCGCTCGCCATTCTGCCGTTTGGCACGGCCAATGCGCTCGCGCATGACTTGGGCCTGCCGCTCCGGCCCAGTGAAGCGGCGCGGGCCGCAGTCAACGGGACGGTCCGCCGCATTCCGCTTGGCCGCGTCGAGTATCAGGACTTCGCCGGCAAAGCGTGCGTCCGTTTTTTCACGGTCGCGGCGGGAATCGGCGTCGATGCTCACCTCTTTTACAAACTCAACTCGGATCTCAAGAACCGCGGCGGTATGGCCGCTTATTACTGGAAGGCGTGGCAGCTCCTGGCCACCTATCGCATGCGGCACTTTGAAGTCGAATACTCCAACGGCGGCGGACATAAGAAACAAGCGCTGCTCACTGAGTTGCTCGCCGTGCGCATCCGCTTTTTCGGCAACGTTCTGCGCGAGCTTGTTCCCGGGGCGCACCTCGACCACCCCGACCTGCGGGCAGTCATGTGCCGCACCGATAGACGGCACGCATATTTGCAGTATGTGGCGGCTACTCTTCTCGGATGGCGCGAGCGTAAAGTCGATGGCATTGACCTGGTCAGCTGTTCAGAACTCACCTGCCGAGTTCCCGATCAAAGCGATGCAGCCGAGCGCGTGTATGTCGAAGCCGACGGCGAACTGATCGGCCGCCTTCCGGCGCGCATGACCATGCAGGCGGATGCGCTATCGCTGGTCGTGCCGGCCGCGAAAAATTAACGCACAGGGCAGTCGCAAGCAGGTGTTCTTCAGCTGGCGCAGCAAGTCAGTGCGACGATTGCGCTCTTTCAACGAGGAAATTGTCCTGGCACTGTTTCGCGGCGGCGAGCAGCTGCGCATACTCCTGCGTGCCGCGCAACGAGGCGAGCAAAGGGTCCTTCTGCAGCCCCTGATAGGAGCAATAACGTCCATCGATTGCGCTCTTCAACAGCCGCACCGCCGCGTCTTTCTGGTCGCAGAATGCCATCTCCGTTGCGGAAATATAGCGATTCTCCGCATCGGGGTTGCTGAGCATGGCTGGCTCGGCTTCGCGCGCAAGGCGGTTCACCTCAGCGGAGGGCGACTGCGTGGGCGACAGCAGATTGGAGCAGGCGCTCACAAAAGGTACCTCTCTGTACTCCGCAGGCAGTTTGTGGATGGCCTCGCGCGCCTCCGCCAGTTTGCCTTCGCCCCACAAAAAAAAGTAGATGTTCACGTTGTAAAAAGTCGAGCCCTTGTCCAGGCTCACAAAATCGATGGCGCGCTCGGGCTTTCCGATGGCTTCAAAAGCGAATGAGCAGGAGCGAAGGCCAAAATTTCCGGGATCGAACGATAAAGCGGTCTCACACTCTCGCGTCGATTCGTCGAGCAACCCGGCATAGCGAAGCACATATGCCAACGCGAAGTGGGAGAAGCTGGCGCGCGGTTGGCGCTTCACTAGATCGACAGCATCGTTATAAGCCGCTGCCAACTCACCTCGCTCCACACGATTGGCGATGGATTGGACGGCGGCAACGATCAGGTTGGGATCAAGGGCCCGCGCTCGCGCGAGAGCCGAGTTCGACTTTTGAAACGCCGCTTCACCGCCATCGGAGAGGCTGGAATCCCAATAGTAGTGAAGTCCAAGTTGGGCCCAGGCGGGGGCGTAAGTCGGATCGAGCCCGACGGCGCGCTCCAGCATCGCGATTGCCTCTTTGTTCGGGCCGGGATCGCGAGGCTGTGCGAGGCTGCGCAGATAGAGGTCGTATGCCTCTTCGTTCCTGGGTCGAGTTTCCGTCTCTGCCGATTCGCTGCCCACGCCAAGCGCAGGAACCAATCCCTGCCGCACCTTCTCCGTGATCAGGCCGCGCATGGCAATCATGTCGGGAGCTGCGACGTTCAGCGTGTCCCGCCAAAGGGTGCGGTTGTTCTCGACGTTGACCGCCTCCAGCGTGATCTGGAGCTGATTGCCTTCCTTCATGTAGTGGCCAGTCACGATGTCGGTGACGTGCATCTCGCGGCCGGCCTGTTGCAGGTCAACACCCGCCGCCGTGTATTTGCTGGTCGTGGCAAACGGACGAATCGACAAAGAGCGCACATAGCTCAAATCGGTCGCAATTTCGTCGGGCAGGGCCAGGCGCAGAAAATCGACGTCTTTATCCTCACCTATGTTCTGGAAGGGAAGGATGGCGATGGTGGTGGGGCCGGCGGGAGCTTGTGTGGGAGCGCCCGAGTGCCTGGACTGCCAATAGACAATACCCAGGGCGACAACCGCAACGCCAGCAATCACTGCAGCTATGTTGCCCCACGGCAAACCCGGCCTGGGCGCCGCAATCGCACTGCCAGCGCCGCTCGCACTCGCTGAGCTCACTGCGGAAGTCCCGCTCGCCGCGATTGCGGTCCCCGAACTTGCTGGTCCCGCGGTTACCGGCACAGTCCCGCTTGGCGCTGCTTCGGCGCCCGCCACAGGAGAGAGCGCACGGCCCGTGTCCGTATCGCGCTTCAGGCGCTGCAAGTCGCTCCGCATTTCCGAGGCGTGCTGGTAACGCAGGTTGCGATCTTTCTCCAGTGCCTTGTTGATGATGTCTTCGAGCTTCTGCGGCACATCTCGTGTTCAGCCGTACCGGAGCCACCGGCGCGCGGTTCATAATTGCTTCGCAGATGACGGCCGAGCTCTCCCCGCGAAAAGGCACGTCACCGGTGGCCATCTCATAGAGGACTGCGCCAAAAGAAAACAGATCGGTACGCGTATCCAGATCGCGCGCCCGCACTTGCTCCGGCGACATATATGCAACCGTGCCGACCATCGTGCCGGGACTGGTAAGGTGGGCTTCGTCGATCGTGCGCGTGGCTTGGTCAGAGTTCCGGCGATTGGTTCGGCGACCCCCGAGCCGCTTCCACCTTGGCCAGCCCGAAGTCGAGGACCTTGGCGTGCCCGCGCTTAGTGACAAAAATATTTGCGGGCTTGATATCGCGGTGAACGATCCCTTCGGCGTGCGCTGCATCGAGCGCGTCGGCGATCTCAATAGCAAGTCCGATGAGTGTTTCGTTGTCGAGCGGACGGCCCATGATCGTGTGCTTCAGCGTGGAGCCGTCGAGATATTCCATCGCAATGAAGCGCAGGCCCTCATGCTCGCCAATCTCGTAGATGGTACAAATATTCGGATGGTTCAGCGCCGAGGCGGCACGAGCCTCGCGGCGGAAGCGCTCCAGCGCCTGGGGATCGCGGGCTACATCGTCAGGCAGGAACTTGAGGGCGACAAAGCGGCCGAGCGACGTATCCTCGGCCTTGTAGACCACACCCATCCCTCCTCCGCCGAGCTTCTCGACGATGCGGTAATGCGAAATGGTCTGCCCAATCATGCCGTCCCGGTCATGGGAGGCGGGATGAGCGGAGGGAGTCAACGAAGGCAAGTCGATGCCCAGCGCTCAGGCCGTCCGGCAATACCATTGTCGATATCGGTATACGATATGGTAAGTATGACGACGGAAACCGCGCGCACAATCACCGTCGAAATACCCGCAGACCTTCTGGAGAAGGCTCAGCGCGCCAGCGGCGGTAGCATCACCCAGACTGTTCGCGAAGGCCTTCAGCTTGTCGCCGCATTCGAAACCTACGCCCGGCTGCGGCAGCTTCGGGGCAAGGTTCGTTTTGCGCGCACGCTGGCGAAACTCAAAGCCGACCGCTGATCGCTCAGCAATGAGCGGGCCAGCGCCGCAGGTTTCGTGTCCACGGTTTAGACGTGTTATAACCATCCCACATGCCCACTTCTCGCCAAGGCGCCATCCGACTCTTCCGATTCTCTGGAATTGACGTCTTTCTGCATTGGTCCTGGTTTCTGGTGGCGGCCTATGAAATCAACGGGGGTTTTGGCGCCTACTCTTCCGTTTCGTGGAGAATCGCTGAGTATCTCTGCGTGTTCTTGATCGTCACCGTGCATGAGTTCGGCCACGCTCTCGCCTGCCGCAGGTAGGCGGCCGCGCCAACCGCATCATTCTTTGGCCGCTGGGCGGCGTCGCATATGTGGACCCCCCGCCGCGCCCCGGAGCGCAACTCTGGAGCATCGCGGCCGGCCCGCTGGTGAACGTGGCGCTTGTTCCAGTTTTACTCGCGCTCGGCGAACTGACCCCGACGCTGGGCTTGTCTGCAGCGACGCCGACCTTTCTCAGTTGCTCTGCTGCCGTTTTCAAAATCAATCTCGTACCTTCTGGCATTCAACATTCTGCCCATCTATCCCGCTCGATGGCGGGCAGATTCTTCGCTCTCTTCTCTGGTTTGTGCTGGGACGCGCGCGCAGCCTGCTGGTAGCAACCATCCTCGGCTTCGTGGGCGTGGCCGCGTTCATCGGTCTTGCCGTATGGACGCAATCTCTGTGGACCGGTGCCATCGCCGTCTTCATGCTCCTCAACTGCTGGAGCGGACTACAGCACGCTCGCGCTCTGTTGCGCCTCGACAAACTTCCGCGCCGCGAAGCCTTCGCGTGCCCCGCCTGCAAAGCCGCGCCCCCTGTTGGCGACATTTGGAAGTGCGCGCAATGCGGCCAGCTCTTCGATACCTTCCAGAACAAAGGCGCCTGCCCGTATTGCGGATCTCAGTTCCAGGTCATCCGTTGCGTGGAGTGCGGCACGGCCAGTCCCATCAGCGAGTGGACCGCACCCGTCGTCAGTTCGACATTCACAAACGAAGTCAGAGGGTAGGTCAGATTGCGGAGGTGGGGGCTCGATCTTCGAGCGACGGGAATCGATCTTCGCGAACAAACGGATGGTGTAGGTTCACTCGAAACTCGCGGTTCGAAGCTCGAGGCTCGAAGCTCGGAGCTTTCCTCTGCAATCCACCCACTGGGCACTCGATACTGAGTGCTGGCTACTGTTTTTCCGCTAAACTCTCCTAAGCCCCCGTGGAACCCGTCACCCATTTCCTTTTCGGCGCCAACATGGGCCGCGCCGGACTCAACCGCAAAACCGCGCTCGCTACGGCCACGCTCACGCTGGCCGCCGAGGCGTCCGATCTCGACGTCTTCAGCCGTTTCGGCGGCGGAGCGTTCGCCCTCAATCACCATCGCGGCTTCACGCATTCGTTTCTTGGAGTGCCGCTTGTCGCCGCCGCAGTCGTCGCCTTTATGTATGGAATCTGGCGTGTGCGCGGCCGCAAAATTCGCAACCCCAATCTGCCCCCGCGCTGGGGACTGCTTTTTCTTTATGCCTGCCTCGCCGGCCTCAGCCACATTTTGCTGGACTACACCACCGCTACGGCGTTCGCCCCTTCTGGCCTTTTTCCGAGCGCTGGATTTCCTGGGATATCGTGTATATCGTCGAGCCGGTCCTTCTCGTCATCCTCATTCTCGGGCTTACCGTGCCCGCGTTGTTTTCGCTAATCAACCAGGAAATCAGTTCCGGGCGCAAGGACAAACACCCGCCTGGGCGAGTTGCTGCGACCGTCGCGCTCATTGCTGTGTTTGCATTTTGGGGGTTGTGCGATTTCGAGCATCGCCGCGCCATTGCGGCGCTTGAAGCGCGTACATACAACGGAGCCGACGCCATCCGCGTCTCCGCCTACCCTTACGTGCTCAATCCGTTCAGGTGGTACGGAATCGCTGAAACCCCGGCATTTTTCGCGATGATGAATGTCGATACCATGACGCTGGGTTCCTCCGCGCCCGAAGTCGACCCTGCGGGCAAAATGCAGATTCGCTACAAGCCCGAGGAAACTCCCATCACGCTCGCCGCCAAGAAGAGCTACCTCGGCCGCGTCTACCTGAGCTGGGCGCAGTATCCGATCACCGAGACCGAGCAATTGCAAAGCGACTCCGCAGATAACTCACGCGCCGCCTACCTGGTGCGCCTGCGCGATCTGCGCTATGCTTATCCCGGCCAAACCTCGCGCGCCCCGCTCGGAGCTTACGTGCTTCTGACGCGCGATCTTCAGGTAATCAATGAACAGATGGGGAGGCGATCGGCGTCGGACGGAAACCCACAAAACCGATGACCTCCAAGCGATGATCGCCCTCGATCAAGGCTGCGAAGGGAATAACCCCGCCTGCCTCATCGCCGACAGCTGGTCCCAAACGCCCCATTCCTCCCGGATCTTCCCATCCTGAAAGCGGAATAGTGTCATTCCTGAAACCTTGATTTTCTTTCCCGTGGCCGGAAACCCCATCCCGGCCCGCGTGTTCGTTCCCGATGCCGTCCAATACACGGCGACTCGGTCATCCTCCGCAATCATCTGGTTGACCGTGATGCTCATATCCGGGAGAGCCTGGCGTTCGTCGCGGGCAAAGGCCAGGTCTTCATCAAGAGTGAAATCGCGGCTGGCTCCATGCGCCACAAAATCCTTGGCGTGCGACTCCGCATATTTATTGAGTTTTCCTTGGCCAATCACCTCCTCGAAAAAGTTCCGGGCCATATTCTTGTTCCTTTCCTGCTCGCTGGCTGATCGCGCAACGGCGGGAAGAGTGAGGGCGAGAAATAAGATCGACATCAAGCCTTTTCGCATACTGGCACTCCGCGGGAAAGATCCCTGGCAATTACTGTAACATGTGTTACAGTAATTAAAAAGAGGAACAAACTTCGATGGCTAGACCTCCCGATCCCCACATCCGTGCCCGCCTTCGCGATCAAGCTGTCGATTATGTGCTCGCGCACGGATTCCGCGACCTGGCCCTGAGGCCTCTTGCCCAGGCCCTGAAGACGAATGCCCGCATGCTTCTTTATCATTTTGGATCGCGGGAAGGACTGATGCGCGAGATCCTTGCCGGCGTGCGCGAACGTGAGGATACGCGCGTCCAGGACTGGTTCCAGGCCGGGAAGAAACCACGCACATTATCCGAGTTCCTGCGCTGGCTCTGGCAACGGATGAGCGCGTCATCCAAGCCTCAACTGCGTCTGCTTTTCGAGTTGTACGCGCTCGCCCTCCGCCACCCGAAAGATTATCCCGGCGTCCTCGAAGATCCGCTTGTCTATTGGAAACGACTCACAAAGAAGACGTCCCGGCAATCGAAAGCCGATGAGGCCGACGCAACGCTGCTCCTCGCCGCCACCCGAGGGTTGCTCCTTGACCTGTGTGCAACCGGAGATCGCGCGCGCACTGAGCAGGCTCTTCAGATACTCGCTGGTTTCCTGGAGTCGCCGAAAACGCGGGCAACGGCAGGTCGCCGGCGGGCGAATCCAACTGAATCACATCGAATGAAGCGTCAGAAACACAAGCAATAAAAGAAGGCCGTCCACGATCACGATCATCGACCCGACCCAAACGAGCGCAAACAACTTTGATTTCTCCGGCGCGGGCGGCGTGATTCCGATGATGGCGTGCAGCCATTCCAGCATGGAGCTGATCCGGCTCGCGGGCACAAGGCCTGACCCGACCGCCGCCGCAATCGCGATCATCAAAACGTTAAAAATTGCGATTCCGATCATTTCGGTTAGGCCGTTCCATCCTTCATAAAGAGCTTAAGCCGTCAGGCTTGCCTTGACCAACTCCCTATCCACGCGCCACAATCCTAATTGTCCATTTTGTGAGGTGATCATGCTGGCTTATCTGTTTGTTCTCGTCGCGGTCGCGGTTCGATTCATGCCGCATCCTTTTGCTTTCACGCCTGTTGCCGCGGCTCTGCTTTATTTCGGCGCACGCGGATCGCGCCGCCAGCTCTGGGTTCCTTTGGCCCTGCTCGCCGCATCCGACGTAGTGCTCACAAAGATTCGTCTACGCCTACCACTTTTCATGGGATCACTATGTGAACCTGGATATGGTACGCAGCCATTCTTTGGCTCGGCACTGGCCTGCGCGAAAGCGCGGCTCTGAGCGAAACGAAAGATTGGTTCCGTGTCGGCGGCGCATCGCTCGCCAGCTCGGTTTCGTTTTTCATTGTCAGTAATTTCGCCGCTTGGGCTTGCTGGACGGATATGTACCCCAGAACGATGGCTGGCCTCATGACCAGTTACGCCGCCGGCCTGCCCTTCTTCCGCCGCGGCCTGGAAGGCGATTTCTTCTTTACCGCCCTGATGTTCGGAGTTCCCGCCGTCGCAGCCTTGCTGGCCGGTACCGACAAAACTCATAACACAGCTGCGACTTAACCTTCAGGTTCGCGCTCTTCTCCGCCGCAGCGCGGGATCGTCTTCCCGCGCCAGCGTTCTTCCCGCGCTGGCCTGATTCACCATGCCGCCAAATGAGCCAAGCTGCCACCAGGACCGCGCACCAGGCCAACGCCAGGATGGATACAAAATGGCGAGCGAACAAGATTACAGTTATGCCACAATTCCAGGCCCAAACCACAACGTCAGCAGCCCTCGATCAGAAAACGCACGAAACGGCCCGCGAAAATCGCCAGTAGAAAATGTCCGCAAATTCATTTCGAACGCCGCCGCCGCCAGCACCACCGCTCTTAAAAGGCGTGGGGGGGGCAACATCGCGGGAAACATCAGTGCCCAAAATTCGTGCTTTTCGAAGGAGGCGTGGATTTTTTCGAACCTCTCCGGCGGACATCCGTTTGCGCAGAAGCATTTCGCCGCCCGTATATCCGAACGCATAAATCACTGCGCTTCCCAGCGCCCATCCCAGCGGCCCCGAGCAATACGTACAGCAGAAAGCGCGGGCGATCGTTGTACACATAGGCTGACAAAAATAGCGTCCAGCGGCATGCCGAGAAAAGATCCGTCCACGGCCGCAAACGCCAGCATTCCCCATGGCCCAAGCGGCGCCAGCGATGCTGGATCCACTCCCATAGGCGTGCATAAAATGTTTGATCTTATTCAACGGAATGTAATCGTCTTCACGGAATTTGAGTTTAGCGGGACACGAACAGTTTACGCGATGGCAGGCAGTCGTTGGTCGATGTCTTTCGTCGTTACACTGATCTGTCGTTGCGAGGTCGTTCGAAGCCAACCAATTCCCGGACGACTGACGACTAACGACTGGTTCTACCCATGCTCCGTCTTCCCCGCAATCAACTCGAGTGCGTGCGGCAGCAAATCGATCACGGACTCCAGCGACTCCACGGCTCCCGCCGGACTGCCCGGCAAATTCAAAATCAGGCTCGTCCCCCGCACGCCGCACACGCCGCGCCCGAGCGCCGCAAACCGCGTCTTCCGCATGCCCTCGGCGCGCATCGTTTCTGCGATCCCTTCCACCAGCCGCTCGCACACCGCACGCGTTGCTTCTGGCGTTACGTCGCGCGGAGCAATCCCCGTGCCGCCGGTCGTCACCACCAGCCGCGCCGACTCGCACATCTCAATCAATTTTTCCTGGATCGCGCTGCACTCGTCCATCACCAGCGCGCGCGCTATCACCTGAAACCCGCTCCGTTCCAGCGCTTGCGCCACCGCCAGATCCCGACGAGATCTTTCTTTTCGCCGCGCGCGCACGAGTCGCTCACGGTGAGGACCGCAGCCGGAGTGCCCTCAGGTATCGAGCAGGACATCTTCTCCCTCAGCCGCCGCGTCCCGCTGCGCTTCATCGAGCTGGCGCAATCCTTCCATCAGCAGCCCCTGCGTGTTCAGCGTGGTTGTTTCCTGCGAAGTCGTGCGTTCAAAATCGATCTGGAAATTTCCTTCCGTCCAGCGCAGCACGCGAAAAACCGCGTTGTCTCCCGTAATCGGTCCATAGACCGCGTGCTTCGCCTGTCCCTGATTGAAATAGATCTCGCATTTGTCGGCACCGTTTGTCATCGTGAGCAGGCAGGTTTTGCGCCCCATTTCGAGCGATTGCACCAGGTCGATCACGTTCATCTGCGCCAGGCTGCCGCGTACCACGCCGTCAGTCGATCCCGCTTTGGCCAGCTTTTCAAGCGCAATGCGGTCGACCACGCGCTTGATTTTCCGTACCGCATCCTTCAGGAAGAACGGCTTTTCCAGGCAATCTTCCACGGCATCCTTCGCCAGCCGCTCGCTGATGTCGGCCTTGCTTGCCATCAGGATCACGCTCACTCCCGCAGTCGCTGTCCGGCTCTTCAGTTTTTCCAACAGCTGCCGTCCGTCCATTCCGGGCATGCGATAGTCGCTGATGAGCAGATCCGGAGGATCGTCCACCGCTTTCAGCAGCGCATCTGCCGAATCCCCAGCCGCCGTCACTATGCCGAGCGCCGCAAGCGCCTCCTTCAGCATCCCCAGGACCATGGGGTTGTCATCCACCAACAGGATTTTGACGTTGCTGCTCATTCTGACCGGCTCGGAAGTCTACTTGCCTTTCTTGACTCTTCGATACTCCCCGCTCTTGCCCCCCGACTTTCTCTCCAGCACAATTTCGCGAATTTCAATTCCTTTATCGAGAGCCTTGCACATGTCATACACGGTCAAAGCCGCGACGCTGGCCGCAACCAGCGCTTCCATCTCCACGCCGGTTTCCGCCGTGGTCTTTACTTTTGATGCAATAGCCACGCCATTCTCGCACACGAGTAGGGTCACAGCAATGTGACTGAGCGGCAGAGGATGGCACATCGGAATCAGCTCCGCCGTGCGTTTCGCGGCCATGATACCCGCCGTGCGCGCCACTTCCAGCGGGTCTCCTTTGAGGATTCGACGGCAGCGCGCGCAACACACTCTTCTTCATCCGCACGAATGCGCTCGCTTCCGCCTCGCGCGCGGTTTTCGCCTTCCCGGAAACGTCCACCATCCGAGTCCGTCTGCGTGCGTCGTAATGAGAGAGCTTCTTGGCCATCAAAGTCAGGGTACAGCATTCCGCGGTGAGGGCGCACTTCTTGATACTGAAGTCGTTGTCACGATGCTGAGTTGTTGTCATTCCGACCGAAGGGAGGAATTCTTCGCACCAAGACGCTGCTGATGTCAGGGCATCAGCACCGAACCCCATTCACCCGCGTCAATCCGCTCCCGATCCGGAGGAACTACCAGATAACAATTCGCGCGCGCCAATGCCGCAATGTCGCCCGAGCCCTGCCAGGCGGCCAACTCGATCTCGGCGTTGTCGAAAGTGCCCGAAAGCACCGCCGGTAGAAAGCGCGTCAGCCCTGTCTTGGTCTGCATGGCGGCCTTTAATCGCGCTTTCAAAAAGATCAGCGGTTCTGGCCGAGCGCCCGCGAGCGCTGTAATTATCGGCTGCACGAAAAGCCGGAACGTCACCATGGTAGAAACCGGATTTCCTGGCAGGCCAAAGAAATAGTGTGGCATTGGATTGTGCGGCGCGGACTCGCCCTGAGCGACAGTCGAAGAGGCCCCCCGCCGCGAAAGCTGCTCATGCGTTGCTGATACGCGGACGTGGACGCCCGCGCCACATACACATGCCCCAAACACGATCGGCTTCCCGGGCTGAATCCTTGCCCCCGTGAAATAAAACTCTGACTTCAGTTCCGCGAGCACCTGTTCGACGAGATCATATTTGCCCATCGAAACGCCGCCTGCAATCAGCAGCAGATCGCACGCTAGGCCTTCTTCCAGTAACTCGCGCAGCCGCTTTGGTTCATCGGGGGCGATCGCCAGCCGCACTGGCTCGCCGCCCACTTCTTCAATCTGCGCGGCGAGCGAATAAGAATTTGAATTCCGAATCTGCGCCGCCGCTGGGGCCACATCAATCTCAACCAGCTCATCGCCCGTTGCAAGCACCGCGATGCGTGGCTTGCGGAACACCTGCACGCGGCTCTTCCCGACCGCCGCCGCCAGCGCAATCAGCGCATGATCGAGCCTTCGACCTTTGTCGATAAGTAACTGCCCGACGCGCGCCTCCGAGCCACGAGGAACAAAATTCTCCCCGCTCGCCACGCTGTGCTGAATCTCAACCGAGTTTTCGGAGACGGCCGTGTACTCGATCATTACCACCGCATCTGCCCCCACTGGCAGCGGCGCCCCCGTCATGATTGAGACCGCCTGGCCTTTATTGACCGTAATCGGGCCGCGGGTGCCCCATCCAAACGCGGCGTCTTTTGCGACGTTTGGATGGGATGTCTGGGCAGCCGCATGCAAAACTGAATCGACGGCGGCATCCCCTGCTTTGATTTCTCCGATCACTTCGAGCTGCGTCGGGACCTGTGCCACATCGGCCTCTCGCACCGCGTATCCGTCGCGGGTCGCACGATGAAAGGGAGGGAAGTCGCGGTCGGCCAGAATCGGTTCAGCGAGAACTCTTCCGCGCGCGGCGAGAATATCGACAATTTCATTTTCGGCGAGATCTCTGCGCGCCGACAAAACCCGCACGGCATGCTCTTCCACAATGTGCCGCGCCTCGTCAAAGCTCACCACGGAAGCCGAAGACATGCGGAAATCATACCCCGCAGGAGCGAGTTGCACGAAAGGGTAATCTCAAAATGAAAGGGCAACAACTCGGGTCGCAAGGATGTTGTGAATAGCTGTTGACATGCGGGCGTGGGCGCCACACACATGGTGCGTAATAAATACCAACGCCGCTACCACTGAATCAGATGCTCGGGGTCGTCCACCAGGACGACTTCGTACTTCTCGATCATCGGCATGAGAATGTCCTCCAGCTCGTTTTTCCAGAGGCTGCCTTCATAGAACTTTGCTTTCATCGGCTCGCGCGATTCGATATTCGGAAATCCGCGCATAAAGAAAAATGTGTTCTGATCTTCAATGGAAAGAAATGGGCCCAGGATTTTCATCCCGATCTTGTCATGCGCCGGCAGCGATTTCGTCCGGAATATCTCAAGAAACCGGGTCCGCATGCCGGGTTTGAGTTTGTACGTACGCATCTCGACGATCATCGATGTTCCTCAACTCGGGAAGACGTTTTGCGGCCAGTATGATTGTTGAGTAAGCGCAAAAACGCAATAAGGCGGATCGATAACATAATTACGATTTGCCAGAAAAGAAAGTTAACACAAACGAATCGCGCTGGCGTCGCCACAACAGAACTTCGGAACTGAGCACATTACCGGGGGGCCGAGAGGACTGGGTACTGGGTACTGACACTAGCTCCGCGCCAGTTCCTGCCCCAGCAACGTGGCGTTGCTGGCGAAACAAAGCCCGGTTTCAAGATCGACCAATCCGGAGCGGATCAGTTTCGCAATCTCGGAGTCGAAGTGCTGCATGCCTTCGTCATCGCTGGCTTTGATCGCGTCCAGCAGAGTGCGTCCGGGGCGTTCACCCTGCTCCACACATTCGCGGGTTCGCGAATTCGATTTTAGGATTTCGACGACCGCGATGCGTTCGCCGCCGTCCGCGCGCGGAATCAGCCTTTGCGCAACGATGTAGCGAAATGTTTTTGCCAACCGCTCGCGGACCGATTGCTGTTCGCCTGCGGTGAAGGGGTGCGCGGCAAACATGCTGACCATCCGCTCCACCGTCTTCGACGCGTCAATCGTTCTCATGCTGGAGAGCACAAGATGCCCGTTTTCGGCTGCTTCCAGAAGGATCTCCAGCGTTTCGCGGTCGCGAATCTCGCCCACCATGATGACGCGCGGGGCCTGCCGCAGCGCCGCCCGCAGCGCGAGCGGAAAACTTGGTGCGTCGCTGTGCAGCTCACGCTGGTGGACCGTCGATTTCTGGTGCTTGTGCAGGAATTCAATGGGATCTTCAACGGTCAGAATGTGATAACACTGCTCGCCATTGATGCGGTCAATCAGCGCAGCGAGCGTCGACGATTTGCCCGATCCGCTGCCGCCCGTCACAAGAACGATTCCATTGCGCACGTTGGCGGCGTCTTCCAGTTGCGCGGGCAGGCGCAGTGAATCCAAGGTCGGAATTTCGGTGGGGATGACCCGCATCACGATGGCGCAACTGCCGCGCTGAATGAAAACGTTGGCGCGAAAGCGCGCCATGCCGGCAAGCCCGTATGAAATGTCGCACGACCCATGCTCGCGCAGCGCATTGATCGCCTGCTTGTTTGTGCCGATGAGGTCGGCGGCGATGCGCCGCGTGTCATCCGCAGAGAGCAAGCCGGCACCCACGGCGTTGACGCCCGTCAACTGGCCATGAATCTCCACCTGCGGCGGACGGCCGGGAGAGAAGATCAGATCGCTGATTTTGCCGGAGGCGCGCAACATCGCTGCCAGCAGGGCCGTGGTCGAGATCGACCCCAAGCCGGTCGTGCTGTCCACCGAAACCGATAGCGGAGAAGCTCCTGGCGCCGCCATACGTGGCGCCCCCAGAGTTCAAGGTTCTCGCATCCAGAAGGGAGAAACACTCATGGGAGCTACCTGACTTTAGCGCGACCGGAGCGGCTAGTGTAGAGCGAAGAAGGTCATAGACCTCGGTAATGTAAAAACAGTTGCCAGTACCCAGTTGCCAGAAAAGTCAAAAGCGGCTTCGCCATTTTCTTAGGCGAAGTCGGCGCGCAACTCTTAACTAGACACTGCAACTGGATACCGGTTACTGGCAACTGAATTATTTTTTCACCGGCGGCTTTTTCTTCCCGAAGCCGGTTTCGACGGTGGCACCGATGGTGGACAGCATATCCTTTGCGGTTTGCGCCATCGAGCCATTCGGGTCGAGTTCCAGGTACTTCTGGAAAGCCTCGGCCGTACCGTCCGGGGCGGTCATCTTGTTGTCTTTTCCCACCGTTGCTTTACCGATCAGGTTGATCCCTTTCCAGTAATACGCCAGCGCTTTAGTGGGATCGGCGGCAATGGTCTTGTCGAAGGCGATAATTGCGTCATCCACGCGGCTGACGTTGGTCAACACGGCGCCTTCGTTGAAGTAGTACATGGCCGCGCCCGTCGGGTCGAGCTGAGCTGCCTGGTTATACGCGGCTACGGCGTCATCTACTTTGCTGGATTTGGCGTAGCATTCGGCAAGGTTGTTGTAATAGGCGGCCATGGTCTTGTTGGCGGCAGTGGGATCCTTTTGCGGAACGTCGGAAGCCTTTCGCAGATCGATCGCCTTCTGATAATCGGCGGCGGCCGTTTCATAGCGCTTCTTCTTCTCGTCGGAATCGCTTTGCTTAGGAGCGGAAAGGCGGTATGCGTCGCCCAGTTTGAACCAGATCAGATCGCGGGAAGGGTCAATCGCATTGGCCTCGGTCAGAATCGAGATGGCTTTGTCGAAATCGCCGGCATCGCTGGCAGTTTTCGCCTCGGTCAGCTTGTCGTTGAGTGCCTTGACGGTCCCTTGCTCCTTGAGCGCCTTCTGCCTCTGCTCTTCTTCCGCTTTCAGTTGCTCGGGCGTCTTGCCCTGAGCCGCGGCGGCCGTGGCCTGTTCCTTCTTCAAGTCAAGATTTTGTTCCGTTTCATCGGTGCTGACACCAACGCCGTTGAGGTGCCAGAGTTCCTGGCCATCCTTGATCAGCTTTATGTTGTACTTGCCGGGAGCAATGCCAAGCGAAAAATATTCGCCCTTGGCGTTGGTCTTGAGCGTGTATTTGCGGCCGGTATCAGGTGCATACCACTCCACCTGAGCCCCGACGATCGGGTTTCCATCGACGTCTTTACAAACTCCCTTTACGGAACCCGTTTGCGCATGCGCCAGCGAGGCCGATATTCCGACGGCGAACGCAAGCAGAACAGAAAAGATGAAATATTTCTTCATAGATAAGCCTCCCGGCTTAGAAACGACTCTAATTTGCACAAAACTCTTGAACTCTCAAACACCATGCTCCCGGCCTAAAACGCGAGGAGCACCAACACCTGGCCAGCCGCGGGGCCGGCACGCTACCGGATGCAAACAGACACGCTACCCTGTTTGCGCCGCAGCCTCCGCATACGGAATCGGATCGTGTGTTCCCGCTTCGCGAAACGCACGCAGGCGAAGCGCACAGCTGTCACAGACTCCACAGGCACGGTCCTCTCGCTGATAGCATGACCACGTTAAATCGAAGGGCGTATTCAGTTCAAGGCCAAGGCGCACAATCTCATATTTGCGCATGGCAATCAGCGGCGTGACCACCTCGATCTTGCCTTCCTTAGTGCCCGCCCGTACCACTTCGTTAAACGCACGATAATACTCCGGACGGCAATCGGGATACCCGGAACTATCCGGTTCAACGGCTCCTATATAGACCTTTTCCGCGCCCAGCACTTCAGCCCAGCTCACCGCGACGGCCAGAAAATGCGCATTGCGGAAAGGAACATACGTGACGGGCACGCCTGAGGCGAGCGCATGCGATTCGGGGACTGCGATATTTTCGTCGGTGAGTGCCGAGCCGCCGATGGCGCGCAACGCTTCATTGCGAACAATCAATCGGTCGCGGATGCCAAGCCGATCGCAGATACCCTCGAATGCCCGGCGCTCGCGCAATTCCGTGCGTTGTCCGTAGCTGATATGCACAGCAGCCACGTGATGGTCGCGCGTAGCGAGTGCGGCGCAGACACACGAATCCATGCCACCACTGAGGAGGACAACAGATCGGGTGATCGGGCCATCGGGTGATCGGGTCATTATGATCGAATCATCGGACCATCTGGTCATCGGATCATCGCAACTTGCGCAGCCGGAAACATGCGATTTCTCCCGTCCGCTTGGTTAGATTTTACGCCCGCAAGCCGCGAGATTCTTTGTGCTTCCTCAGCGAAATGAACTACATCGAGGCGATCTCAGCATCTCCTGGAAATTGGTTTGCTCTTAAATCGCCCCGATACCCGATGTCTAAATGACCCGATGATCACACGCCCTTCGCCGCTGGGTCCCAGATCAGCTTGTGGATTTGCAGGCTCAGCCGCGCGGGTACGTCGTCCGCGAGGATCCATTGCGCAAGCTGCTCGGGGTCAAGCAGGCAGTGAGAAATGTCGCGCGCACCGCTTGCTTCTTTGTTGAACGCCGGAGAAAACAAAATGGCCTGCACGCGTCTCGCGAGCTGGTGCTGCGCGACAAAATCGCGAGCGAATTCGTAGTCCGCACGATCGGATAAAACGAACTTGAGTTCGTCGTGCGGCTGGAGCGATGCGAGATTGTCGAGAGCGAATGTGTCCGCTTCTCCGGAGTGTGGGCACTTCACATCCACAATCTTGACGACCTGTGCCGGAACTCGCGCCAGTGGCCGTTCCCCACTGGTCTCCAGCAGGACCTTATATCCCGCCGCCAGCAGGCGCTCCATCAGAGGAACCACTTTGCGCTCCTGCAACATGGGCTCGCCGCCGGTGATCTCAACCAGGCTGTTGCCAGTTGCCAGTTGCAGCTTGTCGACTTCAGCCATCACTTCGTCGACTGTCATCTTGCTGCCGCCGTAAAAGCTGAACTCACTATCGCACCAGGTGCAGCGCAGGTTGCATCCCGTGAGCCGCACGAAAATGCAAGCCAGCCCCGCGTAAGTGGATTCCCCTTGCAGCGATTTGTAGATTTCGGAGATCTGCATCATTGAATCAGTGAATCATTTAGCCATTGAAGCATTGAAAGACGTGTCCTTTGAATTCCAATGACCAAATGAGTCAATGGCTAAGTGATCCAATCGCCCGACATTTTCACTCCGAATAGGTCGCCGTGGTCGTGTCCGTCTCGAACACGGTGACATCCTTCACGCGCACGCGGCCGTTGGTCACGCTCTTCAGGCGGGCATTGGTTTCATCATAGAAATACTTGGAGAGATTTTCGGCCGAGGGATTCAGCACGGTAAAAGGCTCTATATCGTTGATCATCTGATGATCCAGCCGGTCGATGACGTGCTTCATCACGTCCTTCAAATCCTTGAAATCCAGCAACAGGCCGGCCTTGTCGAGTTCGGCGCCCGCCAGCGTCACCCGGATCTTGTAGTTGTGGCCGTGCGGGTTCTCGCACTTCCCCTTGTAATTGCGAAGGTAGTGCCCGGCGGCAAATGTGTCTTCAACGGTTACTTCGTACATGAAAATCCCCAACCCTGACCCGTGCGGCAAACCAATATCGTCGCAACGAAACCACTGATTATTGTACCTTTGAATCTGGATCGCGCGGCGTTCCTCAGCGGCCATGCCAGCCAAACCGCGAACGACTAGCAACCAACGACGAACGACCAACGACCAATGACCGCAGCCAGCACAATCCGCGAAGCCGGCCCTCGGGATCTAGAAACGATCCTCCATCAACGCCGTTCCATGTTCCGCGATATGAGCGAAGGCACGGTTGAGGAACTCGACCGCATGGTCGAGGTCGCGCGTCCGTGGGTTGCGCGGGCGATCCTAGACGGCACGTACCGGCACTGGCTGGCCGTTCGATCCTCAGGGCCGCGTGGCTGGCGGAGGCGGGGTTTTGATTTGCCCTTGGCCCGCAAGTCCCCATGATCCGTGCACCGAGCGCGCCGTGATTCTGAACGTCTACACCGAGGCCGAGTTTCGGCGGCAAGGCGTGGCGCGGCAAGTCATGCACGCAATCCTCGATTGGATCAAAGCCCGTGGAATGCGCAGCGTCAACCTGCATTCGAGCAAGGAAGGGCGCGCCTTGTATGAGTCGATGGGCTTTGAGCCCACCAATGAAATGCGGCTGTGGCTGGATCGCGCCGTCATCAAAAGCGGCGCCTGACGGGCTGTCTGCGGCACAACAAGCGAGACACCCCGTCCACCGCTGTTTTCGTCAAGCAAACCAAGGGCCACTTCATTTAATCTGCTAACGTTCGGGCTGCGGCTCCGTCTATCTCCGTGCAAGGCAAGGTTGGTCAACTTGTAAAGGACAGAGACAGACAATGCCGGCCGATTCTTACGCAGCAGCAATTCCGGTTGGCGAGTTCACGGGCCAGAGGCGGGCGGAGCAGCAGCACGGCGGCATCCTGAACCCCACGTTGTATGGGAATACGAGGGGCTCCTTGGCAGCACAGGGCAACCGCATCGACGATACGAGTTTGATCCGCGAGGCGCAGCAGGGTAACCGCGCAGCCTTCGAGGTACTCGTGCGCCACTACGATCATTCCGTGCTTCGGCTCGCGATGCACCTGACCGGATCGGAAACCGACGCCCAGGATATCTATCAGGAGGCCTTTCTCAAGGCCTACAAAAACCTGGGCAGCTTCCGCTTCGAGTGCTCGTTCTACACCTGGATCTACCGCATTGTTACCAACCTGTGCCTCGACCACTTGCGCAAACGGAATGTTCGCAAAGAGGACGCTCCGGTTGCTGTCGACAGTTCCGGTGAGGAATACAGCGTGCTCGAGCAATTCGCCGACGCGCGTGCCGGAGCCAATCCCGAGCGCGACTTGATGCGGCGCGAGCTGGGACGAAAGATCGGCACCGCCTTGGAAAAACTAACCCCTCGCGAGCGCATGGTGTTCGAGCTTAAGCACTATCACGGCCTGAAACTTCGCACCGTGGGCGAGATGCTTCAGACCACCGAAGAGACGGCCAAGAATACGTTGTTCCGCGCCACGCAAAAGCTGCGCAGCGCGCTGCAGGAGATGCGATGAAAGAAGCTTCGAGCCGCGGGTTTCGAGCAATCAGTTCCGTTTGCTCATAGCTCAAGGCTCATAGCTCAAATGGTGCACAAATGAAATGTGAATGGGTACGTCAAAACATCGTCTTCTATGTTTACAACGAGCTCGAAGACGATGCTCGCTATGAAGTCGAGCAGCACCTGGGCCGCTGTCCGGAGTGCGCCGCCGAGCTGAAGGCCACGCGCAACTTCCATACCGCGTTTTCCCAGGCGCCGGTCGAGGAGCCGGAGGCCAATCTGCTGGCCGCATCGCGCATGCGCTTGCAGGAAGCGCTCGAAACCACTTCGCAGGGCGCATGGTGGCATCGTCTGGTTTTCGAACCGGCAAACTGGCTGCGCCAGGTTCGCATGGCTCCCGCGCTTGCGGCTGCGATTTTCATCGTCGGCTTTGGCGGCGGGATCGGCGCGACTTACAACTATCTGGGCAGTCGCACGGGCAATGGATTAGCCATGATCGACCGAGCCCCCGCGCAGACTCCTGTCGAAGCATCCGCCATCACCGGCATCCGCTCGGTGACGCAGGAACCGGGATCGAATCAGGTCAGCATCAAGTACGACACGATTTCCACGCAGGAAACGCAGGGATCTTTGAACGATCAGCGTATCCAGCAGTTGCTGTTGTTTGCGGCACGCAACAATTTCAACTCCGGCGTCCGCATGGATTCGGTGGATGTGCTCACCCAGGCTTCCAACGATGCGCGAGTCCGCGAAGCGCTGCTGTACGCGCTCGAAAACGATACAAATCCCGGCGTGCGTCTCAAAGCGCTCGATGGATTGAGCGGCTTCGTGCGCCAGGATCCCATGGTTCGCGATGCGGTTTTGCACGCATTGATTAGCGACACGAGTTCCGGCGTTCGGGTGCAGGCTTTGCGCCTAGTCGAGCCGATGAAGGCCGATAGCAATGTCCGCGCCGTGCTGACGCGCCTGGCCGCGACGGATCAAAACGGTTCGATTAAGTCGCAGGTTCGGACGATGCTGGCACAGACGCCGGAAATGGATTAGGAAATCTGTCGTTAGTCGTTGGTATTCCGAACGACTGACGACGAACGACCCGAAGACGTAGCAGCAAGGAGGATCTTCATTGAAGTACGCAATCAAATTCGCTGGTGTGGCAATCGCCGCCGTCGCGCTGGCATCGCTGGCGGTTGGCCAGCAGGGCCGGATCTATAGGGAAGGCGGTAACTGGGTACAGGAAGTTACGGGGAACCTGAGCGCCGCGAAGAACCTGCACGTGAAGCTCGATACGGGCTCGGTGAAAGTTCAAGGCGGATCGCAGCCGGACATCACGTTCGTGATTCTTCGCCGTGCCTTTACGGGCAGTGAAGAGCAAGCGCGCCGCCAATTCGAATCGAACCATCTCACTGCGTCAGTGAAAGGCGATACGGCGTGGATCGTCGCGGAGTCAAGCAGCCGCAATCGCAAATGCTCCGACGAATTGGTCGTTAACGTTCCGAAGAACACCGATCTCGCAAAAGTTGAAACCGGCGGCGGCAGCGTAAGTGCCACCTCGATTTCCGGCCGCGCCGAGATTGATACCGGCGGCGGCTCCATTCGCCTCGACGATCTCGGCGGCGGCGCAAGGGCGCAAACCGGCGGAGGAACCATCGATGTAGGGAGCGCGGGAGGCGATGTCTTCCTCGAGACCGGCGGCGGCAACATCAAGATTAATTCCGTTAAAGGCGAAATCAAGGCCAGCACCGGTGGCGGCAGCCTGGTCGTTCTTTCGGGACTACAGGGCGCTGTGCTTCAGACCGGCGGCGGCAGCATCCACATGGACAAGTGCAGCGGCCACGTCAAGGCCACCACCGGTGGCGGCAGCATTGACCTGGGCGAAATCGGCGGCCCGGTTGAAGTCGAATCCGGCGGCGGCAGCATCCGCCTGCGGTCGGCCAGCGGGCGCGTCGAGGCCGAGACGGGCGGCGGCAGCATTCAGTTGGATGGAGCTACGTCTGTTAAAGCGGAAACCGGCGCGGGCGGCATTATAGTCAAACTCGTGTCGTCATCGGACGTGCGTAGCAATTCCTCGATCGAGACCGCCGCTGGCGATATCAAGGTTTATCTCGCGAACGATCTGCCCATCACCGTCCGTGCGGAGATCGAGATGGCCAATGGCCACAGTATTCACAGCGAGTTTAACGATATCCACGTTGCGGGCGAAGGGGGCAATTGGCCCGGCCCGCGGTCGGTTACGGCCGAAGGACAGTTGAATGGCGGAGGCCCTGTGCTGAAAGTCCGCACCAGCTCGGGAAACATCAGCTTCCTGCGCGCCTCGCGCTAGGAGGCTAGAACTCAGGGGACCTATATGATGCATCGCTTGGTGCTTTGCACACTGCTTTTAACGCTGGTCGCCAGCGCACAACCCGACGAACGCGCCAACGAAAACACCAACACGGAGAGCTGGAGCTTCGGCTACGGGTCGGACGAAGGCGGCAGCGGATCGTCCTATCTTGGCGTGGACATAGCCGACATAACCCCCGAGCGCATCTCCGCGCTTAAGCTCAAAGAGGAGCATGGCGCCGAGATCACCATGGTCGATGGGGACGCTCCCGCCGGCAAAGCCGGACTCCACGAGCACGACGTCATTCTCAGCCTGAATGGCACGTCGATTGAGAGTGCGGCCCAGCTTCGCCGCATGATCAAGGAAATTCCCCCCGGCCGCGTTATCACCCTCGGCCTCAGCCGCGACGGGCAGCCTCTCACCATCAAGGTGCAACTTGGCGACCGCAGCAAGGCGATGTCGTGGGAGCCTCATCTTCCCCAGATGCCAGCCGTTCCGTCGATGCCTTCGATGCCGGATTTAGATCTGCCCGTCTCGATCGTCGTCGTTCATTCCGGATCGCGCAGCGGCCTGATGCTGGAAAACATAACGCCACAACTGGGCGAATTTTTTGGCGTCAAGGACGGTAAGGGCGCGTTGATCCGCGCTGTCGAGAAAGGCAGCCACGGCGAGAAAGCCGGCTTTCGCGCTGGCGACGTGATCGTCCGAGTCAACGGCCAGCCTGTGCATGAGGCCTCTGATTTCACTCATGCCTTGCGTGGATCGGGAGGCGCAACCGTGACCGTGACCATCATGCGCGATAAGCGCGAGCAAAGTATTACGCTCACGCTCCCCGAGAAGAAAGATTCCGGCCGGCTCCTCGAAGACAGTTTTGATGTACCCGAGTTCTTGGAAGAAACCGAGCAAGTCATCAGCCTCGCCGGCAATCAGCTCGCGAAACTCGACACAAAGAAGTTGCAGCAGGATATGCAGCAAGCCCAGGAAGCCCTGGAGCTGCCGGGGAGTGCCTCCAGGAACGCCAGCACGAGATGGAAGAGCAACAGGACGAAATGCGCGAGCGCGTTGAGGACCAGCAAGAAAAAATCCGTGATCAACAAGAAGAGATGCGCGAGAAACAGGGAAAAATGCGCGAACATCAGCAGGAGCTGATCGAACGCCAGGAAGATATTCACCAAAAGGTCTCACACCACTGGGCCGAGATTTAGTGGGCCGAGATTTAGTGGGCCGAGATTTAGTGGGCCGAGATTTAGTGAGCCGAGGTTAAGCGCTTACGAAAGTAACGGGGGCATCCAAACATCCCAGCGATCCGCGGCTGCCGCAGCCTGTAAAGCCGTGCCCTACCCAAAAGCGATTTATGAGATAGCTTCTAGCCAAGGAAGTCCTCCGCATTAGTGCATCGCCCCTCGTTACCTGTTGCCAACGGCCGAATCCCGATAATCTGGGGCCGCAATGGCCTTCCGCGCCCTGTTGTTTTCCAAGAGTCTCGACGCGAACGCGGCGCTCGCCGCAGCCTGCCAAAATGCGGGTATACGCCTCGAAGTTTGTGACGACATCTTCTCCGCGATCGAGAAAGGTACCCGGCAGGCATTTTCCTGCGTGCTCGCCGACTGGGCCGAGCAACCCGAGGCCGGCTTCCTGCTCAAGCGCGCTCGTGAATCGTCCCCGAATGTGAACACGGTCGCCATCGCGATTGTGAACCACGAGCCAACCGCCCAGGAGATGCGTGAGCACCGGCTGGATTTCTTTATCTGCCGCCCTATGGTGGCTGTGCAAGCGCAGCAGGTCCTGGCCAAGGCTATGGAAGGAATGCCGGAAGCGAGCGTGGCCGACCTGCCGGAGATAGCAGCCCCGATCCCGCAGCCAAATAGCGTCCCGCGCACACCAGTCCCGCCTCCATCAGGGCAAAATTCGGAGCGCAACCAGTGGCATAACCAAGCCGTTCATAATGCGGTCGTCCAAACCTCGACCGTTTACGACGGAATGGATGCAACGGAGGACTCAGCTGCGGTTACGCGGCATGACCGGAGAAATCATCCTTCAGGCCGGAGCTTCTCGTGGCGGGAAGCCGGCGCCGCCGCACTCGTGCTGGCCGCCGCATTCTGCCTTTGGAACGCGCGCGATACCGTGCAATACCTGGGGCGCACTTCGGAGAACCGAACCAGCGTTTTCAAGGAATCGGTGGCAGCGCTGTTTCGTCCCAACGTCCCAACCGCAACGCCAGCGCCGCCTTCGGATGCGGAGATCGATGCTTACGCCAGCCGCAGCCGGGCGAAGTCCGACGCTCATGTCCAGCTTGGCGTCGTTTCAACGGAGGCGGAGGTGGACAATTCGCAATTACGCAAACCGTCCGATCTGCCGCTGCCCGCGCCCACCTATGAGCATCCAGCCCCGGTGCCCATTGAAGCCCCACGCACTTCGATTCCCGAGAGCTTGCGTGGCTCGGCTTCCATGCCGCCTCCAGTAATAGTGTCGTCCAACCCGGCGCAGGTGATGCCGGTGTCAGCCCCGGCTGTGCCAGCCTTCTCCTCGCAGCAATTCAGCGAGCCGGTAGCCGTAACCGAAGATGTAGAGCGAGCCTTGCTTGTCCGAAGCGTAACGCCCGCTTATCCGCAGGAAGCGACCGCACAGAAGATGCATGGCGCGGTGGTTCTGCAAGCCACCATTGGCCGCGACGGCACGGTGGAAGATCTGAAGATTGTCCGCGGCTCTTTTGTTCTTTCGAAAGCCGCGATTGCGGCGGTGAAGCAGTGGCAGTTCCAACCCTACATGATCAACGGGCGCCCAGTCGAAACGCAGACCTTCATCACTATCAACTTCAATCCGCCCACAAGCTAAACAGGTAAGCAAGCCCGCAGATCGTTCCTGCTCGGGACTTCTATTGACGATGCCCGTGCTCCGCGCCTTCGGGTTGCGCGGCGCTCACCGCTGGTCCGGCTCCAACCGCTTTCTGCCAATACTCCTGCACCGCCGGAGGCAGCTTCTCAATGCGCGACAGGAACGCGGTGACCTTCCATATGTCCTCATCCGGCAGAGCCTTGTCCCACGCCGGCATGCCCGTGTAACGCACACCGTTATGGACCACATAGAAAATATGCCACTCCGGGTCGTCATCCGGATCGAGAATCAAATTCGGTGGCGGCGGATAGATGATTTCGCCAGCATGGATGGCTGCCGGTTGATCCCGCCGTGGCAGGTCGCGCAGTTCATCGTATAAATCTTCATCCCCTCGATCAGGTTCTCGTCCGTCGGCGGCACAGGGTTGTTGGTGTGCGGTGCGTGGCGCTCCACCGAATTATCGAGCGCGCTCATGGCCAGGTGACGCTCCCAGTCCGGCGGCTGCTGATTGGCTCTTGTCGGCAGAAAACCAAGCAGCGCCAGCCCCGAGGCAATAATTACGAGCGCAACAAGAGTGAGGATAATTCCAAGAATGACTTTGCCCATAGCAGGACCCCCAAGCCGTTCAAAAACATGAGCATCGAAAAGCAAGTGCGTTTACCGCGACCCCAAGCCTTATATATATCAGGAGTTCCCACACGTCGCAGTGGCATGCAGAACGACGCCAGGAGCAGAGCGCCCAAGGGGTCTCAGGTTTCAGGTGCAGGTCTCGGAAAATTCTCAAGAAGGCGGGGCCGGTTGATTCTCCTGAGACCTGAAACCTGAGACCTTAATTCGAAGCGTAACTCCGACCCTGCCCAATCCCTATAACCGCGTCCCAAAAGCTGGTCGACTCCTAATACGCCTTTAGCCGCCGAGCCTCGCCACCACCTCGCCGACCTTCGGCAAAAAGAACTCCTCCTGCGGTGGAGAAAACGGCACCGGCGAATCGAGCGACGTGATCCGCACAATCGGCCCATCCAGCGAATCAAAGGCCTCTTCATTAATAATGGCCGCGACTTCGCCCGCCAGCCCGCCCGTGCGTGCGTGCTCATGCAGGATGATGACCTTGTTCGTCTTCTTCACCGTCTCCGCAATGGCCGAACGATCCAGCGGCGAAACCGTCCGCAGATCGACCACTTCCATGTTGATCCCTTCTTTAATCAGAATCTCCGCTGCCTCCAGCGCCACATGCACCATCGCGGCATACGTGATTACGCTCAAATCCCTCCCCTCGCGCGCCACCCGAGCCTTCCCGATCGGCACCACATATCCTCCGTCGGAATTTCTTCCTTAATCCGCCGTAAAGATACTTGTGCTCGAAAAATATGACCGGATTGTTATCGCGAATCGCCGCCTTGATCAGCCCTTTCGCGTCGTAAGCCGTCGCCGGGCAAACCACCTTCAGCCCCGGCGCGTGCACAAACCACATCTCCGGATTCTGCGAATGAAACGGCCCGCCATGCACATTCCCGCCGCTAGGTCCGCGAATCACCATCGGAGCCGGCGCGCCCCACCGGTAATGCGCCTTCGCCGCCATGTTGACGATCTGGTTAAACGCGCAAGGCAGAAAATCCATGAACTGAAACTCCGCCACCGGCCGCATCCCGGTCAGCGACGCCCCAAACGCCGCCCCCACAATCGCCGACTCGGCAATCGGAGTATCAATCACCCGCTCCGCCCCAAACCGGTCAATAAACCCCTCGGTGACCTTGAACGCCCCGCCATAGTCCCGATTCCTCACCCAGACAGAACACGCAAGGGTCGCGCTCCATCTCCTCCCAAATCCCCTGTCGGATGGCCTCAAGGTAAGTAACAGTCGGCATCAGAGGGAGTGTAGCAGAGCTCACTCGTTGGAACTCTTTCTGACTCATCGTCACCATCCTTAGAGGACGAAGTCTCGTTGCAGTTATGGGGTAACATTATCTTGGAGCATTACACGCTCCCACGAAATCATTCCCTCCCCGCCCTTTCTGGCGTACCATGCAGTGTTCTAGCTCAGGAGGCCTCATGCATCGGCGGCATTCCCTTGTTCTTCTCCCTTCAATCCTTCGCCGCATGTCCGCCGCGGCGGCCCTGCTTATACTCTTCTCGTTGCCTGTGATCCCTCAGGACAACAAAACAAAACCGACGTGCTCGAACTCGACCACACGTCGATCTGCGGCTCGAATCTTGATACGATGAGGCAGATGTTCTCCGATGTAGGCCTGACTCCCGATTTCGGCGGCCCGCATGGCAATGGTTTACACAGATGGCAGCGATTGGCTTCGACGATGGGACGTACATCGAGCTTGATTGCGCCGATAAAGGCCGGCGCGACCGCGGGCTCGGACTGGGCAAAGTTCATGGGCGAGGAAGCGGTGACGTGCGCGTGGGCTGTGGGCACGAATGTGCTGCGCAGGAAGTTGATCGGCTGAAGAAGGCTGGGATTGCGGTGACGACTCCACGGCACGGCAGCCGCAAACGGCCGGATGGCATGTCGGTGGAGTGGACGACGGCGGATGTCGGATCGGGCACGCCTGGGTCGGTGACGCCTTTCATCATTGAAGACGAGACGCCGCGGGCGTGGCGCGTGCAGGCTTCGGCGAGCGTGAAGGGTGCGCCGGTTTCGGGCGTTGAAAATATTGTGATTGCCGTCGGCAATCTGGATGCTTCCGTTGCCATGTTCCGCAAGGCTTATGGCTGGTCGGAGCCGCTGATGGAGAACCAGAAGGATTGGGGCCGGATGGCGTATTTCCCCGGCGAGCCGGTGATTCTGGTCGCGGCTTCGGGAGGATGGATCGCGGATCAGATTGCGAAGTTCGGCGAGTCTCCGGTGGCGATTTTGCTGGCTGGGCGCGACTTTCCTGCGGCCGTCAAGAAGTACAAGCTAGGCGGCACAAAGACGTGGTTCGGCCAGAAGGTGGCGTGGTTCGACGCGGCAAGCTGAAGGGCGTGCGTCTGGGCGTGATTGGGCAGTGAGCGGAGTGCATGGTGCCGCTCGTATATAAGTATCTTTTCCAGGCAATGTGGTTTGCTTACATCGCCTATTGGTGGGCGATGTCGAGGAACGTCAAGGCTGCGGAGCGTACCGAAGCTTTTGCATCGCGCTTTACACGCATGGCCCTGATTGTTATCGCGGGGCTGCTGCTTGGGCTGGGCAGAATTCCGTTTCCACTGCTGAATCAGCCATTCCTTCCATCGAGCGACGTGTTTTTCTGGAGCGGCGCGGCGATTACAGCCGCTGGCCTGCTGTTTTGCATTTGGGCAAGGCGCTATCTGGGCGGCAACTGGAGCCAGGCCGTCACCGTGAAGCAAGATCACGAACTGATTCAAAGCGGTCCCTACCGCTTTGTGCGCCATCCCATCTATACGGGGCTGCTTCTGGCATTTGCCGGTTCGGCAATCGCGCGTGGCGAATGGCGCGGCCTGCTTGCCGTGGCGCTTATGTTTGTAACGCTCTGGAGCAAATTGCGCCTCGAGGAAAAATGGATGCGCGCGCAATTCGGCGCATCGTATGAAGACTATTCGCGGCGAGTTTCGGCGCTGGTGCCGGGGATCCTGTAAGAAGGAGATTTTGTGAAGACGATTGCGCGTAGCTTGGTACAAACGATTCTCATAGTTGGTGTCGTTGCTAGCTGTGGGGTAGCACAGGAAGCGCCACCGGAGAAGCACGTGAAGGACATCAAGGCCGAACAAACGCAGGATATGATATTAATGAGTCCCCTCTGCAAAAAATCCGAGGCTGCACACCTGCCCAAGCCCCAATTCTACGCCCATCTTCGTGACGTGAATCCGACGACTCTGGAAAAAGACCTGCCCGCACTGATGCAGAAGAGCGACGAGGTGGTCTTGGTCGGCAGAGGCAATGGTGAAACCGAGGCTATCTCTCCTTCTGGTGAGGATGCGATTCTTTACATCGACGGAAAGGTGTTGCGCACATGAAAGGCTCCCATAAAGTCGGCGATCTCATTACGGTTGGGTTCCCAAATGGAACCGTTAGATGTGGCCCAGAAAACACTGAACGCCCAAGTACTATCACAGGCCGCGACGATAGATTGTTCGATGGGGGCACTTATATAGGACAAGGTCCATTGATTCTGTTCTTGCGCCATGATGTTTCAGGGCTCGTCGACGGGTTTAGACTTACGGGTGGCGATGGAACACAGGGAATGTTCGTCGTGAAGCCCGCAAAACCCGATGAAATTATCTCCGCGCACAGCGAGCTCAATGCCTGTTTTCGCGCAAGTGTCTCGTGCGCTGAACCTCGTGATCGTGACGCCTACCCTGAATGCCGCGATCCTCACACCGAAGAGGAGATAATCGCCAAATGTAATGCAGCCGCGAATGTGAGTCAAAAAGCGGTCACAATCGGATACGGTCGCGATCTGCTGATAGAGAAGTACGACGGGATGCCGATTTCCAAGTTTCTGAAAAGAGTGCAGGCCGTGGCGGATTCGTTGGGTTACGCTGGGCCAGCGGGCGACGCTGCGAAGTAGGCATTCACGAGTAGGACGCCCATCCCTTCCTGCGGGCCTGGCTGGCGGGCAAGAGTGTCCGCCCTGCACGATCTTTCTTCTGCTAACATTTCGCACAGTGGCTCTCGCTAAGAACAATCCTGATTCGCCGATGGCAGATTCGCGTATGAAGGACCGCCTCGTCTCCGCTGCGCCGGTCGGGGACGATTCTTCGTTTGAGCTGAAGCTGCGGCCGCAGCGGCTGGTGGAGTTTATCGGGCAGAACAAGGTTAAGGAGAATCTGGACGTCGCCATTCAGGCGGCTAAGTCTCGCGGCGAAGCGCTCGATCATGTGCTGCTTTATGGGCCTCCGGGGCTGGGCAAAACTACGCTGGCCAACATCATTGCCAACGAACTCGCGGTTGCGTTTCAGCAAACGTCGGGGCCAACGCTGCAAATCAAGGGCGACCTGACCGCGATCCTCACTAATCTGCACGACCGGCAGGTGTTCTTCATTGATGAAGTGCACAGGCTGCAGCCGGCGCTGGAAGAGATTCTTTACTCGGCGCTGGAGGATTACAAGCTCGACATCATGATCGGGCAGGGGCCGTCGGCGCGCACACACACCATGGATGTAAAGCCGTTCACGTTTGTGGGCGCGACCACGCGCGCAGGATTGCTTTCGGCTCCACTGCGCTCGCGGTTTGGATTGTTGCTGCGGTTGGAGTTTTACACGCATGACGATTTGCGGATCATCATTGAGCGGTCGGCGGAAATTCTGGGCGTGAAGATTGACCGCGCTGGAGCGACGGAGATTGCAGGCCGCTCACGAGGAACGCCGCGCATTGCGAATCGGCTGTTGCGGCGCGTGCGCGATTACGCGCAAGTGCGGGCCGCGGGAAACATCGATCTGTCGACGGCGCAAGCCGCGCTGGCGATGCTGGAAGTCGACAAGCACGGGTTTGACGAGATCGACCGCAAGCTGCTGCTGACCATCATTGAGAAATACCAGGGCGGTCCGGTGGGCGTGAGCACGCTGGGCGCGGCGTTGGCGGAAGAGCCGGACGCGATTGAAGAGATCTACGAGCCGTTCTTGATCCAGATTGGGTTTTTGAATCGCACGCCGCGCGGGCGCGTGGCCACGCAGTTGGCATATGAGCATTTTGGGATCACGCCGAATCGGCGGCAGAGTTCGTTGTTTTGAATCAGGTCTTAGGTCTCAGGTGGTAGGGCAGAAGTGTGCTGGGAGTAGGGATCCTTCGACTCCGTTCGGCGTTCGCCTCACTACGCTCAGGAAGACAAGTTGTTTCGGCTGGCGGCGATGAGGATTTGATTCTTAATCAGGAGGCATCATGCGCGGAATTTCTACGGACCAGGCTCCAAAGGCGATTGGGCCTTACTCGCAGGCGATTCGGGCGGGGGGCTTCATATTTACTTCGGGGCAAATCCCTGTCGATCCGGCGACGCAGCAGGTGGTTGCAGGAGATGTGGCGGCGCAGACCGACCGGGTGCTCAAGAACGTGGCCGCGATCCTCGAGGCTTCCGGCAGCAGCCTGGAGAAAGTTGTGCGCTGCTCGGTGTTTCTCAAAAGCATGGGAGACTTCGCAGCCATGAACGAAGTTTACGGGCGTTATTTCAAGCAGGCTCCGCCGGCGCGCTCGACCGTGGAGGTGGCGCGGTTGCCTAAAGATGTACTGGTGGAGATCGATGCGATTGCGCTTGTGTGAGGATTCAATGCAGACTTGCAGGTTGATTCGAATTTCAATGGAGAAGACTCAATGAAGACGATTGCTCTTTCGGTTGCACTTGTACTCTTTGGCTTAATCGCGCTGGCTGCGGCTCAAACGGCCGGCGGACCGACCAAGGTCACGGGCGCGCCTATCAAGACCGCTAGCGGCCTGGAATATTGGGACATCAAGGCCGGAACCGGCGCGGAAGCGAAGCCCGGTCACAAAGTTAAGGTCGACTACACCGGCTGGCTCACCAATGGCAAGAAGTTCGACAGCTCAGTCGGCACGGGCCGTCCATTCCAGTTCATGCTGGGCGCGAGCCAGGTGATCAAGGGGTGGGACGAAGGCGTAGCCGGAATGAAAGTCGGTGGCAAGCGCCAGCTGAAGATTCCGGCGGATCTGGCCTATGGAAAAAAAGGCGCTGCTGGCGTCATCCCGCCGGACGCGACGCTGATCTTTGACGTGCAGCTGCTCGACGTGGACTAAGCTGCCGACAGGTGTCCATAGGACGGTCTGTTAGGAGTCTGAACAACCGAGGCGGCGAAGGCTTCCCATGTGTGGGGTACGGACGAATGCGTCCCCACGCAAACCTTTACGCTTTGACGACTTTGCCGCTGCGCAGGCAGGACGTGCACACACGCATGTGCTTGTTGGTGGTGCCGACCTTGGCGTGAACCGGGCGCAGATTGACGTTCCAGCGCCGCTTGGTCACGTTGTGGGCGTGGCTGATGGTGTTGCCGAACTGCGGCCCCTTGCCGCAGACATCACAAACTCGTGCCATGACGAAAGAATCCTTCCAAGGCTGATGCCGAAACCTTGATTTTATAAGAAAGTCGGGATATTTGCCACTCCCAGACTCAATACCCACCGTTCAGATGGGTGAAGAGCCGCCCAGGTTAGCGTCAAGAAACGGCGCGAACCTTCGATAAGCGCAGGGCAGGCTCCGGGCACACTCTAATTTTCTTAACCAGCGGCGACCTGCTCCAATTACGCGGCCTTGCCCATCACCGGCTGCGAGCAGTGGGCGCAGCGGCGGGCGTCGATGGGAATCTCGCTCAGGCATTCCGGACACTTTTTGGTGGTCGGGTCGGCGGGAGCGGGGTCTTTGCGCATGCGCGCGACCAGTGCATTGACCGGAGTTACGACGAAGAAATAAACCGAGGCCGCCAGCAGCACGAAGCTCACCACGGCAGTGATAAAATCGCCGATCGGAAACACGGTTGTGCCAATCGTAAAGCTGATCCCTGTGAAATCCGGTTTCCCAACAAGAAGCGCGATGACGGGGTTGATAAGATCTTTGACCAGGGCGGTTACGATAGTGCCGAAGGCGCCGCCAATGACGATACCGACTGCCATATCCACCACGTTCCCGCGCAAGATGAACTGCTTGAACCCAGATAACATGACTTTTTCCTCCGAAGATTGGAACGGCGGATAAATGTAACTTGAGAACGGCTCAAGGTCAAGTTTGGCGAAGGCGATAGTCAGCGGTCGACGAGTGCGGAGTCCGCGCTATGAGTGTCAGCGTTGCCGATGTCAGTACTGCGAACAATATCGCGGAGACTTAGCTCCAGACCGCCGAACTCGGGATGGTCGTTCATGTTCAGCGTGTAGGCGATGTCGAGACTGTCTCCGGCGAGCAGTTGCAGCCGGTCGCACGATTCCCTGAGTCCCCAGCCCATGGCCTTGAAGGCGACGTTGCTGCGCCATGGGGATGTGGAGGACGGGCCCGGCGCCGCACTGTGATTCGCTCCCACACCGTTTGCCGCCGACGCCAGCCGCAGACGCACATGCTTATCTTTTACAGCCTGCGCGGGCGTCATCAGGCGCACTGCCTTTGCCGTGAAGATCGGTTCGGAATTCGCCATCCCAAAGGGTTCAAGCAAAGTGAGCGCTTCATGGAACTCGGGCGTGATCTCGTCAAGCGCTAGTTCGCGGTCGAATTCAAGCTGGGGTTCGAAATCAGCGGGCATGAGCCGCGTGCGCGCGTAGGCATCGAGATGCTCGCGCAGTTTCTGCACATTCGCGGTGGGGAGCGCGAAGCCGACGGCATGGGCGTGGCCTCCGAAGCGCGTGAAAAGCTCGCGGCAGGACTCGAGAGCGTTTAGCAGGTGAAAAGCTGGAATGGAACGGCCGGAGCCATAGGCTTCATCGCCGTCACGTGAAATCACCAGCGCCGGGCGTGTATGACGCTCGACGACGCGCGTGGCAGTAATTCCGATCACGCCGCGATGCCACCCCTCACCATCGATGACCATGCAATAGGCATCGCGCAGCGAGGGATCTTCCTCGATGCGGCGTTCAATGCTCTCGATGATGTGCCGCTCCTCGTCCTGTCGGTCGGTATTGAGTTGGTTGAGGTGCCCGGCAATTTCGCGTGCGCGTTCGGGATCCTTCACGCTGAACAAGTCGACGACATCGCGAGCCACATCCATGCGGCCGGCCGCATTCAGACGGGGCGCGATGCGGAAAGCGACTTCGGTTGAGGTGAGCGCGCGTCCATCGCCTAGTTTGGATACTTCGAGCAGCGCCTTCAGGCCGACGTTCACGGGGCGGCGCAATCCATCCAGGCCGAGTTTCGCGAAGACGCGATTTTCGCCCAGCAGGGGCACGGCGTCCGCGATGGTCGCAATGGCCACGACTTTCATGAACGACATCAGCATCCGCGACTGATCTTTAGCGTCGAGACGGCGCTGCATCAGGCCCTGTGCGACTTTGAAGGCCACTCCCGCGCCGCACAGATACTTGCAGGGATATTCGCATCCTGCCTGGTTGGGATTGACGACGGCGAGCGCGTGCGGAACGCCATCCTGGCCGGGCAGGTGATGGTCGGTGACGATGAGATCGACACCCACACGGCGCGCGGTTTCCGCAGCGGCAAAGGCGCGGATGCCCATATCGACGCTGACGATCAGATGTACGCCATCGGCGGCCGCACGCTCGATCACGTCTTCGCGCATATCGTAGCCTTCGCGGATGCGGTGCGGCACGTGGAAATCGGCCGCGCCACCCACGAGTTCGATTGCGGTCTTGAGAATGACGATGGCAGTGGTGCCATCGACGTCGTAGTCGCCGTAGATCAGAATCTTCTCTTTGCGCTCAATGGCGGCTTCGATGCGTTCGAGCGCCGCTTTCATCCCGGACATTTGCAGCGGGTCGTGCAGATGATCGAGCGAGGGCGCAAGAAAACGGGCGGCGAGGACGGGATCGTCAATGCCGCGCTGCACGAGCAAATCGGCCAGCACGGGCAAGGCGGCTGGAGTAATCCTGGGCCCAAGCTTTAACCCGGAATCGCACAAGGCAAGCGCGAGGATGCGAGCTTTCGATGGATCGGCGGGGTTTGAAATCCAGCGCACAGACGATTGTTCCGGAAGGAACCACTTTAGGGAAAGTCCGATCCTGTGTCCAATCAAAGGTAGAGATCTTTCGCTCCGCTCAGATGGAATGAATGCGAAAAAAAGGCGTGCCTCCAAAAGTAGAGTACGTACTCGAAGCACCCGCCCTGAAGGAGGGACGAGATGAGGGTGCATGCGGCGGTACATCAGCAGGGGCTGCGTTTGAGGATGACATGGGAGCCTATGAGCGCAGGGCAACGGAGTCGAACAGATTTAGGAATTCGACTTTCTTTTCCGGCGGGCAAGAACGAAGCCTCGAAGGAGTTGCGGGCGAGTTCGCGCAGATGGTCGTCGGAAAAACCGAAATGCTCCTGAACAAGCCGGTATTCGTCGACGAGAGAGGTGCGGAACATGGCCGGGTCGTCGGAATTGAGCGTGAGCATAAGGCCTTCGTCGAAATACCGGCGCACGGGGTGTTGCGCTATGTCGGGACAGCATCCCGTGCGGAGATTGCTGGTCACGCAGACTTCAATCGGGATCTGCCGTTCCGCTAGTTCCTCGATTAACTCAGGATCCTTTTCCGCCGTGAGCCCGTGGCCGATGCGCTCCGCTTTCAGGTTGAGGGCGCCCCAGATCGATTCCGGCCCGGCGCTTTCTCCGGCGTGGGCGGTGAGATGCAGACCGTGTTCGGCCGCGCGCGCAAATACTTCGGCAAACAGCTCCGGAGGGCCTTTGATCTCATCGCCGCCGATGCCGAAGGCGGCGACGTTGCGGTCGCGAAACTGAATCGCGAGATCGAGGACGGGCTGCGCCTTCTCTGCGCCGAACTGGCGGATGGCGTCGAAGATCCAGAGCGAGCGAAACTCCGAAGTCTTTTTCGCCGCGCTGGCGGCCCCGTTCCAAGCCTTCAAAGATCGCCGCGAAAATCCTGCTTGCGCCAGAGGCAGACGCCGACCGAAATCGTGACTTCGGCGTGCAGGACATTTTGCGCTTTCAGCCGTTCCATCAGCCGATAAACGATCAGTTCATAATCTTCGGGCGTCCGCAGATGCGCGGTGACATCTTTGAAGGCAACAAGAAATCCGGCGAAGTTGGCGAAGTTGTAGAGTTGCTCGACTTCGGCGAGGGTCGCGCCCTCCATGCCGTGGCGCTGCCGGAGTTCGAGCAGCGTGGAGGGCTCGATCGAACCTTCGAGGTGGAGATGAAGCTCGGCCTTGGGCAGCGCAAGGAGGAATGACGAGGGCTCGGGGAACATGGAACCATTCTAAATCGAGCCATCGTGTGATCGCGGCACCGGTCCATCTGACTTCAAAATCAGAACCCAGCCTACCCAAATGTCCGGATCACCCAATAACCCGATTCTTCTTGCAGAACTCACTGTGGTGGCGGCTGTAGAAAATGTAGATCATCAGCCCAATGGCCAGCCAGATCAACGAATCGCAGCCAGGTGATCAGCGTCAGGCCGAACATCAGGCCGCCGCAGAAAAACACCGACAGAAGCGGGAACCAGGGCACGAAGGGCACGCGGAAGGCGCGCTTGCGGTCCGGTTGCCTGCGGCGAAGAAAGATCACGCCCAGCGACACCAGCACGAAGGCAAACAGCGTTCCAATGTTGGCAAGGTCGGCCGCATCGCCGATATCCACCAGGCCGGCGGGGATTCCGACGGCGAAGCAGGCGATCCAGGTGGACCAGTGCGGTGTTTTGTATTTCGGATGTACCGCCGAGAACAGCTTCGGCAGCAATCCGTCGCGCGACATGGCGTACCAGATGCGCGCCTGCCCGTACTGAAACACGAGCAACGAAGAGATCATTCCGGTCAGCGCGCCGATCACGATCACCGAGCGGAAGAACGGATGCACGCCGAGATACTTCATCGCGTAGGCGACGGGGGCTTCAGCGGCTTCTCCCGAAACGAAAGTCGTGTACTTCATCATGCCCAGCAGCACGACCGCGACGCCGACATAAAGTAGCGTGCAGACAACCAGCGACATGATGATGCCGAAGGGCAAGTCTTTTTGCGGATTGCGCGACTCCTCGGCTGCGGTCGAGACCGAGTCAAATCCGATGTAGGTGAAGAAGACGATTGCGCCCCCGGTCACGATTCCGGCAAAGCCAGAGGGCGCGAAAGGCGCCAGTTCGCGGGCTTCACCAACATTCCGCCGACGACGAGGAAAGTCAGGATGGCGCCGATCTTGACCGCCACCATGATGTTGTTGGTCTCGGCCGACTCCTTCACGCCGCGCACCAGCAGCAGCGTGAGAATAAAGACAATGAGGAAGCCAGGAAGGTTGAAGTAAGCGCCCGTCCACTGCCCGCTCGCCCAGACCGGGCTGGCCCATTTATCCGGCAGGTTGAGGCCGAAGGCGGCCAGTTGTGCTTTCGTATAGCCGGCAAAACCCACGGCCACGGCGACGTTCGAGACCACGTATTCGAGGATCAGGTCCCAGCCGATGATCCAGGCGAAGATTTCGCCGAGCGTGGCGTATGAATAGGTGTAGGCGCTGCCCGCAATCGGGATCATCGACGCCAACTCCGCGTAGCACAACCCGGCGAAGCTGCACGCAACCGCTACCAGAAGAAACGAAATCGCTATCGAAGGCCCTGCCGGAGGACGCCCATGCATCAAGGCTCCTGCCGTGCTGCCCGTGCGCAGGAAACTCACGATCAGGTCGAGCGCCTGCGCATGCAGGATGGATGGCGCCTGGAAGTACTCGCCGGCAGCCGCAGTGCCGGTAAGTATAAAAATGCCCGAACCGATGATGGCGCCGATGCCAAGCGCCGTCAGCGACCACGGGCCGAGCGTCTTGCTGAGCCGGTGCGCGGGGTTGTCGGCTTCCGAAATCAGCTTGTCGATGGATTTGCAGCAGAGAAGCTGGTTGGGTTGCCGCGCAGCGGTATCGTCCGTGACCGATTGTGCCAAGAGACCGTATCTCCTTCTGCTAATGGAAAGCACGGGCGAGGGCGCCCGTGCCTCCATCAGTTTGCTAGAAGCTAGTAGCCAGAAGCCTGCAGCCTTTTACCGCTTCGCCTGGCCGCGCGCCATCTTCTTGACCTTGCGCTTTTTCGATCCGCGCGCGTAATCGCGGGGCTTCTTCGGCTTGTCCACCTTGATCTTCTTGCGCGCCGTGCGCTTGGACTTCTTGCGTTCTTCTTTGCTCAGTTTCTTGGTATCTGCCATGAATACGTTTCGCTCATTACCGCCGAGACGCAGAGGGCGCCGAGAAAATCATGAAGAGCCCTGCTACTTGCGTCTTGCGATGCAAAGCCTGGATAAGTGGCGGTTGCAGAAACGCAGGGCTCCTCAGTTCCGTGGAAACCCACGCGCGTCTGCCGCTGCCCGGAGGCAGGAAAAGGTCGACAAGACGATCAACCCACTGATCCCGGATAGTGATCGTCGGTGCCAGCACTAAGGTGGGCTGATTCGCCCCGCTTTATCACTTCAAACTCCAGAACTGTCTTGCCCGATCCCGGCGCTGCTACCAAATGCAAACGTCGGTTTTGCAGGTACCCGTTCCAGTGCATTCAATAGACGTGATTGATAGGCGCGCCAGGTCTTTCGGAACGTCATTACGTCCGGGAGACTCTCCCCTTTGCGTGTTAGGCGATGCCAACGGCATGAACTGCTGAATTAT